>CAYJNV010000019.1:0-25347 GCA_964370975.1 uncultured Caldilineaceae bacterium | reverse complement strand
GCGTAGTCCACTTGAGTGGACTTGGGTTGGCTAGCCGGGGGTTTCAACCCTCGGCCACCCCGGCGAGCCGAGTCGCCAATACAGCGACAATTCGTCAACAATCATGAGGCCCAGGCAGTGACCGCGACAAGTCATCCAATGCGGAAACTTGTGGGTAAAGCATAGCCAGTCTGGAGAGGGGCCGGGGGTGAGGTGCCTCTCATTGCGTTCCTTTGCGTATCTGCGCCTTGGCGTCGCAGGTTCTAGAATTCCTCACCGGGCAGGCGGAAGCGCTCAATCAGCAGCAGCGCCGCCATGCACACGGCCATGAGGATGGTGCTCATGGCCAGCGCCTGACCGTAGTTGAGCAACCCCGGCTGCCCCAGCGCGCGGTAGATTACCATGGGCATGGTGGGCCGATCGGGGCGGTTGATCAGCAGCGTTGCGCCGAACTCACCCAGGCTGATGGTAAACGCAAAGGCCGCGCTCACAAGCAGTGCGCGCCGCAGGATGGGCATATCCACTTGCCACCAACTGCGCAGCGGCCCCGCGCCCAGCACTGCGGCAGCCTCACGCAGGCGCGGATCCAGCGAGCGCAGCGCCGGCAGGAAGGTTCTTACCACAAAGGGAGTTGCGATCATTGTGTGCGCAACGGGCACCAGCCACAACGAGGTGCGCCACGCGCCCAGGGCCACTATGTAGCCCAGGCCCAGCGTTACCGCAGAAGTGCCCAGCGGCAGCAGAAAGAGCGGGTCGAGCACAGCGGTGGCCAGCGTGCGTGGGCGCGCCAACACATATGCGCCGCTCACCCCCAACAGCAGGCTGAGCAGCGTGGCCGCCGCAGCGTAGATGAGCGAGTTGCTGATGGCAGTGACAGGCGGCGCAAAGAAGGCGCTGTGGCGGCGGTTGACGGCCAGCTCGCGATAGTAATCCAGAGTGAAGTGGCCGCCCAATGTCACACTGCGCCACGCCAGTGCCAGCAGCGGTGCAACCAGCAGCAGCACCATGGCTGCGAGCAGGCTGCCCACCAGCAGCCGGTGCTGCCAACTGCCGCCGGCGCGCGGCGGACGCGCATGCGGCCGCATTTCGAGCGGAAGCGACGCGCGCGCCTGCATACGCGTATAGACTGCCATCACGGCAAAGGTAATCGCCATTTGCACGAGGCTCAGGAAGGCAGCTACGGGCAGATTGAAAAGGTTCACCGCCTGGCGGTAAATCTCCACCTCCAGCGTGGCAAAGCGCAGCCCGCCCAGAATCAGAATGACGCCAAAGCTGGTGAAGCAGAAGAGGAAGACGAGCAGCCCCGCAGCAGTAATGCTGGGCAGCAGCAGCGGCAGCGTCACCGTGCGGAAGAGGCGCAAGCCGTGCGCGCCCAATACCTGCCCTGCCTCGCCCAGCGCCGGGTTTAGCTCCTCCCAGAAGCCCCCCACCGTGCGCACCACCACGCTGATGTTGTAGAAGGCGTGGGCCAGCAGAATGATCCAGATTGTATTCATGAGCTGGATGGGCGGATCGCCAAGCCCCATCGCTCCTTGCAGCCAATTGTTGATTAGCCCCGTGGGGCCAATCAGCGTGGTGAAAGCGGCGCCCACCACCACCGTCGGCATCACGAAGGGGATTGTCGTCAGCGCGCGCAGGAAGCTTTTACCGGGAAAAGTGTAGCGCGCAAAGATTGCGGCCAGCGGCAGCCCCAGCGCCATCGTCAGCGCAGTAGAGGCTGCAGCCTGCCAGATGGTAAACCAGAGGATGCGCCAGAACGCACTCGAGCGCGCCGCCGCCAACACTGGTTGCAGTGCGGCCCCCCCCTCCGGCCACAGGCTCAGCCGCATAATCGCGAAGAGCGGGTAGACGAAGAAGATCGCCAGAAAGAGCAGCGGGAAGATGAGCGCCGCCGCGCGTACGATCCTTGCGGAAGCACTCATGGTTAGCGCAGCATGATCTCCGTCCACGCCTGCAGCCACAGCTCGCGCTTGGCCTCGATTGTGGCCGGGTCCATCTCCACGGCGTTGGTTGGCAGCGCGGCAAATTCCGTGAATACTGCGGGCAGCGCCGCGTCTGCGTTAAGCGGATAGACGAACATTTGCAGGGGAATGTCATTCTGGAACAGTGTATCGAGCATGAAATCCACCCAAGCCTCGGCCAGCGCCCGCTGTTTGGTCCCCTCTAGAATACCCACGAACTCAATTTGACGGAAGACGCCGCCGTCGAGGTTCACGTTCACACTTGCCGGTTCAGTGCGCCCGTCGGTGGCAAAGATCATGTCGGCGGGCGGGCTGGTCGTATAGCTGACGACGAGCGGCCGTCCACCCGTTCCGCCCGAACCAACAGTGAACTGCTCATAGTAGGCCTGACTCCAGCCGTCCACGACAAGTACGCCGTTGGCTTGCAGCGCTGACCAGTACGGCTGCCACTGATCCTCGCCAAAGTGGGCAATTGTGGCCACCAGAAACGCCAGGCCGGGCGACGATGTGGCAGGGTTCTCCACAACCAGCAAGTCGGCGTAGGTCGCGTCGGTCAGATCCTCGAGCGTTGTGGGCAGCGGCAGGCTGTGCTCGGCAAACCAGGCGCGATCAGCGTTGAGTGTAACGAAGCCGCTGTCCACGGGCAACAGGCGCTGCTCAGGGTCAAGTTGCGCTTCGGCAGGCAGTTGCTTAAGCAGAGGCGAAGCGTAGGGTGCGAAGATGTCCGCAGCCAGTGCGCGCGAAAGCAACGTGTTGTCCACGCCGTAGAAGACGTCGGCCAGGGGCGATTCTTTGCTGAGTATCACCTTGTTGAGTGCCGCACCGGCATCGCCCAGGGCAAGGAACTGGACGGTGGCATTGTTGGCCTCCTCAAAGGCAGCAACCACCTCTTCGCTTACCGCGAAGGAGTCATGCGTGGCCACTACCAGTGTGGTGCGCGCCGAGGCCGCGGGCGCGGCGGTGGGGGAAACGCATCCCGCGGCTGCAACCAATACGAGCAGCGCGGTCAGTACAGTCATTAGTTTGGACATGGTTTCTCCTCAAAGCAACGGCGTGTGGCAGCCGGCAACGAAAACACGCCTGTATCCGGCTGGATACAGGCGTGCAGGGTGGCGACGGTCGCCTCTGGTCCCTCCGCCGGCATTATCCGGATCAGGTCAGCGGGTCGGTGGCGCAGACGCAAGTCATGCCACCCTCTCAGCCTGGACTTCCCAAGCTCCCCGTATTGGTTCAGCGCAATGATTATACCATGCGCAAGATATATGCTCAAGAAGTGCGCCGCCCGTTTTTGCGCACAGGCGGCCGGTCTACACGTGCAGATCTCCTCCACAGCGCACGCCGGCCGAAGGGGGATTGCATACAAGGCGACTCTGCGCGAACATTGCAGCGCACGCCGCAAGGCGCTACACTGGTAGGCGCGACTGAACAAGAATCGATCGCTGCTCGCCGGGCAGAGCGACTGCCAGTGGCGGCACGACGGACTGCCATCCTGCGCAGGCCGAAGCAAGGAGTTGGTCCTTATGCGGGCGTTTGTATTGAGCGGTGGGGGCAATCTGGGGTCCATGCAGGTGGGTGCATTGCGCGCCTTGTTCGAGCGCGACATCTTCCCTGATATGATCATTGGCTGCTCGGCCGGATCTCTGAACGGCGCGCAGATTGCACGCAATCCCAACATGCTGGGCGTGGAAAATCTCGACGCAAGCTGGCGCAGGGCACGACGGGCGGACATCTATCCCGGCTCACGCCTTCTGGCGGCCGTGCGCTTTATGACGGGCAAGGACAGCCTCTTCAGCAACCGGAGCATGTATGCCTGGCTGCAAACGCAAGGTCTGACCCCAGCGAACACCTTTGGCAACCTGGGGTCGGTGCCCTTCTACGTCACGGCCACCGACCTGCGCACGGGCGGCCTGCACGTCTTTGGCGACGACCCCAACGATCGCATACTCGATGCGTTGATGGCGAGCACGGCGCTTACGCCCTTTCACCCACCCTGGGAGGTGAATGGTGAGCGCTATGTGGATGGCGGCACGATTACGTCACTGCCGATTCGCGCCGCCCTGGAGCGCGGCGCGACCGAAATCTATGCGCTGCATGTTGTGGACACGGCCAAAGATAACCAGGAGCCGCGCCTCATCCGCGGCGTGGTGCGCGTGATGACCCGCAGCGTGGACACAATGCTGCGGCTGCAGCCACAGTACGATTTGCAGATGGCCAACGCGGCCAATGTGACGCTGCACTATATCAGGCTGCTGGTGCCGCGCACGGTGCCCGTGGCCGATTTCTCGATGGCCGACGAACTCATTCCCCATGGCTACAAGCTAACGCGCGAATACCTCGAGGCGAACTTCGCACCCTCTCCCGAGCCTGAGCCGGAGTCGGTGGCGCCCTCGGCGCTACGGCGTGTCTCGCTGACGATTGGGTCGTGGTTCAGCCCCCGCCGCGCCTACGCCCACGCCGGGCAGAAGTATTAATTGGTAAATGGTAACTGGTAACTAAAGAGGGTGCGCGCAACGATTGGTCGCGCGCACCCTCTTTAATTACCAGTTACCACTTACCAGTTACCTTTCCTGCTCCGCGGCGCAGCCGGGGCAGTGAAGCGGGTCACTCAACTCTTCCATGTGGCGCGTACACACCGCAAAGGTAATCTGCACGCGCTCACGCAAGAATTGGCGCGTGACCGTGCCTTCAAGCTCCAAATCGCGGCTGTTGCTGCTGATGAGCACCGCAGGCACCGGGCAACTGTCACAGTGCTTGCGCTTCCATGCGATTGTGTTGTTCGGGTTGGCCTCCAGCAGACGACACGCCTCCACATTCTTGCCGCGGAAATAGTCGCCGTAGAAGTACCGGCAATTGACGGGTCTGTTCACGCGCTCGGCATCAATCTATCGCTCGCTCTGTTCCTAATTCCAGAGTGCCGGGCTATCCGGGTCCAAATCGTCACCTTCATCCCAAGGGCCGTCCACAAGCGATTCGGGATCGATGAAGAGGCGGTCGGCCAGCAGCGACTTGCGCGTCAGTTGGTCGGCCAGCAGATAACCGAACTCAAGTTCAAGGTCGACAAGCGACTCAAGCTCGGCCTCGAGAAGGTGAAAGTCGTTGTGGCTGAGCACATCATCCTGCCGCTCGGAAACCTCGAATGCGCCCAGGTACTCCTCGTAGGCATCGCAGGTATCCTCGTCACCGCTTGCGGAATCACCGAAGTCAAATAGGTCCATGCTTTCCCCCTTTGCTTGACTGCGCTGATTGAAATCCTGCGCGGGACTACCGCGAGCCGGCTTGATTGATTTCACGGTCTTGTCAGCTGCGCGCTTCAAGAGCGCCTGGCCGCGCGTGCGCGCCGGCTCCTTTACGCCTGCCGCATCCTCCATCTTCAGCTCGTAGCCCACGCCCTGCACCAGGTACAGGCGACTGTACTCCTCCAGAACATAATGCATGTCGTCGGCCGGCACAGGGTCGCGGAAGATGCCGCGCCCAATCAGGCGCGCCACCAGTTCCCATGTATAGAGATCGCCACGATGGTGCAAGAGTTCGGTGGCCACTTCCTCGGCCGTGCGGGCGAGCATGCGGTTGCGCCGGTCGATCACCTCTTCATCGCGCACTTCGCGCGGCTGCAGGCGCAGCGTGTAGCGCCCGGCAGTCGCGTCATCTGCGCGCATGATCAAGTCATCGTTGGCCATCACGCCCTGGTCATCGAGCCAGATGCGAAACTGGGAATCGAGATGCAGCGCCCAGATATCGCGCTCGGCGGCGGCCTTGGCCTCAATCACCGGTCCACCAAAGAGCTCAATGTGCAGGGTGCGCTCCTCCGCGTCCCCTTGCTCCTGGAAGAACTCGGGAAAGAAGAAGGCGTGTTCCAACTCGTCCAGCAGGATGAAGCCACGACGCGCCTCGTCCGCCTCGAGCGTGTGCCGAATTGAATTGGCGCGCAGCAGATGGGGTAGCCACCCCACGCGCATGGAGCTGACCGGTACGGCCTGGTAGAGGGCTTCGAGCGCGCGTCGAATCGCGGTGCGCCCGCCCCTGGTGACAGGCCGCGCCCGTTCTACATCGGCAATCAGCGCCTCAAGCGTGAGTGGCTCAGGCGACGTATGCAGCGCGTGCGCCACACACTCCACATAACTCGGGTATTGCTTTGTTCCTGCTTTTTCTTCGGTTTCGGTCATTGCGAATATGGTGCCTCTTTCCTCAAGTATCCGGTGTATTATCGCACAGGGCAGGCCAATTGTCCATAGATTTTGCGCCGCTTCGACTGAACCAGCGCATCGTTCACCGCCGGGTGTGATGGCCCGTCCCTCGTTGGGGAGCCTCCGCGGATGGGACCGATCGCAGTCCACTCTGACCCTGCGCTTGGGGCGGAATTCGTTTCGTGGGACAATCAATAGCGCGTCTCTCGCAGGGCTCGTGGCGCACCAGCGCGAGCAAGCGCAAGGCGGCAGTGCGCCTTTGCAGCACCTTTCGCCCCTTGGGCAATCGCAGCGCATGTCATGTGCCGCACACCACCAGAAGGATTTGCATGGCGACAGATGCTGCGCCGCCCTCTCCCCACCGGCACACCGCAACCGAATCAACTCTCTCCCTCATCGTTCTTGGCCTCGCCATTGCAGGTGTTGCGCTGGCGACAGTCCTTGCCATCCAGGCTGAGCACATTCCCCCTTATTGGGACCAGGCCTGGTACATGACCCAGGGGCTCAAGCAGCTCGATGCGTTGCGCGCCGGTGACTGGTCAGGCTGGCTCCAGGCATGGACGACACTCGATCGGGTGCGGCCATCGCTCGTACCGCTGCTGACGATGCCACTCTACCTGCTCTTTGGGCGTTCGGCCGCGAGCGCGCTCTATCTCAATGCGCTCATGATCAGCGCCACGATGCTCTTCGTCTATCTGCTGGGCAAGCGCATGACGAGGCCGACTGTCGGGCTGGCTGCGGCGCTTCTCGCTGCCGGTTATCCGCTGGCGGTTGGGCTGACGCGCATTCTCCTTGTCGAGACAACGTTGATGGCGCTGGTTGCGCTAACCCTGTTGGCGCTTTGGGCGAGCGCTGGGTTCAGCCATTTCGGTTGGAGCATCATCGCAGGGATCGCGCTGGGGCTTGGGTTGCTCACGAAAGTCTTCTTCCCGGTTTTTGTGGTCGCGCCAGTGCTCTTTGTGGCATGGCAGGCTCTTGCGGCTTTTCGGCGCGGAAACCACCCGCAACGCCGCAGGATTCTGATCAACGCGCTGCTCGTGCTCGGCATCGTGCTTGTGATTGCAGGCCCATGGTATGCGATCAACGCCGGCCCCATGATCACACGCTCGGTAGACACTGCCTTTGGCGCCGAAGCCCGATCGTTCGGGCCGACTGAACCTTGGCAAATTCAGCCCTTGCTCGCATACATGCGCATGTTTTCGACGCGCGTTGTCGCGCCCGCAGGTTCTGCGCTCTTCCTCATTGGCTCAATCATGGTGGCGTTCTCATGGCGGCGCCTGCCGCGCACGCAACACTGGGCTGCGGGCTATCTCTTCGCGGCTGTCAGCGTGACCTACCTGGTCTTCACCAGTCTCAAAAATCAGGACCCGAAGCACATTGTGGCGATGCTGCCGGCGCTCGCGCTGATCAGCAGTTGGGGCGTAAGCCTGCTATTGCACTCATCCTGGGTGACCGTGCTGTTGGCTACGATTTTCTTGGGCGCGAATTTGCTCGTCGCAGCGCCGCCGCCCACCGGCGAAGTGTCGCGCACGCGTCTTGCTGGCCTTGCACCATGGCTGGCCCCGGCTTACGACTTTGCCGGCGTGCTGCGGCCTTTTGCCACCGCGCCGGCTGCGGCCTGGCCATTGCGCGAGATGCTCGAGTACGCGCTCTACGTGGCCGACCTCGAAACGCTCGCGCCGGACGCAGCCCGCATAGGCATCATTCCCAACGCACCTGCTTTAGAGGAAGGCGCATTTGAGTTCGAGGCGCTGCGCAACGGCATCCAAGTGGACATCGCGACGGTCAATCTCATGAACCTGCCGCACTTCGATGTGTTACTGGACAAGACCGGGGACGCTGGGCTGGAGCTGGACTTTGCCCCCTACAGTGAAGTGCGCGCACAACTGGCCGCGCCGGACTCGCCCTATGCGCTACTCCCACGAACTTTTGCCATGGCCGACGGTTCCGAAGCGTACTTCTACTCCAGGCGACCGTCGCCGCTGGCCGCAACCATTCCTGCTTCGGCCCGGCCGCTGCCGGTCGAATTCGGTGTGGCGGCCGGCCTGATGGCTGTCGAGGTGCAGAGGGCGCACGACGCGTCCGCGTCGTTTGTGGATGTGACTACCTACTGGACGACCCGTGCCCCCACTGCGGAGCCGTTGAGCCTCTTCCTCCACATTCTGGACGGGCCGGATGGCGAGATTGTGTGGCAGGGGGACCACGAGCTCTTTGCGCAGACCTACCCCAGCACATGGTGGCAGGAGGGCGTCCTCGTCAAAGATGTTGTGCAGGCGCCGCTGGATGCAGTGCAGGATGGCAACCTCCACTTGCGTCTTGGCTTGTACACCTCTGCAGGGCGGCTGCCCGCGACTTCTGCAGCAGAGACGGCGGCAGCGCCGCTAGCCGCGGACGCCATTACGCTGACGTGGTCGCTGGCGGAGTGATTGCGCAGGCTAGCCTGCGCCCAGGTGAAATTCCACGTTGCCCCTGGCTGAATGCACTTATGCGCAGACCTCGCCGCGTCGGGCACTCTCCAGCCCCTCGTGTTTCCTCGGCGTCCTTGCGCACAGGCGTCGCGTTTGGCCGTTGCGCATCTCTGCTATAATGTGCGGCATGGAATCAGAGAGCACCTTCCCCGGCCCCTCGCCGCGCACCTATGTTCCCGTTGCGGGCAACCCCATCTACGTGATCTCGGGGGGCACGGGCGCGACAGGTGAGCTCTTGGCGCGCACAGTGCTCGCCCAGTTCCGTGTGCAATCGCCTATCTACATTGTCGCCAACGTCAGCGCGCCCGAGGATATCTACCGCGTGGTTGAGAGCGCCGAAAGCGCCGGCGGCAGCATCCTCCACACCCTGGTCAACAAGCGGCTGCGCAGCCTTCTGATTGAGCGCGCCGGCGAGCGCGGCGTCTTTGCGTTTGACCTGGCAGGGCCGCTCATCGAGCACGTCAGCGCCGAACTGGGGCAAGAGCCGCTGGGCGTGCCGGGGCTCTATCGCCAGCAGCAAATTGCCTACTTCCGGCGCGTGGAGGCAATCGAGTTCACTGTGGCGCACGACGACGGCAAGCACACTGATGATCTGCTCAATGCCGACATCGTGATTGTCGGCCCATCACGCTGCGGCAAAACACCGCTGAGCATGTATCTTTCCATGCTGGGCTGGAAGGTGGCCAACGTTCCGATTGTGCCCTACGTGGAGCCCCCGGCCACGCTGTACGAGGTGGACAAGCGGCGCATTGTCGCCCTGCAAATTGCACCCGCCCAACTCCTGGCGCACCGCCGCTGGCGGCAGCAAAGCATGGGTACGGCGGAAGGGCAGTACACCGATCGGGAGGCGATTGTTGAGGAACTGCGCGAGTACAACCACTTCGTCTACCGGCGCGGCTTCCCTGTGCTGGATGTAACCGACAAGCCCATTGAGTCGAGCGGCGAAGAGATCGTACGCATGATCTCGGGCCGCGCGCACGCCGCGCCCACGGGAACGCCCGAGATAGAGTAGTCCCACCGTCTCTCCACGTGCTCCCTACTCTGCGCTCTGCGGGTCCACAGCGTCGCGCAGGCCGTCGCCAATGAACGAGAAGGCAAGCACCAGCAGCGTCAGCACTGCGCTGGGGAAGAAGACCTGCGTCCAGTTCGTCTCGAGGTAGTCGATCGACTGGCGAATCATCTGGCCGATGCTCGGGTCGGGCGGCTGAATGCCAAGGCCCAGCAGGCTCAGCACCGCTTCGTTGACGACGACCGCGGCCACATCCAGCGTGGCGCTCACGGCAATCAAGCCCACCACGCCGGGGAGGATGTGGCTGAGCATGATGCGGCGATCGCCGGCGCCCAGGCTGCGCGCCGCCAGCACAAAGTCTCTCTCGCGCAGCGCCAGCGTTTGCCCGCGCACGTAGCGCGCCATCAGCGGCCAACTGACCAGCGCGAGCGACCCCGCCACCAGCAGCAGCCTTCCCACACTGCCGAAACGTTCCGTCACCGCCTGGCCAAAGACCGCCGCCACGAGGATGGCAAAGAGCAGGCCGGGGAAGGCAAAGAGCATATCGGCCGCGCGCGAGACCAGCGTGTCCACCCAGCCGCCCCGGTAGCCCGCAATCAGCCCCAGCGTTGCCCCCACGCCGATATTCAGCAACTCCACATAGAAAGCTACGAGCAGCGAAACGCGCAAGCCTGAGAGAATGCGCGCCAGCGTGTCGCGCCCAAGGCTGTCGGTGCCCAGCGGGTGTGCTGCCGAAGGGAACGCGTTGATTGCCGTGTAGTCCTGATGATTTGGGTCAACCGTGTAGACAAGCGGCCCCAGCAGCGCAGCGAGAATAAGCGCCAAAGCCAGGATGAGACTGACGACCGCCAAGCGGTTGCGCACAAAGCGGCGCCACGCCATGCGCCAGGGTGAAGGCGGCGCATCGATCGTTTGGGCGCTCGGGGTAGCGGCCATCGCAATTTGCTCAGCTGTCGCCATCAGGCTGCCGCCTTGATGCGCGGGTCGAGCACGGTGTAGAGGATGTCCGTAACGAGGTTCATCAGCACGACGACAATTGCCAGCAGCAGCGTCGTACCCATGATGACGGGGTAATCGCGCTGGCCAATCGCCTGCACGCCCAGGAAGCCGATTCCCGGAATCGCAAAGAGGCTTTCAACCACAAAACTACCGGTGACGAGGAAGGCCAGCGAAGGGCCGATGACCGTCACAATCGGCAGCAGCGCGTTGCGCAGCGCGTGTACACCCACCACTGTGCGCGTGTGCAGGCCTTTGGCCTGGGCCGTGCGAATGTAATCTTGCCGCAGTGTATCGAGCATGCTCGCACGTGTTAAGCGAGCGAGATAGCCCATGTTGACGGCAGCGAGCACAAGCACCGGCATTACCCAATGCGCAGGCGTGCCCCAGCCCGCAGGTGGCAGCGAAGGGAGATTGTTGCGGTAGAGCACAAAGTAGTTGAACGCCCGCAAGATCGGAATCATCACGAATGTGGGGATTGAGAAGAGCGCGAGCATCATCACCATGCTGCTGCGGTCAATCCACGAGTTGCGGCGCAACGCCGCGATAATGCCCGTGGGCACGCCGATCACCAGACTCAGCACGAGCGCCACGAACCCCAGCGTAACTGATACGCCAATCCCATCAGCAAGGATCGAATTGACGCTGCGCCCCTGGAAACGGTAGGACATGCCCAGATCGCCCTGGAGCAGCCCGCCCACATAGCGCAGATACTGGTGCGCCCAGGGCAAATCCAGCCCGTACTGGTGACGCAGGTTGGCTGCGAGCACAGGGTCGCGGCGCGGCCCCATCAGCACAAGCACAGGATCGCCGGGCGCGAGCGAACCGACCAGGAAGGTGAGCAGCGTAATGCTGAATATGACGAAGACGAGGCCCACGAGCCTGCGCCCAATCATACGACTCATGGCGGGCAACTGCTCCTGCGGGTGGAGAGCGGGCAATATGACCGGCAGCGGCGCAGGGTGGTCCCGGCACTCGGGACGCCACCTTGCACCGCTGTCGGCACGTCACGCAATCCGGGTGCTATTCGGCGCGCCCGGTTACTTTCGACCAATCGGGGAAGATCAACCCCTGGCCCGTAAGTGAGTAGCCCGTTACGGCAGGGCTGATCAACACGCTGAACTGCGGTACGTACAGCGGCAGCCAACCAACCTCATCAACGGCGATCTGCTCTGCCTGATTGTAGAGTTGCAGCCGTTCCTCAGGCGTGCCGAGGAAGGTGTCGGCCTGTGTGGCTAGCTCGTCGAACTGGGCATTTTCCCAGTGTCCGTTATTGTTGGGCGAATCGCTGCGCAGTTGCTGCGAAACGAAGTTCTGCGGATCCGGGTAGTCGGCCCCCCAGATGCTCAGATAGAAGTCCACGCCCTCTTCGGGGGTGACGTAGGTGGTGTCGAGCGCTTTGCTGAACGTTGCCAATTCCAGCGGCTCGAGGACGACGTCAACACCCAGGTTCTCCTTCCACTGCTGCTGCAGGAAGGTAGCCACACGCTCGTTGTCACCTTCAACGCCATAGGTGAAGCTCACCTGCGGGAAAGGATTCGAGGCGTCAAAGCCGGCGTCTGCCAAAGCCTGCTTGGCCTGTGTCGGGTCAAACGGAATCCCCGTGATGGCAAGCTGCGAGCCAGTGAAGCCCGGCGGCAGGAGACGGTCAGTGGGCGCTACCGCGTCATTCAAGACGGCGCTGGCGAGCGTCTGCTTATCGACGGCGAGGGCAAACGCGCGGCGCACGTTCACGTCATCAAACGGGGCCAGCTTGTTGTTGAAGCCGACATAGCGCACGGCAAACGATGCTGCACTGTGGAAGTCAGGGCCGTCCTTGACCTCGGGTACGCGTGCCGAGGGAACTGGGTTCTGCTGGCTACCGCTGATGTCCAGGCCGCCCGTGCGATAGAGCTGGTAGGATGTCTCGGAATCCTGGAAGAAGGGCAACTCTACGGTGCCAATCGTCGGCGCACCGGCCCAGTAGGTGGGGTTCGGCTCAAGGATGAGCTTCTGATTGTGCTGCCACTCCTTAACGCGGAAAGGTCCTGTGCCAAAGGCGGTTTCGGTCCAGCCGGTGGGATCCTTGGCAATTGCGTCAAAGGGCACGGCAAAGGAGACAGGGTAGGTGAGTTGGGCCAGGAAGTACGGTACGTTTGCATCAAGGGTGATTTCGAGCGTGCTCGGGTCGAGCACCATGATGCCGCTGGCCTCCGTGGCCGTACCCGCCGCGACGTCGTTGGCGCCGACAATGTGCCCCAATTGGAACGAGGCGCCGTAGGACGCTGTCTCGGGCTGGAGTGCCCGGTTGATCGAATCGGCAAAGGTCTGGGCGGTTACCGGCGAGTTATCGGGGAATTGAAGACCGTCACGAATCTTGAAGGTGTAGACGGTGCCGTCCTCGGAAACCGTCCATGACTCGGCGCCGTCGGGAACGACGTTGAGCAGCCCATCCAGCTTGACGAGACCGCCGAAAATGAGGTTGATCGCCTGGATCGACTGCGCATTCTGCGGATTCGCTGGGTCGAGGCCGGGCAATTCGTTGACCCCTTCCACGGCCCAAATCAATTTCTGAGCGCCGGTTGCGGCAGCGGCTTCAGCCGCGGGCGCTGCGGTCGCACTCGTCGCCGGGGCGTTGGCTGGCGGCACACAGCCCGCCAGTAGCAGCACCAGCACGGACAAGGCAAAGAGTGCAGGTAGTGTACGCTTCATCGTCTTCTTCCTTTCGCAACCACTTCATGAGGGCAAGCAGATATGCCCAGGAGGCCAGGGCCTCCTGCAATCAAGGGATGCTTGCAGGATGAAAATCGCGTCTGCGCTGATGACGCACATGCATTACACCACCCACCATCCTTGCTGTATGTAAGGCAATGTGCAGGATTCTGCGCCCGCTTCATGCGTAGTGCACCGCCAGAAAGAAAGCGCCGCCGAGCCTTTGGGCTCGGCGGCGCTCATTCAAGCTGCAATACACATTACCAAAAACGCAGGGTGTCGGGCGGCGCGTGCAACTGGATGTCGCGCACAAGTTGATAGATCATGGGGCCATAGGAAAGGATAACGAGCGCCACAGCGCCCCAAATCCACGGCGCCCAGCGGTCCAGCCAGGCGGGCGTGGGACCCGGTTCGTAGGGCAGCGCTACGGGCATCTCCACCTGCACCTTGCTCTTGCCGCGCAGCAGCGTGCCGATGACCACGGTGAAAAATAGAGTCGCGCTGATGGCGAGAAGCGTCACGCCAATGGCCGACTCGAAGAGGAAAGGCTTCCATCGCGGGTCAAAATAAGGCGTCGCGCCGAGCATGGTGCGGCGCGGTGCGCCAAGATAGAGCCCCATGGCATGGTAGCCATTGGAGAAGAGGATCATGCCGCCAAACCAGGTCCAGGCTTGCGCCAGCGCCAGTTTGTTGGAAAACAGTTTGCGCCCCGTGACTCTGGGCAACAGCCAGTACGCAATGCCCATAAAGGAGAGCGTCGTGGCCGAACCGACGGTCAGGTGGAAGTGGCCGGGAACCCACGACGTATTGTGGATCAGCAGGTTGAGGTCATACGAGGCGTTGATCATACCGCCAATGCCGCCGAAGATGAAGAGGATCATCGCCAGGTTCTGCGCTGTGTAGGAGGCGCTGCCCCAGTTCAGGCGGGGAATCCAGCCCAGCCAACCTTTGCCGCCGCGGGCACGGCCGCCGACCTCAAGTGACGCCACTACAGTGAAGGCAGTGAGCAGGCTGGGGAAGCCCACGCCCATGGTAAAGATCATGTGCAGGTACTTCCACCCCTGGGGAATGCCAGGGTCTGTGAACTGGTGGTGGAAGCCCACGGGCGTCGAGAAGAGGAGGAAGAGCCAGAAGACAAAGCGCGCCAGCGGCTCGCTGAACATCTTGCCGTTGGTTTGCGCGGGCAGCATGCCGTACCAGGAGACATAGGCAGGCAGCAGCCAGAAGTAGACCAGCGGGTGGCCGAAGTACCAGAAGAGCGTACGTGCCAGCAGCGGGTCCGTCCCCTGAATCCAGCCGAATGACCAGGGCAGGATGAGGAAGAGGATTTCGGCGGCAACGCCCAGCGTGGCAAGCTGCCACATCACCATCGTCACAATCGATGCCATGGCAATGAACGGCGTGGTTTCGCCGGGATGTTCCTTGCGCCACGCGCCGAAGGTGAAGAACATGCTGTAGCCCATGACCCATGAGCCGACAACCACCAGCACAAGACCCACATAGAAGGTCCAGTCGGCCAGCAGCGGTGGGTAAAAGGTGTAGAGCACAGTGGCCAGGTTGGCGAAGAGCGGATAGGCAGCCAGCAACAGCCCCGCCGTCATCATCCCCAGGCCAAGCCAACTCAGCCACGGGTACTTAAGCGGGCGCTTGAAGGAATTGGTGACGGCAAAGGTGAAGAAGCCGACAATAAAGAAAGTCGTCCACACCAGGGCGTTGAGCACACCGTGGAGCGTGAGCCCCTGGTAGTAGCTCTTGATAAGAAACGGGCGCAGCGCCCAGTACCAGTCAAATCCGGCGTGCTCCATGCCCTGGAATACACCCAGGGTCACGCCGATTGAGAGCGCGCCCATGGCAATGCCAATGGCGACGCCGGTGATGCGGTGGATTGTCTGCGTGTCGCGTGCGGTCATTGCCACAGGAGTGGGCGCGGCCTTTACCTGCGGCGCCGACATGGATTGAACAGCCATACGTGCATCTTCCTCTCGTTCATTCCTGCGCAGCCGGATTCGCGCTACTGCGTAACGGTTGCTGTGGCGGTGACTGCTGTCGTCTCGGTGACTGGCGTCGCCGCGGTGATGGCGGTCGTCTCGGTCACCGACAGCGCCTCCGTCAGCGCTCCCGTTGCTGTGGGGGCCGCTGTGTCAGTGATGGCGCTTGTTGTCGTCGGAAGCGTAGAACTGTCGACAGGCGCTACACTCGTCATCATCATCGTCTCGGTGAGTGCGCCGCCCTCGGTCACGCTGAGCGTCGTGGTCGTGGTGATCGCGGCGTGCGTCTCAGCAGCGCCCACAGTCGTGGTCACGGTTTCCGTGATGCCGCCGGGCGGCTCGACAATCAGTTGGCCGTACATGGTGTGGTGCGCAATGCCGCAATACTCGTGGCAGATGATGTTGTAGGTGCCCGGCGTATGGAAGACGGTCCTGAGCGTACTGATCTGCCCCGGCAGCACCATCATGTTGATGTTGGTGTCCTGAATCTTGAAGCCATGCTGGATGTCGCGGCTAGTGACGTAGAAAGTCACTTCGGCATCCTGGGGCACCACAATTGGATTGGGATTGAAAGCCCATGCCTGCGCAACAACGTGCGCTTCATACTTGCCGGGAGCAGGCTCGCGCACGCTAGGGTTGGCAAAGGCACTGCCCGGTGCGTCCAGTGCGTTGGGGTCCACGCGGCCACCCACGCCGGGCACCTGGATGTTGTAGGCCACCGCAGCAACCGTGATCGCGATCACGAAGATGACCAGCAACACGACGCTGATGCGCACCCAAGTTCCTTCCCACCGCTCCACATGCAGGCTGACTTCCTGAGCAGGCTCCGTCGCCGCATTGTGTTCGCTCACTGTGTCACCCCCCGCGAGAGCATGAGCACGTAGACATTCACCCACAGGGCCACAAGCAGAATCACGAAGACCACGAGCAACACGAGCGTGCCCATGGGTGTTTTGGGATCTCTAAAATTCACTGGATTGTACTCCTTCGTTGGTCCCTACCGGACGATTGTTCTGCCCGCCGCTGCCCCAGTTCGCTGGTCAGGGGACGGACGGCCCTTCTGCGCGCGCAGGGTTCTGTCATGATAGTACAGCAACATTGATCGAAAGAATTGCTCACAGCAGAATGCACCAATTGAGGCGCACCCAGCACTGGCGCACAAACACTAACCGCGCCGCATAAAGTACTTGAGGTCAGCAGCAATATCTGCCCCCGGCGTTCCATAGGGGAAGATCATGCGCACATAGCCCTTGGGGTCAATAAGCGCAACGGTGCTCGTGTGGTCTATCAAATAGCCACTGGCGCCCTCCACTTCGTGCTTCTGATAGAAGACACCAAACCCGGTGGCGGCTGCGTCGATGGCCTCCGGACTGCCGGTGAGGCCCATGAAGGTCGGGTCAAACGCGTCGGTATAGGCGGCCATGCGCTCAGGTGTGTCGCGCGCGGGGTCCAGCGAAACAAAGACCACCTGAGCATCATCGGCCTTGTCACCCAGGGCAACATTCATCGCGCGCAAATCGGCCAGTGTTGTAGGGCAAATATCCGGGCAGAAGGTGTAGCCGAAATAGAGCAGCGTCCACTTGCCCTGCAGATCGCGCAGGTGGGTCTCCTGCCCTTGCTCGTTGATGAGCGTAAAGTCAGCGGGCAGGTCGGGCGCCTGCAGCACGGTGCCGTGCAGCACCGGCGGGCGCAGCCAATAGACCGCCAGCACGCCGAGCATGATAATGGCGGCAATGCCCAGGACCAGAAAAATGATGCTGTTGCGCGTCTTCATTGCGTCTGCGCTTCTAGCCCGGGACGCGGGGGCGCGTGCAGTCGGCGCCGCCGGGGTGATGCCGGGCAAATGCTACTCGGGATAACAGAGGAAGAGGTGCGCCGCGTCGTAAGCCAGCCGGCTCGCGCCCGAGCTGTTGGCGACTTCAGCCAGAACCAGCCCCAGGTCACGCTCAAAAAGCGCTGGATCCACCGTGGCCGACTTGTACTTGGTGCGGATGATGCCGTTGCCGTCCACAAGGACAAAAGCAGGGTCAAATTCCCAGCCGCCGCTGCCGTTGTCGCCATAGTATGTGGAAAAACCTGAGCCGATAATGTTCTTCAGCCGTTTGGGATCACCCGTCGCCACCGTCCAGACTTCCGGGTTGGCCCCATGTGCATCGGCCCACGCCTTCATGACGGCCGGGCTATCCTGCGCAGGGTCAAACGAAATGGTAACGAGGCGCACGGGGATACCGGCTGTGTCAATCGAGGCGAGGCGATCCTGTAGCGCGCGCATGGATGCACCGGTTTCAGGACAATCGGGCGATGTGCAACCGGTGTAGGTGAAGTTGTAGAGCGTCAGCTTGCCGCGCAGGTCTTCGCTGGTCAGCTGATTGCCGTCCTGGTCCAAAAGCGCGTAGCCGGGGGCTAGCGTCATGCGCGGCAGCACCTGCACAGGCTGGATGGTGACAAAGAGCACCAGCCCAACCACAATCAGGGCGGCAAGCGCAATGAGCAGATGCCACCACTCGAAGGTGAGTCTGTGTCGATCGACCCCGCCCGCAGGCTGGGCAGGGAACTTGTTAACACTCATATTGCGGTGGATGCAAATAGGGCAGTTGAGGTCGGTGCAGAGATGGCGCCGCGCACTGTTGTTGAAGCAATTTTGCGAAAGGAGTGTAAGCTACACGACGCCCCAATGCCAAACGCGCGTCCGCCTGCAAATCACTCGAGTATAGGTCGCAGGTCGGCTGGAGGCGACTGCCCGATGTCACGAGTGCAGATGCGGCGCGCAAGCGCCGCTAGTGCCTCATTATCTGCAAGCGCCGCCAGCACCGTCGGGCTCAACCCCTCGCCATGCTCAAACGCACTGCCGCCCACGGTCAGCAACCACACAGGTGGCAGACTGTCGCATAGGATGGCAGCATAAGCGACAAGCGTTCTGGGGCCGATCTCATGGGTGAGGCGCGCTGCTTCGTCTGTGGTCGGCGCAGCGTCGAGCGCAGCCAGGCGCAGGCCCGGCGTATCCACTGCCACATCGGCCAGGACCACGGCGGTGACATCAAGTGCGGCCACGTCTACGGCGTGCTCGGGTGCAAGCTGCTGCACGGTCAGAATTCGGCAAGAGCAGCCAAGTGCCTGGAATGCCTCACCCAGGCGCACCGCCAGCGCCCAGCCCGCGCCGTCGTCCTGCCGCAATGGGTTACCGATGCCGATGATGAGAATCATTCGCCCAACAGCTCGACCGGCAGGCTTCGCTCCACAGCCGCCAGCGTCGGCTTGATGGTAATGACACCTCCCCCCGCCTGCTGCACGGCCTGGATTGCAGCCGCCACATCCTTGAGGCCGCTGCCCGTGTTGATGACAACGATCGTCTCATGCGGCTGGACAAGGCCATGCTTCAGCGCTTGCACCAGGCCCGCATACGCAGTGGCGCCGGCTGGCTCGGCAAAGACGCCGCCCAGGCGCGCCAGCGGCAGGATTGCATCGAGGATGGCGCTGTCGTCGACCAGCACAAACGCACCGCCGCTTTCTCGCACTGCGCGCAGCGCCTTGAGCGGGTCGCGCGGCGCATCAACGCTGATGCTGTCGGCGCGTGTTGTGGCATGCACAGGTTCCGGCGCCTCCAGCCCATCGCGCCAGGCGTTGGCCAGCGCGGGGCTGAGCGCCGACTGTACGCCATAGATGCGTGGCATTGTGTCAATCCAGCCCAGCGCGAGCAGGTCGGCAAAGCCTTTGTAGACGCCACCAATGATGCAGCCGTCACCCACCGAGACGAAGACAGCATCAGGCGCGTCGAAGTGCGCGCCAGTGCTGCGCAACTGCGCGAGTTGCAGCGCAATCTCGAAGGAGACGGTCTTTTTGCCCTCGCTCATATAGGGGTTGTAGCCCGTGTTGCGGTTGTACCAGCCATAGGCGGCGCTGGCCTCCATGCACAGGTCAAACGCCTGGTCATAGGAGCCGTCGACGGCGAGCACGGTGCTGCCGTAGACAAGCAGCTGCGCGATTTTGGCCTGGGGCGCCGTTTTAGGCACGAAGATGACATTGGCTTGCCCCACGGCGGCGCACTGCGAGGCAAGCGCGGCGGCGGCGTTACCCGTTGATGCGGTTGCAACAACGGCCCGCCCTTGTTCGCGCGCCTGCGCCACAGCAATCGCCGAGGCGCGGTCCTTGAACGAAGCGCTGGGGTTCCTGCCGTCATCCTTGACGTAGAGGCGACTCAGCCCCAGCGGCGCGCCCAGCCGTTGCGTTTGGTAAAGCGGCGTGCCACCCACAGGCAGCGGCGACAGGCTCGTGCGCTGCGCAATTGGCAGCAGCGGCCAGAAGCGGCCGATCGAGGTGTCGGAGTCGGCAGCAATGAGCGCAGGGTCAATGTCGCGCTGGATCGCGGCGTAGTCCCAGAGCGCGTCCAACGTGCCCACGTCGCTGCCCTGGTTGGGGCGGCAATCGCAGGTGTAGGCGGGCGTATCGGCTGGGTAGGTGCGGCCGCAGCGCATGCAGCGCAGGGCGATAAGGTAGGGCGCGGGGGTTAACATAATTGATGTGCGGAACCTGGTTGGCTGGATAACTGGTAATTGGTAAATGATAATTGGTAATGGCCCCGGCGCCAACGCAGGCGCACCCATGAATATTCATTTACCAATTACTAGTTATGTTAAGTCAACCGTCATCAGTTCTCGACCTTCTCATGCCCCTCCGCCTTCAACCGGCTCCAGGGCTGCCAGTCCTGCGCACGCCAGGGGCCGCCCTTGGCGGCGGGCACGGGGCGGTTGGCGTTGTCGCCATAGCGGAATGCCCACGCCTGGTCACATGCCTGGCAGGCGAGGCAGCCGGCGCTGTCGGGCGGACAGGAGAGGCCCGTTTGGTCCAGGGCGGCCAGGCGCAATTCATACTGGAAGTAGTTTTCGCTCACACCACTCTGCACCACATCCCAGGGCAGCGGCGCGCCCTGCTCCCACGCGCCAGTGTAGGAATCCTGGTCGAGGCCGCAATCGGCCATCGCCTGGAAGAAGCGCTTTACGCTCAGGCTGCCCGGCTCGAGCGCCAGCAACACGTCGGCCAGGCGGCGGTCGCCCCGGCTGAGAACAGCCTGCACCGCGGCCCAGTCGGGCGAGTCGGCGCGCACATCCACGCCGTGGCGTGCCAGCGCCTTGTGGATCGTGCGCTGGCGGCCGCGCAGCAGGTCGGCGTCTGCCATGCCCTCCCATTGGAAAGGGGTGTGCGCCTTGGGCACAAAAGGTGTGGCGTTGATGGCAATGCGCCGTTTGAAGCGCGAACGCGCCTCGAGCGTGAAGTCGATCAGCGCCTGGATGTCATCGTCGGTCTCGGTTGGGTGGCCCACCATGAAGTAGAGTTTGAGCTGCGGGAAATTGAGCTCCTGCGCCAGCGCCACCGCGCGCATCATCTGCTCTTCGGTTTGCGTCTTGTTGATAACGTTGCGCAGCCGCTGGCTCCCTGCCTCGGGCGCAACGGTCAGGTTCTGCGCGCCGCTTTCGGCCATGGCACGGATGAGCGGCACACTGATGGGGTCCATGCGCATGGACGATGCCGAGATGCTCAGCCCCAGCGCCCGCAGGCCCACGGCCAGATCGTCAATCTGCGTGTGGTCGCTGACCGCAGCAGAGACCAGCCCCACCTTGCGAATGCCCCGGCGCGCCGCATCCTCGGCCGAAGCCAACAGGTGCTCGAGCGGCTGCTCGCGCGCCGGGCGGTAGACGTAGCCTGCGAGGCAGAAGCGGCAGCCGCGCCCGCAGCCACGCGCAATCTCCATCAGGTGCATGGAGGAAAACTCGGTATCGGGGGTGTAGAGCGTGCTCGAGGTTGCGTAGTCGGGCAGACGGCGCGTCCAGAGCCGCCGCACCTGCTTGAAGTGGGGATGCGTGCGGTTGGAGGGGCGCAGCGACGGCACATACCAGCCGGGCGTGTCAGAAAGCGTGGACAGCAGCGCTTCGTGGTCATCCAGCCCCACGCGGCAAAGCTCGATCAGCGCGGGCAGCGCTTCTTCGGCCTCACCGATGAGAATGGCGTCAAAGAAGGGCGCCATTGGCTCGGGATTCATAGTCACGCCCGGCCCGCCCGCAATCAACAGCGGCCAGGGTGAGCCATCCCATTGCGCAGAGGCGGCACGGTCGGCGGCCAGCGGCGGGATGCCCGCGTGGCGCAGCAGTTCGACCACATTGAAGTAGTCCATCTCCCATGATATGGTGAAGGCCCAAAGTGCGAAATTTGCGGGCGGTGCGCCGCTTTCGATGGAGCCAAGCGCCTTGCCCCCTTGCGCCGCACCCTTTTCCCAAAAGACGCGCTCGCACACAACGTCATCCTCGGCGTTGAAGGCTGCGTAAAGCAGATGCAGCGCGAGGCTGCTCATGCCCACATAGTACGTATTGGGCATGGTAAGTGCGACCGGCAGGCGGCCACCCCAATCCTTGTAGACTGCGCCCGCTTCATTGGGCTGCTGTTCGTTTTGCCGCGCGTTTGCGCGGGATGGACGCGCTGCGCCCCGTTTCTTTGCCATAGGCGACCATTCTATCACGGCCATGCAACCACAGTGGGGGCGCTGCTTCCGGTAGGCGGAAGCTGATGGGTCGACTCCGTGTCGTGAAGCCCGCTTCGACACATGGCCATTTTGTTGTACACTGAGGGTCATCTCCCATCCACGTCAAGTCGAATCCTTATCCCATGCCCATCCTTCGCCTCTACACAATTGGCCACAGCAATCTGCCCGTTGCGCAATTCATCGGGCTGCTCCAGCAGTACGAAATTGCCACGTTGGTGGATGTGCGCACGTCGCCCTACAGCCGCTACAACACGCAATTCAACCGCGAAGCGTTGGCGCAAAGCCTTGCCGAGCAGGGCATTGCCTATTCCTTTGGCGGCGATGAACTGGGCGGTCGTCCCTCCGACGCCACCTGCTACAAGCATGGCAAGCTGCCCGAGCCCGATGCGGACTACCTGCACGAAGTGGACTACCGTGCGGTGATGGCGCGCCCCTGGTTTGCCAAAGGCATTTCGCGCCTGTTGGCGCAGTGTGCGCAAGGGCCCACCGTGATCATGTGCAGCGAGGCCCATCCCCAGGAGTGCCACCGCCACCACCTGGTTGCGCTGCATCTGCTCGAGACGCATCCCGAGTGCGAGGTGCTGCACATCCTCTCCACCGGGAACGCAATCAAGGCGACGCAGATCCACCTCTCAGTCGACGGTATCCCGCCCGAGCAGCTGGGCTTTCAGTTCTAGCGCGATATCGACCCGTGCACCTCATTTCGTGGCGAAGGGCCTCCTGGCCCTCGTTTCGGTGCCCTAATGGCGAAGGCCGGAGGCCTTCCGCTACTCAGCATGTACACCTCTTTCGGGCCCTCATCCCATGCAGCTATACACAATCGGCTTTACGCAGAAGAGCGCCGAGAGCTTCTTCACCCTGCTGGCTGAGAACAGCGTTTCGTTGCTGGCCGACATTCGCCTGCGCCCCGGTGGCCAACTGAGCGGATTCGCCAAGGGGACAGATCTGCCCTACTTCCTGGATCGGCTCTGCGGCGGCTGCGGCTATGTGCACCTGCCGTTGCTGGCCCCCACGCCCGAAATCCTGGACGGCTACCGCAGCGACCATGACTGGGCGCGCTACGAACGTCGCTTCGCAGCGCTGATGGATGAGCGCAATGTGCCCGGCGCACTAGATAGGGCGCTCTTTGCAGGCAACCGTGTGTGCCTGCTCTGCAGCGAAGCGACGCCCGACCAGTGCCACCGTCGCCTTGTTGCCCAACGGCTGGCCGCAGCCTGGAACGCCAAGGTGGTGCATCTGTGATCAAGCGGCTGCGCATCACCGATGTCACGCGCATGAGCGCGCCGCGCGTCTGCGTAGCAGGCTACGACGAGCACAACCAGTGCGTGCGCCCCATCCTGCGCAACGCGCCCATCGATGAGTCAGACCTCGAGTGTCCAGGCGGTTTGATCGCCCCCTTTGCCGAAGTCGAATACGATCTCACGCCTGCCCCAGACACCCCACCTCACGTTGAAGACTCTATCTACAATCCCGCCGGCGTGCGCTGGCTTCGCTGGCTGACGGAGAGCGAACGCCATGCGTTGCTGCGCGCCACATGTTGGCCGCGTGTGGATGACGCCTTCGGCGCGCCGCTTGTCAACATCTCGAGTCACTTTGTGCGCATGGGCAGCGGCGCACGCTCGCTCGTGACGATTCAGGTGCGGGGTGCGCCGTACGTGCAACTGCTAACGAGGGAAGGCAAACAGAAGGCGCGACTGCACTTTCGCGACTCGACCAACAGGCTCTACGACCTGCCGATCACCGACCTGACCTGGCTCTACTTCGCCGCCGTGCAAGGCCGATTTGCCGGGGCCGATGCGACGACACTCGAGCCCCACCTGAACCGCCTGCTCAACAAGGAAGTCATCTTTGTGCGTCTGGGCTTGACGCGCGAGTACCCAGCCGGCTCGCACCAATGCTGGCTGCAGGTGAACGGCATCTATACCTTCCCCGATTATCTGGACGGCGACACCTTCGCCGACTATCGCGCCGGGCTTGCCGGAGTGCCCGCCGCTTAACGCAGCCCTGCAGGCGCATAGCGAATCGCCTCCCGGCCAATTTCTTTGCATCCCTCCCAGCGCGCCGCTATAATGCGGCCAGACCGACTCCCACCAATCCAACTCCCGTGCAACCAACGGAAAGTCACGCACTATGGCTACACGCAAGCTGCGTTGGGCGCTCATGTCCACCGCCACCATCAACCAGGCACTCATCAAGCCCCTCAAAGAGGCGGCGCGCAGCGAACTCGTGGGCGTCGCCAGCCGCGACGGAGACCGCGCCGCCGCGTATGCACAAAAAGAGGGTCTGCCCCGTTCGTGGTCCAGTTACGAGGCGTTGCTGGCCGATCCGGACGTAGATGTCATCTACAATCCGCTGCCCAACAACATGCACGCGAGCTGGTCCGTCCAGGCCGCCGAGGCGGGCAAACACGTCCTCTGCGAGAAGCCGATGGCGCAGTCCATCGCCGAGATGGACGCGCTTGAGCAGGCCGCGCAGGCAAACGGCGTGACCATCTTTGAGGCGTTCATGTACCTGCACCACCCGCAAACGCGCGCGCTGCTCGAGATGATCCAGGGCGGCCGCATCGGCAAGCTGCAGACCGTGCACTCGTGGTTCAACTTCTATTTGCCCGCCAGCGACAGCGCCAACGTGCGCCTGCAGCCCTCGCTCGAGGGCGGCAGCAATTGGGACCTGGGCGTTTACACCAATTCCATCTCCATTGTGATGACAGGCGGCAAGGCACCTGAGGCCGTGTGGGCACAGTCCGTCATTGGCGAGAGCGGCGTGGACGTGGCCATGCGTGCCCAATTGCGCTTCCCCGCAAACGTAACGGCGCAAGTGAGTTGCGGCTTCCGCACGCCCTTCGTAGAGGGTGCATTGTTCCAGGGTGACGAAGGCTCGCTCTATGTGCCCGAGCCGTGGAAGCCCGGCCACGCCGGCAAGCCAAGCAAGATCGTCTTCACGGATATTGAGGACAAGCGCGAAGAGATCGGCTTCCCACCCATGGACCCCTACGACTACGAGGTGGCCGCGATGGAAGCCTGCGTGCTCGACGGCGCCGAGCCGGTGGTGCCGCTCTCGCTTAGCCGCGAGTTCGTACGTACAATTCTTGCCATGTACCGTTCGGCCAGAAGCGGTGAAGTAGAGCGGCCGTAAAGAGATGGTGGACTGGTTGACTGGCTGCCTGTTTGACTGAGAATTGATGATTGATGAATGAGGAATGATGTGCAGCCGATGGCGACCTTTCGCCCTTAACGACGCCAATCGTCAATCGTCAATCTTCAATCATCAATTGTCAATCACTCCTTGAATTTTACTACGCGAAAGGAAGCCGCCGTTGATAACGCACCTCTCAATTGTCTCCGTCCCGGTCCACGACCAGGCGCGTGCACTCGCCTTCTACCGCGACGTGCTCGGCTTTGAGGTTGTGCGCGATAACCCCTTCATGCCCGACGGCACGCGCTGGATCGAGGTGCGACCTGTCGGCGCACCGACCTCCTTCACGCTCGTCACCTGGTTCAAGAACATGCAGCCTGGCGGCGTCACGGGCAGTGTGCTTA
>CAYJNV010000018.1:14115-25414 GCA_964370975.1 uncultured Caldilineaceae bacterium | reverse complement strand
CTCTCCTTGAAACGGACCCGCCCATGTCTACACACGCGCTGACGCACTTTGTTGGTACGTGGTTGCCGCCCATTGAGGCGGAGATGCGTTCCGTGCTCGACAACAACGAAGGCGCCGTGGCCGCGCACTACGGCATGTTGCGCTATCACATGGGTTGGGCCAACGCGCACTTTGATGCCGAACTCGCGCCCGCCGGCAAACGGCTACGCCCCATCTTCTGCCTGCTCGGCTGCGACGCCATGGGCGGCAATGTGGAAATGGCCGTGCCCGCGGCGGCGGCGCTCGAACTGCTCCACAACTTCTCGCTGATTCACGACGATATTGAGGATGGCGACGAGCAGCGCCGCCACCGTGCCACGCTCTGGAAGATCTGGGGCGTGCCCCAGGCCATCAACGCGGGCGATGGCCTCTTCGCGCTCGCGTTTGCCGCCATCCAGCGGCTGCAGGATAGGGGGCTGAGCGCCGAGACGACGCTGGCGGCACTGCGCGTCTTTACGCAAATGTGTGTAGACCTCACCGAAGGGCAGCACCTGGACATGCTCTTCGAGGGGCGCGACGAGGTGACGGTGCCGGATTACCTGCGCATGATCCAGGGCAAGACCGGCGCGCTGGTGGGTGCAAGCGTGGCCATCGGCGCGATTGTGGGCGGGGCGGAGGTGGCGCAGAGCGAGGCGCTTTGGCGCTTTGGCCGCGCCGTGGGGCTCGCTTTTCAGGTGCAGGATGATGTGCTGGGCATTTGGGGCGACCCCGCGGAGACCGGCAAGGCGGCGGGCAACGACGTGCTGCGCCGCAAGAAGAGCCTGCCCATTCTCTACACCTTGAATGAGCCGTGCGTCGGCCCCCGCTTTGCCGCACTGCTGGGCGCACCCGACTTTGGCCCGTCGCACCTGGATGACGCGCTCGCACTGCTCGACGAGGCGGGCGCACGCACCTATGCCGAAGCGCAGGTGCAGCGTCTGCACGACAACGCCATGGCCGCGCTGCACGAAGCGTTGGGCGACCGTGCCGCCGAGTCCACCCTGCGCACGCTGGCCGAGAGCCTGCTCAAGCGCACCCGCTAACGCGAGCGCTCAGCACGAGCAGAATCGGCGGAAACGACCTGAATTGTGCGGTTGAAGGCATCTACAGGCTCGCCTCTGTTTCTGCGGGCCTGTCTCGCGATTGTGCTAGAATGGGTTGATTGAGAACAATTTCACATGTTGCCTGCCTGTTGCGTGGCGGCCATTGAATAACCCTCTAGGGACAAATCCGCATGATTGCCTTTCTGGCCGGGAACCCACTGCTGCTCCTCTTCCTTACGTCGGCCCTGGGCTATGCCATCGGGCGCATCCGCATCAAGGGCGCCAGCCTGGGTGTGGCTGCCGTGCTCTTTGTGGGCCTCTTCATTGGCTCATTCAGCCCCGATCTCAAGATTCCCGACTTTGCCTTCACATTCGGCCTCGCTGTCTTCGTCTATACAATTGGCCTGAGCAGCGGCGCGGGCTTCTTTGCCTCCTTTACGCGCAAGGGATTGCGCGACAACCTCTTTATCCTCACGATGCTGCTGCTGGCGTTTGGCCTAGTGATTGCGAGTGCAGGCTGGTTTGCGCTCAAACCCACTGTCGCCGCTGGCGTATTTGCGGGCAGCCTGACGAACACCCCCTCGCTGGGTGGTGTGCTCGATGTGATCCGCAACGCGGGCGCGGCCAATGTCGAAGCCCTGCTCGCCGAGCCGGTTGTCGGCTATTCGGTTACCTATCCGCTTGGTGTGCTCGGCCCCATCTTTGCGATTCTGCTCATGAGCCGCATCTTCGGCATTGACTACCGCAAGGAAGCCGCCAAGCTCAAGGCCTTCAACCTCGTTGAGCAGGAAATCTACAACGTGACTGTGCGCGTGAAGGCGGGCGATGTCACCAAGATGACCCTGCAGGAATTCACGGCGCGGCAGAGCCCAAACGTAGTCTTCGGACGCGTTGAGCATGCAGGCGATATCAGCCTGGCCGATGGCGACACGCGCCTCGCACCAGGCGATTTGGTGAGCATTGTCGGTGGCCCCGAGGATGTGGACGCCGCGGCAGCCCTCCTGGGCAACCGCGTGGACGAGCATCTTGACTTCGATCGCAGCGATTACGACTTCCGTCGCATATTCGTTTCGCACGGTGCAGTGGTGGGACAGCGCATTGGCGAACTCAAGTTGCCCGAGAAGTACGATGCGATCATCACGCGCGTGCGGCGCGGCGATGTGGACTTCCTGGCCAGTGCCAATACCGTGCTGGAACTGGGCGACCGCGTGCGCGTCGTGGCAGCGCGCGGGCGCATGAAGGAAGTGAGCGAGTTCTTTGGCGATTCGTACAAGGAACTCAGCGAGCTGGACCTGCTCTCCTTTGGCCTGGGCATGGTGCTGGGGTTGCTCGTCGGTCTCATCCCCATTCCGCTGCCGGGCGGCGTGACGATAACGCTGGGCTCGGCAGGCGGCCCGCTGCTGGTGGCGCTTGTGCTGGGCGCACTCCGCCGCACAGGCCCCATTGTGTGGACGATGCCCTACAGCGCCAACCTCACACTGCGCCAGTTGGGGCTGATTTTGCTGCTGGCGGCTGTGGGGCTCAAGTCGGGCTACACCTTTGTATCAACCTTCACGCAAAGCGGCGGCGCTGTGATTTTCCTCTCGGGCGCGCTTGTCAGCATTTTGCTTCCCATCTTTGCGCTCTTTGTGGGCTACAAGCTGCTCAAGATCCCCTTCGGCATGTTGGCGGGCATGGTGGCCTCGATGCACACCCAGCCGGCGGTGCTGGGCTTCGCCAACGAGCAATCGGGCGATGAAGCGCCGAACATCGGCTGGTCACTGGTCTTTCCGCTGGCCACCATCAGCAAGATCATCCTGGCGCAACTGGTGCTCACGATT
The DNA here is from genome assembly GCA_964370975.1 of uncultured Caldilineaceae bacterium. GTDB lineage: Bacteria > Chloroflexota > Anaerolineae > Caldilineales > Caldilineaceae > UBA5069. The sequence continues at coordinate 22,533 of CAYJNV010000018.1, read as the reverse complement.
CTGGGGCGGGCAGGCGGATAAGTGCATCGCGTGATAGCCCGCCGGCCGATTTTCTGCGATTGAGCGAACGAATGCAGCCATGAAGCAACCGACACGCACTCCACCACCCGCGCGGCCGCCCATTCGGTGGACGGGAATCCTTTTTACGCTGGTGGCGAATGTGCTCTTCGTCTACCTGGCCCACAGGGTCGTGGGCGGCTTCAATGCGGCGCCGGCGCTTGAGGCGGTGGCAACGCTGGCTGCGCCACTGCTGGTGGGTGTGGCTACGGCCTTCTACGTGCCGGGGCGGGGCGGCGTGCATGCGCTCATCGGCGGCGCGCTAAGCATGCCCGTGCTGGCGCTGCTTGTCTTTGGCGGCACGTGGCAATTTGCGCTGCTGGCCGGCGCCTTTTGCGCAATGGGTGGCGCGCTGACGGAGCGGCTACTGCGCGGGCATACAGCGGCCAACTAGAGTCATACCGGCATGAAAACTACATCTCAACGCAAAGATGCAAAGGGCGCAAAGAAACGCAAAGTACTGCAGCTAGTCAGCTATTCTGACCAGTGATTTTTCCTTTGCGCCCCTCCGCGGCTTTGCGTTGAGGTGTGGTAGTGGCCGTGGGTTTCACTTCGGCGCCGTAGGCGCGCAGGGATCAGAATCTGCGTGCGAGCTCCTTCTGTCCGTACTCTCCATCATTTGGGCAACGCGCCCCCGCACTTTGAGGGAAGCGCGCCGGCCCATTTCCTGCTACACTCTCCCTGCTGCAATCAATCATAATCATGCGCGGCCGCGGGGCCGCGTCGACCTGCTGCACATGAACCGGCCCTGGGGCGCGGCAAGTGCGCTGCTGTCGCATCTGTAAAGGAATTGCCATGTACGACCACAGTTGGTGGAGCCTCATTGCCTACGACAAGACCAAACCGCGCCCGGTGGTGGACAGGGCGGTGCTCAAGCGCATCTTTTCCTACGCGTGGCCTTATCGCTATTCGGTGGTGGTGGTGCTGGTCACTATCGTGGGCATCGCGTTGCTCGACCTGATTCCGCCGCTGCTCTATCGCGATCTGATAGACAATGTCATCCCCGAGCGCAACTTTGCGCGCCTCAACGTCGTCGCGTTGGGGATGATCGGCATTCCGGTGGTGAGCGGCCTGATTTCAGTGGTGCAGCGCTACTACAGTGCGATGGCGGGCGAGGGCATTATCTACGACCTGCGCCAGCAGATGTACGAGCACTTGCAGAAGATGGGGCTGCGCTTCTTCACAAACACCAAGTCGGGCGACATCATCTCGCGTTTCACCGGCGACGTGGTAGGCGCACAAGGCGCCATCACGGGGACGCTGCCCAATATTGTCACCAACACCGTCGTGCTCATCTCCACGCTGGCGGTCATGCTCACCATCGAGTGGCGGCTGACGCTGCTCTCCGTGGCGGTTGTGCCCCTCTTCCTGATTCCGGCCAGGCGGGTGGCGGACATTTTGCGCGGTATTCGCCGCAACGCGATGGAGTACAACGCCGAGATGAGCAACATCGTCAACGAAACACTGACCATCAACGGCGCGCTGCTGGTGAAGACCTTCGGCAGCGGTGCGCGCGAGCGGGCGCACTTCGCCGATGTCAACAAGAAGACCGCCGACATCGGGCGGCGGCGCGCGCAGGTGGGGCAGTGGTTCTTCATGGGTCTGGGGATTTCGGGTGCCATCGGCACGGCCGTTGTCTATTATGCGGGCGGGCTTATGGCTCTCAACGACACGATTACAGTGGGCACAATTGTGGCCTTCGTCGCCTACCTCTTCCGACTCTATGGCCCCATTTCGGCACTTTCCAATGTGCAGGTGGAGTTCGTCCAGTCGATGGTCTCATTCGAGCGCGTCTTTGAGTATCTGGACCAGCCGGTTGAGGTGCTGGAGAGGGCGGGCGCAATCAAACTGGACAATGTGGCCGGGCGCGTTCATTTCGAGAATGTCACCTTCGGCTACGGCGGTACGGTTGTCAAGGCGGAGATGGCTGACGCCCAGCCCGCCGACCTGCTGGCCGACGAGCATGACGACGCTGACGCAGACGATGAGGGGGCAGAGGCTAAGTCGGTCGGCCCACTGGGGCGGCTGTGGGCGGTGGACAACGTCTCGTTTACCGTGGAGCCGGGGCAGCTTGTGGCGCTGGTAGGCCCGAGCGGCGCGGGCAAGACGACCATTACCTACCTGCTGCCACGCCTCTATGATCCCACGGGCGGCTACATTGCCATTGACGGCGTGGATCTGCGCGATGTCACGCTCGAGTCATTGGCCAACCAGATAGGCATGGTAACGCAGGAGACATACCTGTTCCACGACACGGTGCTGGCCAACCTGCGCTACGCTCGCCCCGAAGCAACGCAGGCCGAGATTGAAGACGCTTGTCGCGCCGCCTACATCTATGACCGCATTATGGCCTTCCCTGAAGGCTTCGAGACCGTGGTGGGCGAGCGCGGCTACCGCATGAGCGGCGGCGAGAAGCAGCGGCTGGCGATTGCACGCGTCATCCTCAAGAACCCGCGCATTATGGTCATGGACGAGGCCACCTCGCATCTCGACTCGCAGAGCGAGGCCTACATCCAGGCGGCGCTGGCCCCCCTGATGGAAGGGCGCACAAGCTTTGTCATCGCCCACCGCCTCTCAACGGTGCTGGCCGCCGACAACATCCTCGTCATGGACAAGGGGCGGCTGGTTGAGCAGGGCAATCACGCCGAACTTGTTGCCAGGGGCGGCCTCTACGCGCAGCTCTACGAGACGCAGTTCCGGCGCGACCATGAACCCGTGGCGGTGTAGGGCAGGGAGTCCGGCGGCTGCTGCACCGGCGCGCGAACGGGAGTGCACGCATCATCGCGTGCACCCCCGTTCGCGTCCAACACCAACCACAAGGAGAGAAGTAGGCCTGTTTCCAGGTACGTTAGCGTAGCGGAACGTTGTTGGCGTCAAGCCATGCGTCAAAGGTCTCGGGCCGCAATTGGCCCAGCGTGCGGTTCACAATCGTGCCGTCGGGCGCAACCACCACCGTGCGCGGCAGCGCACGTGCCTCGTAGACCATCTTGAGGATGTCGTCGGGCTCAAGCAGAATGGGGAATGTGACCCCATGCTGGTCAACAAACTGCTTGATATCCTTGGGCGCTTCGTTGTAGTTGATGCCCAGAACGTTGATGGCGCGCGTTTGGTGAATCTGCTCCAGGTACTCCATTTCGGCGACACAGGGCGCACACCAGGTTGCCCAGAAGTTCACCAACACCCACTCGCCGCGCAGGTCACTCAGGGTTACGCTGCCGCCATCCAGCGTCGCGAGCGTGAAGTCGCGCGCCGGCTCGGGCGTATCACTGGCTTTGTGCGAGACGGCGGGCGGCGGGTCATTCGAGGCCACAGGCTGCGCCGCGTCGCGTTGGCCGCAGCCGGCCAGCGCGATACAGACGAACAAGAGCAGAACGCAGCGCTTCATCTTCGCGAATCCCCTCAAGCAGAACCGAAAAGCGGGTGAGATCGGCGTCAGTCTCCTGCCGTTGCCTTGACAGCAACCGGCGCGCTGTGTGCAGCGCTGCGCACGCTGGCCATACGCTTGCGCCGGCTTGAGTAGATGACGCTCTGCACACCTATGAAGATCAGCGTAAGCGCGCCGACGGCGATCTTTGTCCACCAGGAGCTCAGCGTCCCCTGGAACATGATGATTGTCTGAATCAACCCTTGAATCATGACGCCAAATATGGTGCCGATGACGTAGCCAACGCCGCCCGTGAGCTGGGTGCCGCCGATAACCACGGAGGCGATTGCATCCATTTCAAGCCCCGATACGTAGAGTCCGTGGCCCGAAAGCATGTAGATGCTGAAGACCACGCCGGCCAGCGTGGAGCAGAAGCCGTTGAGCGTGTAGACGAGAACCTTCGTGCGACTCACGGGCAATCCCATGAGGCGTGCCGACTGTTCATTGCCGCCGATTGCGTAGATCGTGCGCCCAAAGCGCGTGAAGTGCGCCAGGTAGAAGGCCACAAGCAGCACCACGAAGACGATGACCACGTTGACGGAGATGAACGCCTTGTCCCAGAGGTAAATGCGGTGAAGTCCCACGGCGCGGTAGAATGGATCGTCAATCGTTTGGGCGCTCGTGCTGATGACGAACGACATACCGCGGGCAAAGAACATGCCCGCCAGCGTGACGATGAACGGCTGCACCTTCATGTACTCGATGATGGCCCCCATAAAGGCGCCAAAGCCAAGCCCCATGAGCAGCATCAACGGAATGACCACAGCGGGGCTCCATCCCCAGTGGCCCAGCAGCCACGCCGAAAGCACACCGGTGAAGGCAATGACCGCACCAACAGAGAGGTCAATTCCGCCGGAGATAATGACAAAGGTCATGCCGATCGACGTGATCATCAGAAACGCGTTGTCAATCAGCAGATTGAGGAAGACCTGTGGCGTGGCGAAGCCGCGATACTGGAATGACCCGTAAATGTAAAGCAGAACGAATAGCGTTATTGTAATCAGCAATGGCCAGAACTTCCGATCGATGCTCCACGAACGCTTCATGAGGGCGCCCCCTGCCGCTGCGAAAGCCTGTCGAGACCCCGTTTGACCACATCCGAGTAGAGCACGACGACGGCCAGCACAACCACGGCCTTGACGACCTGAACCACCTCGGGCGGTACGCCAAGCGAATAGATGGTGGTCGAGACCGTTTGCACCACCAGCGCGCCGATAATTGAGCCGACGAGCGAGAAGCGGCCACCGGTCATGAGTGTGCCGCCGATGACGACGGCCAGAATCGCGTCCAGCTCGATCAGCAGGCCCACGTTGTTGGCGTCGGCGCTCTTGAGGTTGGAGCTGAAGATGAGTCCTGCCACACCTGCACAGAAGCCGCAGAATGTGTAGATGATCAGCTTCACATTCCTTTCGTTGATTCCGCTGTGATAGCTGCTGCTGGCGTTTATCCCCACCGATTCGATGAAGAGACCGAGGGCCGTGCGCCGTGTCATAAACCAGGCGAAAGCAAAGACCGCCGCCACGATGAAGACGGGGAAGGGAAGTCCCAGCAGATAGCCACCACCGATGTAGAAGAAGGGTTTGTAATAGACGGTGATAATCTGGCCATTGGTGATCAGCTGGGCAATGCCGCGTCCGGCCACCATCAGCACGAGAGTGGCAACCATGGGCTGAATCCTGGCGCGCGAGACGAGGATGCCGTTCCATGCGCCGCAGACGAGCGACGCACCCAGCGCCGCCAGAATGGCAATCCACATGGACGTTTGCGCTTCGCCTGTGATACTGCCGCCGATCAAGACGGTTACGGTGGCAGCCGAAATCGCCATGACGGCGCCCACGGAGAGGTCAATCCCGGCAGTGGCAATCGCCATTGTCAAGCCGATCGCGACGAGCATGAGCGAGGAGCCGCGGTTGAGAACATCAACGAGGCTGCCGAACAGGTGCCCATCCTTGATTTCCAGACGGAAGAATTGCGGGATGAAGATCAGGTCAAAAAGCAGGACCAGCGAGAGCGCGAGCAGCGGCCAGAAGACGTCGCTGCTGCGCAACCGGAACCACCAACCCTTGTTTGCTGTCATGAGGCGCTCCCGGCCGCGGCGGCCTGCTGTGGCGCGGAGGCAACCCGGACTGGCGGTGCGCTTGCGCTGGTCCCGGCAATCGTCTCCATGATGAACTGCTCATTCAGCTCATCGCCTTCGAGTTCGGCAACGAGGCTGCGGTCGCGCATGACCATGACGCGATGGCTGGTACGCAGAACCTCATCCAGCTCGGAGGAAATGAAGAGGCAGCCTTTGCCCTCGTTGGCAAGCGAGAGAACGAGCTTCTGAATCTCGGCCTTGGTGCCCACGTCAATGCCGCGTGTTGGCTCATCAAGAATCAGCACGTCGGGATTCGTGGCCAGCCAGCGTGCGAGAATTACCTTCTGCTGGTTGCCGCCGCTGAGGTTCTTCATCAGTTGTTCGGGACTGGGTGTGCTGATCTGCAGCATCTCGATCAACTTCTGGGCGATTTCTGTCTGCTTGCGTGGGTCGAGGTAAGAGAACCAGCCGCGACTTGCCTGCAGCGCCAGCACAATATTCTCGCGCACAGTCAGTTCGCCCACAACGCCATCGGCCTTGCGGTCCTCGGGGCAATAGCCAACGCCCCGCTGAATTGAAGCGAGCGGGCTGAGGCTCTTTCCGGCGCTGCCGTCGACCTTGACTGTGCCGCTGTCCGCGTCGTCAACGCCGAAGAGCAGGTTGGCTGTCTCGGTGCGCCCAGAGCCGAGCAGACCGGCCATGCCCAACACCTCGCCTGCGTACAGCTTGAGGCTGATAGGCTCGAGCGTGCCCACGCGCCCCAGGTTGAATGCCTCGAGCGCGGGCCGTTGGCCAGGGGCCGGCGCGAATGACCGTTTCAGCGTGCCCAGGTCTTCCAGTTCCTCAAGTTCGCGACCAATCATTAACTCGACGAGCTGATAGCGGGGCAACGCCTTGGCATCGTAGGTGCCCACGAGTTTGCCGTTGCGCAGCACGGTTATGCGGTCGGCTACGGCGTAGACCTGGTTGAGGAAATGCGTAATGAAGATGATGCCGATACCCTGCTGCTTGAGGCGGCGCAGCACTTCGAAGAGTTTTTCGGTCTCCAGCGCAGTGAGGCTCGAGGTTGGCTCGTCCAGAATCAGCACCTTCGCCTGAATCTCCAGCGCACGCGAGATGGCCACCATTTGCTGGATGGCTACGGAGTACTCACCCACACTCTGGCGGACGTCGACATCGACATCCAGCAAGGTAAGGAGTTCGCGCGCACGGGCGTTCATGGCGGACCAGTCGATACTGCCCAGCCGGCGCGGCTCGCGCCCCAGCAGAATGTTCTCGGCGACGGAGAGGTTGGTGCAGAGGTTGACTTCCTGGTAGACAGTGCTGATGCCCATCAGCTGCGCCTCGTGGGGCGAACTGGAATGGATTTCTGCGCCGTCGAGCAGAATGTGGCCGGCGTCATGGTGCTCCACGCCCGTTAATACCTTGATGAGCGTGGACTTGCCTGCGCCGTTCTCCCCCATGAGTGCGTGAATCTCACCGGCGCGCAGCGTGAAGTCCACATCGGACAACGCGAGCACGCCCGGAAACGCCTTGTAAATGCCCTGCATGACCAACAATTCGTTCGATTGCATTGGGGACCGCCTGGGGGCTGAAAGGGGCAGCCGCACGCCGGTTATGCGTGCGGCTGCCGGCCCGGGGATTGATCATCGGGGCCCGCACGAAAGGAGAGAATCGCACGGGCCCCGGTTCGACACTAGTACTGGCGGGTGGGCAGAATCTCGGCTGCATTGTCCGGGTAGAAGACACCCTCTTCCGAGGGGACCCATTTCGGCACATCTTCACCATTGACGACCTTGAGTGCCAGTTCGAAGAATTGCGGTCCAAGCAGCGGGTTGCACTCGACTGTGCAGTTCAGCTTGCCGGCGACCATGGCCTCGAAGGCGCCCTTGACGGCGTCAATGGAGACGATCTTGATGTCTTCGCCGGGCTTGATGCCGGCTTCTTCGATGGCCTGAATGGCGCCAATGGCCATGTCGTCATTGTGTGCATACAGTGCAGTGATTTCGCCGGCATGGCTCTTGAGGAAGGCTTCCATGACCTGCTTGCCCAGTGCACGGGTGAAGTCGCCGGACTGCGAGTCGATGATGACCATTTCGGGGAATTCGGCAATAGCCTCGCGGAATCCCTTGGCGCGGTCGTTGGCGGGGGCTGAGCCCACGGTGCCGACGAGCTCAACGATATTGCCCTTGCCACCAATGATCTCAGCCATGGCCTTGCCTGCACGGCGGCCTTCTTCAACGAAGTCCGAGCCCAGGTAGGTTGCATAGAGGTCTTCCGGCACGGCCGCGCGGCGGTCAACCAGAATGATCGGAATGCCTGCATCCTTGGCTTCCTGGAAGACGGTCTCCCAACCGGTCTCAACCACCGGGGGGATGCCGATGACGTCTACCTGCTGTGCAATGAAGGAGCGGATCGACTTGATCTGGTTCTCCTGCTTCTGCTGCGCATCGGTGAACTTCAGCTCGATGCCCAATTCCTCTGCTGCGGCCTTGACGGAGTTCGTGTTGGCCGTGCGCCATTCGCTCTCAGCGCCCAGCTGTGCATAACCAACCACCAGGTCTGCATAGGTCTTCTTGCCTGCTTCGGCTGCGGGAGCCGCGGCATCAGCAGGGGCGGCGGCCGCTTCGGCGGGCGCTGCGGCTGCATCGGCTGCCGGTGCGGCCGCGGGGGCCACCGGCGCGGCGCACGCGGTGGGCACCAATAGCATGGCCACCACGAGCAAAAGCGAAATCACTCGGAAATTGCGCATAAACACTCCTTTGTGGGTATTTAGGGAGACTGCGGGGCCGACCGAGGAGAAACAGTACAGGTCGGCTGCAATCATTGTAGCAAGCATGCGCTCATGCGGGAATGGAAT
>CAYJNV010000018.1:0-14015 GCA_964370975.1 uncultured Caldilineaceae bacterium | reverse complement strand
TCGGCGCCGCCGAGCGCGGCGCGCAACTGCGCCAGTCGCTCGAGCGGCATGCCCGCACCGTCGTCTATGACCTCAAAGAGGATGTGGCCGCTGTCAGGCGCGCTGCCACGCACGTGAATGACGCCGCCGCCGCGCTTGCCCTTGATGCCGTGATAGAGAGCGTTTTCGACCAGCGGTTGCAGCGTCAGCTTCAGCGTCGTGGCATCGGCAATTGCGGGGTCAATTTCCACGCTGTAGCGCAGAATGTCGCGATAGCGCATCTGCTGCACGGCCAGGTAGCTGCGCACATGTTCCACTTCATCGGAGACGGGTATCCAGTCCTCGCCCTTGCTCAACGTGATACGAAAGAAACGCGAGAGCGCCTGCACGAGCGCAATGACCTCATCCTTCTTGCCCGCTTCGGCCTTCCAGATGATGGTGTCGAGCGTGTTGTAGAGGAAGTGGGGGTTGATCTGTGCCTGGAGCACCTTGAACTCGGCTTTTTTCAGCTGCGCCTGCTCATAGACTTTGGAGTCGAGCAGGTCGCGAATCTGCCCCACCATGAGATTGAAACTGACGCCCAGCTCCGTCAGCTCGTCGGCGTTTGTGTCTCCGACGAGGGTAGCCACATCGCGCTGCGTAATTTGCGTGGCGGCGTCGTGCAGCCGTTTGATGGGCAGATAGATGCCTTCGGAGATATTCCAGGCCGCCAGAATGGAGAAGATAATCACGATGACGAGCATCAGCACAACCGCCATTGCCCAAACCACAAAATCGCGCTCGATACCCTGCCCCTTGAGGCCCATACGGTCGACCTCAAAGATCATGTAGTCATTAAGCAGGTCTTGCACCAGGGCGGTAATGCCGCGGATATCGTTGAGCGTCACCTCGGTTTCGGAGACGAGCGCATTGGCCTCAATTTGGGCGCCCAGTTTTTCAACCTGGCTGCGCAGCGTTTCGCTTGTGCGCAGGATGACATCAAGCTTGACGCGGCCACGGTGCGAGTCTGTTGCCGCCATCAGTTGGCTGACTGTGGAGTCGAGACCCTCGATCAGTTCCGCCTGGTTGCTCTCGGCAAAGGATGTCTTGCCGGCAACAATGTTCCACACAGCCATGTCGAAATCGGTGCGAAACGCGCCGCGCAGTTGGTTGGCGGTTGTGGTGCTGCTGAGCATGGCAGCATATTGGCGATTGAACTGGAGCGCGCGCAGCATGAAGAGGCCCGAGACCGCGCCGATGAGCACCACGACGACCAGAAACGAGAGCAAGATCTTGTCGCGAATGCTGAAACGCTTGCGCAGGAAGGGCGTTTTGGCGGCGCGCGGCACCCGCATGGGCGTGCGCCCAATGGGCTGAAGTGGGATTGTGCTCATGGCATACTCCCGAACAGGATCAAGATGCGGCGCTGCGTGTCAATCAGACGAGTGCATCCTCACCCGCTGACGGCCGCGCCTCCCGGTAATCGCGCGGCGGCATGCCGGTGACGCGCTTGAAGGCGGCGCTGAAGTAGTGGGGATCGCTGTAGCCGCTGCGCTGTGCGATCTCCACGATGGGAAGCGATGTGCTGCGCAACAGCCCTTGCGCGCGTTCCATGCGGATGCGCGTCAGGAACTCCTTGAAGGTCTCGCCGGTTTCGCGGCTGAAAATCGCGCTGAAGTGGCTGGGGCTGACGTTGACATGCGCCGCCACAGTGGTCAGGCTCAGGTCGACATCGCCGGCGTGCTGCTCGATGTAGGCGCGGGCGCGTATCAGCCGGTGGCGATGCTGCTGGCGCGCGACGGCGTCGCGGAAGTCGAGCACTTTATCAAAAATCGTGCGTGTCAGGTCTTGGAGGGTGCCCAGCGTATGCACTTGTGTGGCAAGCTCGCTGGGGTGAGCCACTTCAGGAATCACGGCTGCCGGATTGCCACCCAGTTCGCTCACGCAGGCCGCAGCGGCCATGCTCATGTCCATGAGCAGGTAGTCGCGCACGATGCGCTGGTCGAAGGCAGCGTCATCGACTGCGGCCGTATACTCGGCAAAGAATGTATCGAAGTCGCGCTTGATGCCGAAGCGCAAGTAGCGATCCAACTGCTGCCGCTCGAGGTGAACCGGTGCGTCGCCCAATGCGCCTTCAGCCGCCGCCGCTGATGCGCCGCGTTGGGTTGCTTCAAGTTGCGCCGCCTCATAGTGCAGTGCGTCGAGCGCCGTGGCGAAGGAGAGGGGCAGGTCACTCATGCGCGTTTGCAGGCTGCCTACGCCGGCGAGTACGCGAACGTCTTGTGTGCGCCCTGCATGTGTATGCGGCGCATATGCGGCCAGCAGCGATGGGTCGACCAGCCGCTGCAGGAGAGCGGTGATCTGGGCGCGCACGTAGGCCATGTCGTCGCCGAGCAAAAGTACGACGACTTCCTCGATGTCCTTGCGGAAGGCTTCGGCCCCCGTCAGTTCCGCACAGGCAGCATAAATCGTGCTCTGCAACTGCTGCAGACGGCGCGGCCCTTGTGCAGGGTCACGCGCGTCGAACGGCGGTGTTGGCAGCACGCCGCGTGCAACCACTACGGCGTAGCAGGCGGCGGCGAGTTCGAGGCCAATCTCGTGGCTGCGCTCAAGCGCCTCAAACGGGTCCAGATCACCCAGGCAGAGGCGCTTGAGAAGTTCGCGCCGCTGCAGCGCGCGCGTGTCCTCTACCTGGCTGACCAATTGCCGCTGCTGGGCTGCCAGGGCGCGTTCGCGATCGAGCACGAGCTTGGTGGCAATCAGCGCCTGCTCGATGTCGTGTGCGCTCACGGGCTTGAGGATGTACTCGCTCACCCCCAGGGCGATTGCCGCCTGGGCGTAGGAAAACTCGTCGTAGCCGCTGAGGATGACGATGCGCGTTTGGGGCAGCCGTTCGCGCACAAGGCGGCTGAGCTGCAGCCCATCCATGAAGGGCATGCGAATGTCGGTGATGAGCAGGTCGGGGGCGCGCTGCTGGATGAGCGGGAGTGCCGCTTCACCGTCGGCCGCCTCACCCACAAACTCGAAGCCGCATGCGGCCCAGGCGACCGTGTCACGGATGCCTTCGCGGGCCACAATTTCATCTTCCACAAGGAAGATCTTGTAGAGCGAATTTGCTTCAGGAGTCATGGGGAGCCAGAACCAATGCAATTCCGGGAATCGGCGCTCGAGGTGCGACTGGTGTGGGCGATGCGTCGATTGCCTGCATTATATACGCCGCGCCCGATGGGAACAACGAAGCGCACGCTACGACCTCGCGAGACATTTTCATTAGTCAATCCGCCGGTAGCCAACCACGCCAATTGGTTAGGTTATGTGATCGTGGTAAACTGACCACCTTGCGGGCTCCTAGCTCAATTGGCAGAGCAGCGGCCTTTTAAGCCGCGGGTTCCGGGTTCGAGTCCCGGGGAGCTCACACAGTCTCACCGCCGGTCTCGCCATGAGCCGGCGGGTTTGTTTGCGCCACCTGACCCTGACCTCGCCGCGCACACCCATGGATAAAAGGCTGCTTTCCTATGCTGTCATTGCCGCGGCCGTCGCGGTGATTGCCGTTCCCCTCGAGTACGTCGCCTATGAGGCGGGGCTCATCAGTGGCAGCCAGGCGGCTGCGGCGTGGGGTATCGGCATTGGCGTCGCTTTGGCCTTTGGGGCTGTTTACGCGTGGCGGGGGCGCGGTTAGCCGAAGTGTCACACAGTTGGTTCATACGCCGGTGCGGCGCTACACTGGTACCGTCGCGTGTGCGCGCGGCGCGCTGATCCAAATCCCAAACCTGGAACGCTCCCCTATCTCATGCCACAGATCGACTTCTCAACTGCCCAACTGATTCTGATTGCGCTGGCCGCGCTGGCGGCGGGCTTCATCAATGCCATTGCCGGCGGCGGCACACTGATCAGCTTTCCGGCGCTCACGGCTGCAGGCGTAGGCGCCGTGGCGGCCAATGTGACCAACACCGTGGCGCTCACGCCCGGCTACCTCGGGGCTACGGCGGCCCAGTGGGGCGATATGAAGGGGCAGAAGCGCCGTCTGTGGATGCTGGTGCCGGCGGCGATTGCGGGCGGCCTTGTGGGGGCTGTGTTGCTGCTGTCCACAAGTGAAAGACTCTTCCGTGACATGGTGCCGTGGCTGATTCTGCTGGCAGCAGGGCTGCTGGCAATTCAGGACCGCGTGCGTGGCTGGGTTCTGCGGCGCAACCAGCGCGCCGGGCGCGAACAGAGCAGCGAACTTTGGGCCATTCCCTCGGTCTTCGTGGCCTCAATCTATGGCGGCTACTTTGGCGCGGGGCTCAGCGTCATCGTGCTCGCGGTGCTTGGCCTGTCGCTCGACGACAACCTGACGCGCCTCAATGCCCTCAAGCAGGCCATCGCTTTTGCTACAAATGTCACCGCCGCGCTCTTCTTTGTCTTCTCCGGACAGGTGGTGTGGCTGGCTGCGCTGGTCATGGCAGTGGGCGCGCTGATTGGCGGCGTGCTGGGCGGGCGCATGGCCGGCTCGATCAAGCCGCAGACGCTGCGCTTGACCGTGATCATCGTGGCGGTGGTGGTGGCCATCATCTACCTCGTGCGCTAGAGACAGCGGCGCATTGGTCTTGCGCTGCTTCAACCGAGTCTGACCTGCCTCGGCTCGCGTGTACGCTGGGCTGCGGCCGGTGTACACGCGATGCGCGCCGCTTAAGGTCGGTCTATACCAGGGTGACGACGCGCTGTAGATAACCGCCATCCGGCTTGGATGACCGGCATGTGAGAGAAGTTGAATCAGGGGCGCCCCATTGCGGGGCGCCCCTGATTGTCGCGCGTCGATGGCGCGAGCGTCATCTTGTAGCAAATGGTGCGCAACATCTGGTCAGAAAAGTGATTGACATGGTATATCAGGGGGTGTATAATCCAACTGTATGATGTAAGAGGTCAGGTGGTATACCAGCCCCGATCATCCGCCAATCGCCTCTGTCGTTGCTCGAATTGCTTCCCTTCCACCCGTTCCCGATAACAGCATGAGCGTTTCACGCGCCGAGGGCCAGGATGTTAGCCCGGTCGCGCTCCCCGAGGGCGCGCCACAGCGCACGCCTGCCTACGCGGCTGTCGCGCGCGTTGGTTCACTGGCACAGCGTGTGATCAGCCAGATCGAGGAGATGATTGCCGACAGCCGTTTGAGCCCCGGCGACCGTCTGCCCTCCGAGCGTGAGTTGGGGAGACAATTTGGCGTGAGCCGCACCGTCGTCCGTGAGGCGGTGCATGCGCTGACGGCGCGCGGGATGCTCAGTACCGAACAGGGCATCGGCACAGTTGTGTGCGGTCCTTCGGCGCTGGCTGTGGCCGAATCCTTGTCGCGGCTCATTCGCGCCGACGAGGGCAACGTAGAGCACACGCACCTGATTGAGGTGCGTCGTCTGCTCGAAGTTGAGATCGCCGGCCTGGCCGCCGCCCGCCGTACACAGAGGGACTTGCTTGTGCTCAATGCCAACCTTGCCGCAGCGCCCCCTAACGAGGCGGATTGCGAGGCCTTTGCGCACAATGACGTGGCCTTCCACTACGCGCTGGCCGCCGCCACGCAGAACGCGCTTTTTCCGCTCTTCCTCGATTCCATCGCACCCGTGCTCTTTGCGGCACGCGTCCTTGGCTATGCTGTGCCGGGGACGCCGGCGCGAGCCCAGTTTCACCACAGGCGCATACTGGATGGCGTCGCTGCGCAAGATGTAGAGGAGGCGCGTGCGGCCATGCAGGCGCACATGGTGGAGGCCGAGGAGACGATGCGCGCCGCTGTTGTCTCATTTGATTCGCAGCGCAAGCCGTAGCCCGCGGCACCCCCTTCAATTCGTCTACGCCACAGTTGGCACTTTCCATGTAGTGATGGCTGTTCTCGTCCCACTTTCCATAATGTAACAAGGAGACTGACCCATGCTGACGAAGCGAATTTACGCAGTGCTGATGGTGCTCACGCTCGTGGCAATGCTGGCGGCCTGCACCGCCGTCGCACCCGCGGGTGAAGCCGCTCCGGCCGAAGGCGCAGCTGCCGCCAAGGTCACCGTTGGCTACGCCGCACCCGGTCTTTATGGCGGCCAGCAGTTCATTCTGCAGAGCCTGCAGAGCAACGCCGATGCCAAGGGCTGGGACGTTGTGGTGACCAATGCCGACGCCGACCCGCAGAAGCAGAACAATGACATCGACTCTCTCATTGCTCAGGGCGTTGACGCCATTGTCACCGTACCTGAAGACAGCGCCGGCATTTGCACCGCCGCCCAGAAGGCCGCGGACGCCGGTGTGCCCTTCTACACCATCGACCGCTCCCCCGCCGGCTGCGCCATTAACATGACCGTGCTCAGTGACAACCGCCTTGCCGGCAAGCAGGCGGGCGAAGTCATGGTGGATGAACTCACCAAGAAGTATGGCGAGCCCAAGGGCAAGGTCCTCGAAATTACCGGCAACCTGAGCCAGAACGTGGGCCAGTTGCGCCGCGATGGTTTCCACGATGCTGTGGACCAGTACCCCAACATCGAAGTCATCCAGAAGGTGGGTGACTGGGACGCCGCCAAGGGGCAGCAGATTGTAATTGACGTGCTGACCGCCAACCCCGACCTCGATGGCATCTACATGCACTCCGACAACGTCTACGGCCCGGGCACGAAGGCCGCGCTTGACCAACTGGGCAAGTTCTTCCCTGTGGGTGAAGACGGTCACATCATCATCACCGGCGTGGATGGCGGCCCGTGGATGCTTGAGGCGATTATGAACAAGATCGCTGACGGCACCGGTTCGCAACCCGTGAGCGACTTCGGCATTGTTGTCAACTGGATTGAGAAGCAGCTGAACGGCGAAGCAGTGGCCGAGGGCGACGTTGTGCAGGAGGGCGCCACCTGGTCGCCCGCGCGCATCGCCACGAATGCTGACGGCTCAATGGAACTCTTCCTGGCCACGACCAAGGTTACCGCGGAGAATATTGGCAACCCGGTGATCTGGACGAACATGGACAAGAACTTCGTCATGCCGACGCCGGCACCGTAGTCGATACGGTTCGTAAACAGTCATCACCTGTACTCTGCGGGTTGCGCATGCCCGCGGGGGCTCCTTGCTGATCGCGTGGGCGGCTGCGTCTTCATCATGCAGCCGCCCACCGGGATGGACGCGCGCACGCTCAATGACCGCGCGCGTCGACGGACGCAAATACCGCGCAGGCGCGAAACGAAGACGCGAAACAAGCAAGACACGAAACAACGAAGACGCGAAACATGGTCTCCATGACCGACCAGACCCTACTCCAGCCAAATTCCGCAGCAACCGCACCAGCCGAAGCCGGTGCTTACGTGGTTGAAATGCGCGGTATCGTCAAGAGTTTCCCTGGCGTGCTTGCGCTTGACCACGTGGACTTTCACCTGCGTCCGGGCGAGTTGCGCGCGCTTGTAGGCAAGAACGGCGCAGGCAAGTCCACGCTGATCAACGCGCTGACCGGCGTCTATCCAATTGACGGCGGCGCAATCATCTTGCAGGGGCGCAGCTATGCGTCTATGACGACCAGCCTTTCCACGCAACTGGGCATACAGTGTGTGCACCAGCACTCGCAGCTTGTGCCGTCGCTGAGCATTGCCGAGAACGTCTTCTGCGGCAATTTGCCCACCTCACGCTGGGGCGTCGTGGACTGGACGCGCGCCTTCGCCGACGCCGAGGCCCGGCTCAACCAGCTTGGGCTGGGGATTGATGTGCATCGCAAGGTGGAAGGGCTCTCCGTGGCCGAACGGCAGATCATCGAGATTGCCAAGGCTCTCTTTGCCGATGCGCAGGTGATCATCCTGGATGAGGCCACTGCTCCCCTGCCCAAGAATGAAGTACGCATGCTCTTTGACTTTGTGGAGCAGCAGCAGCGCCGTGGCGTTGCCTTCATTTACATCTCGCACTACCTCGAGGAAATCTTTGAGTTGTGCGACACGGTTACGGTAATGCGCGACGGCCGCAACCTGGGCGATTATGAGGTGAGCGCGCTGGATCAGCCCGAGCTCATCCGCCTCATCAGCGGCACGCAGCTTGAGCAGTTCAGCCGCGTCCGTCGCGCCCCGGCCGCTACCGCGCAGCAGCCCGTGGTGCTTGAGGTTGAGCACCTCCAGCGCGAAGGCGCCTACACGGACGTCAACCTGACGCTGCGCCGCGGCGAGATCGTCGGCCTTACCGGGCTGGAAGGCTCCGGCAAGGATGCCCTGGCGCGCGGCCTCTTCGGCCTGGAGCCTGTGGGCGACGGCAAGGTCGCGCTGGACGGCAAAACTTATCATGCGACAGACCCGCGCGAGGCGCTTATGCTGGGGCTGGCCTACCTGCCTCGTGACCGCCATGGCCTTGGCATCGTGGGGATTCGCCCCGTGCGCGAAAACATTACGCTGCCCATTCTGCGCCAATTGCGCAACGGGCTTGGGCTCATCGCCGGACCGCGCGAGCGCAGCATGGTACAGCAATTGATTGACAAGCTCAACATCAAGACGCCCACGCAGGAGCAGCCGGTGGAATTCCTCAGCGGCGGCAACCAGCAAAAGGTGGTCTTTGCCAAGCTGACCAGCGTGAATCCCAGGGTGCTGCTGCTCGACGAACCAACGCAAGGCGTGGATGTGCAGGCCAAGGTGGAGATCTTGCGCATTGTCGACCACCTGGCACAGGAGGGCGCCGCTGTGGTTGTCATCACCGAGGAGATCCGCGAGTTGCTTGATATTTGCGACCGCATCCTTGTCATGTTCAAGGGGCGCATCGTGCGCGAATTCCCCGTGCCACATGCCGACACGTCGGTTGAATCCATCCTCAACGCCATTGAAGGGAGCGCCGCCGAGGCGACCATTGCTGCATGACGAACGCAACGCCCGCATCACTCCCGGCGGTCAGGCCGCGCCGTAGTGCTCTGGCGCCCTTCCTGCTCGACAACCTCGTTTGGATTCTGCTCATCCTCACGCTGGTTGGCTTCAGCCTGCTGGCGCCCCGTTTCCTCTCCACCTTCAACCTCGTCAACATCCTCATCCATTCGTCCGTACTGGGGATCATGGTGATTGGGCAGAGTTTCACGCTCGTGACCGGCAACTTTGACCTGAGCGCAGAGTCCACGCTGGGGCTGACGGCCGTCGTGGGGGCCTATCTGCTCACGGCAGCGGGCGACCCCGCAAACGGCAGCGGGCTCGAGCTGCATCCCGTTCTGGCGCTGGCGGCCATGTTTGGCGTGGGGCTACTGATCGGCTGGATCAACGGCTTCCTGATTACGCGCCTCAGGATGAACAACTTCATCGTCACGCTCGCGATGCTGATTACGCTGCGCGGGCTGACGATGGTGATTACCGAGGGGAAGACGATTACCGGCATTCCCCAGGCCTTTAAGTGGCTTGGCGCGGGCAAGCTGGGGCCGATTCCAGTGAGTGTGATTGTGCTGGGCGTCGCATTCCTGGTGGCGGCGCTGATTATGAACAGCACGCGTTTTGGACGCGATCTCTACGCAGTGGGAGGCAACCGCAACGCGGCACTTGTCTCTGGCATTGACCCCGACAAGCGCATTCGCCAGGTGTATTTGCTCAGCGGCCTGCTGGCTGCCTTTGCCGGGTGGATTATGCTGGGGCGGCTTGGCGTGGGTGCAACGCGCATTGGCGAAGGAATGATCTTCGAGATCCAGGCGGCAGCCGTCATCGGCGGCATCAGCCTCTTTGGCGGGCGCGGCACCATGATTGGAGCGCTGGGCGGCGTGCTGCTTCTCTCTACAATCGATTCGGGGCTTAACCTGATGCGCGTCTCGGGCTTTGCCATCAACATGATCCGCGGCATCGTCATCCTGTTGGCGATGCTTATTGACGCACAGAAGAGCCGCTACAAGGGGCCCGCAAGCGTTTCGACGCGCGCCGTGCAGCCACCGTCCTCCGCAGCTTCGGCTCGGGCAGGAGGCAGCGCATGAGTCGCCAAAGAATCGTCTCCTTCATCATCCGCAACCTCATCTGGTTTCTGCTCGTGGGTGTGGTGGTCTTCTTTAACGCGCTGACCAACAGCTTTCTCACTACAGGCAATTTCGTCAACATCCTCTTTAACGCTTCGGTGATGGGCGTGCTGGTGGTTGGCCAGACTTTTACGCTGCTGACTGGCAACTTCGACCTCTCCATGGAGTCCACGCTCGGGCTGGCCGGGCTGCTGGGCATCTGGCTGATTACAGCGGCGGGCACGCCCTACTATGGCAGCGGTTTCATGTTGCCCGTGTGGCTCTCGGTGCTAATCCTGCTGACGGTGGGCGTTGTGATTGGCTACATCAATGGCTGGCTGATCACCGTTATGCGCATGAACAACTTTGTGGTGACGTTGGCCATGCTCATCATCATTCGCGGCCTCACCCTCGTGCTCAACAACGGGCAGACCTCCTACAGCATCAGCCCGGCGTACAACTGGCTGGGGCTGGGCAAATTCGGCCCCGTGCCCGTGCCGGTGGTGCTTATGGGCGTGGTCTTCCTCATCGCCTACATTGTGACGACCTATACGCCCTTTGGCCGCGAACTGTACGCCGTGGGTGCAAACCGCAACGCGGCGCGCGCCTCGGGTGTGCGCCCGGAGCGGCGCATTCGTCACGCCTACATGATAAGCGGTTTGCTGGCGGCGCTGGCGGGGTGGATGCTGTCGGCGCGGCTAACCAACGCCGCAAGCAACATGGGCGAAGGGATGGTCTTCGAGGTCTTTGCGGCGGCGGTGATTGGCGGCGTGAGCCTAAAGGGAGGGCAGGGCAGCATAATCGGGGCGCTGGGCGGTGTGCTGCTGCTGGCGACCATCAACGCAGGGCTCAACCTGATGGATGTCTCGGTTTACTGGGTGCAAGCCATTCGCGGCATGATCATCTTGCTGGCCATGCTGATTGATGCGCAGAAGGTGCGCTACATTGCGCCGGCCGCACCGAAGGCGCTAACGACCTGAGCAGCGACCAGCAAAAGCATTGACACAGACCACAGCAACGGTATTGAAAAAGAGGAGCCCCCAAGAAAAAAAAAAAAACAACAAAAAACAAAACCACGACTGCTGCGAGACGCTGACCCAGAGGACACAGAGGTAAATGAGAAACACAGAGAAAAGCAATGCAGTTCTGTGTGTTTCTCTTTTCCCTCTGTGTCCTCTGTGTCAATGCTGTTGCTGTTCAGCGACCAGGTTCGAGGATTACTTTCATCAGCCCTGGTTCACCACGCTGCAAGCGCGCGAACCAGGCTGCACCATCGGCCAGCGGCGCGGTGGCGCTGATGAGCGAATCGACATCCACAACGCCGTCGCGCACCATCTGCAGGCAGGCTTCCCACTCAGCGGCGGCGTTGGTTGTGCCGCGCAGCGTAAGCTGGCCGATGACGAATTCCTGCAGTGGAATCTCCACGCGCGCGGCCAGGTTGCCGATGAGCGTGGCCGCGCCTCCCTTGCGCAAGCAGGCCAGCGCCAAATTCACCGTGTCGCTGCTGCCCACGGCCTCAAAGGCCACATCAGCCCCGCGCCCGTTACACAAATGGCGCACTATTGCGGCCACGTCATCGCGCCGCGAATTCAGAACGTGCGTGGCGCCATTGCGCAGCGCCATCTCCAGGCGACCATCGTTGATGTCCACGGCAATGATGCGTCCCGCCCCCGCCAGCTTGAGCAGTTGCACCACCAGTAGCCCGATCATGCCGCTTCCCACAACCACCGCGGCGTCGTAGAGTGCAGGCGGTGTGCGGCTGAGCGCGTGGGCGGCAATGGTGAGCGGTTCCATAAGGGCTGCACGCGCAAACGAGAGATCGTCGGGCACGCGCACGAGGATTTGCTGCGGCACCGCCACGAACTCGGCAAACGCGCCATCCTTGCTAAAGCCGGGGATAGAGACGCCCAGCCAGCGGCGGTCCTCACATAGTTCGGGTTCGCCGCGCCGGCAGTGGAAGCAGCGGGTGCAGTGAATCACGCAGCCGAAGGTCACGCGCTCGCCCACTGCCCAGCCCCGCACAGCGCTGCCGCAGGCCACAATTGTGCCCGCCGCCTCATGGCCCATGATGATGGGCGGCACGCGCCGCCCCGTGCTGCCATCCACGCCATGCACATCGCTGCCGCAAATGCCGCACGCGGCCACCTGCACCAGCACCTCGTCGGGCGCGACGGTTGGCTCGGGCACCTGTTCATAAACGAGATTGTTGTAGGTTTTAAGTACGAGTGCATTCATAGGCTGATTCTGTCCTGGCGGCCGTGCGCCGCAGGTGACGCATGCGCAGGACGGCCGTCCCCGTCTAGTCGAATTCGCGTATGGCGTCCAGCGCTGCGCCCATGGCAGCATCCGTTTCGCGCTCCACGATGATGTCGATGACGGCTGCTTTTCCGCACGCGCGAGCGCGGGCAAAGGCGGGCGCAAGGCCCTCTGCGGTCGTCACTCGTTCGCCATACGCCCCGAAGGCCTCGGCCAGTTTCACAAAGTCGATGCCGCGCCCCTCGTAGGACAGGTCGACGGCGTATTCGTATTCGTAGGCGTAGCGCTGGTTCTGTCGAATCAGGCTCAAGTAGCCATTGTTTACGATCAGCACAATGACCGGCGCCTTGTACTGCACTGCCATGGCCAATTCTTCCATGGTAAAGCCAAAGCCGCCGTCACCGACGACCGCCACCACGGTAGCTTCGGGCCGCGCGACCTTGGCGCCTATCGCTGCGGGCAAATCGAAGCCGAGAGTACCGGCGCCGCCCGAGGCAAGATAGGTATGGGGACGCGCGATTTCCTGAAATTGCCCAGACCAGATCTGTGTGAGGCCGCACCCGGTTGTGAAGATCGTTTCCGGGTCGAAGGAACGGTTAATCTCCTCGTATACGCGCTGTGGTTTGAGGGGCGCATCATCAAAGTGCGTCCGGCGCGCGTGCGCTGCACGCCGCTGGGGAATCTCGGCCACGCGCGGCGAGGGCGCCCGCGCCGGTGTGCGTGCGTGCGCCTCGGTCAGCAGCGCTTCGATTGCCAAACCGGCATCGGCCACGATGCCCAACGCTGTGGGCACGATGCGCCCGATGTGCTCCGGCTCAATGTTGATGTGAATGAATGTGCGCCCGCGCGTGTAGACATCCAGCTTGCCCGTGTGGCGGTCGTTGAAGCGACAGCCAATGCCCAGCACGAGATCAGACTCAAGGAAGAAGCGGTTGCCGAAGGGAGTGCCAACCTGAATGCCAATGTGCCCCACGTGCAGGGGGTGCGCGCCAGGAATGCCCCCCGTTGCCATGTAGGTCGTCACCACGGGCAGCGCGAGGTGCTCGGCGAAAGCCACAAACTGCGCCTGTGCTTCGGCCAGCAGCACGCCGCCGCCCATGATCAGGATGGGACGCTCGGCGGCCATGACCATGTCCAGCGCGCGGCGAATTTCGTCGGCCGCTGGCGCAGGCCTGTGAATGGGCAGCGAGCCACCCGCGTCGTCATCCCACGGGATGTCGGCCATTTGCACGTCCAGCGGCAGGTCAATGAGCACAGGGCCGGGGCGCCCCTCGCGCGCCGTTTGGAACGCTTTGCGCATAATACTGGGCACCTGGTTCGGCTCGGTGATGCACCAGGTGGCCTTGCAGAACTGGGCGGCCAGCCCGGCTATGTCCACGCTCTGGAATGCCTCCTTGCCCAACTGGCTGCGCACATTCTGTCCGGTGATGGCAATCAGCGGAATGGAGTCAATCTGCGCTGTGTAGAGGCCGGTGATGAAGTTGGTGGCGCCTGGCCCGGAGGTGCAGATCGCCAGCGCCATGCGTCCACAGGCACGATAGTACCCATCGGCGGCATGCAGCGCGCCCTCTTCGTGGCGCGCCAGATAGTGGCGAATCTTGCTGGATGTGCCCAGATATTCGTACACGGGATTGATGGCGGCGCCCGGAATTCCGAACGCCGCTTCGATGCCTTCATCCTCAAGGATGTGGACGACAACTTCTGCGGCTTTCATTTTGCGGATTCTTTCGTGGTGGTTTTGACAATGCCCTAAAAGGTTGACTGGTTGACTGGTTGACTGGTGGACTGGTGTACTGGTCAACCGGTCCACTCACTAACGTATGTTACGCGGGGGCGCATGTTTGTGTAGCCGGGGGCTTCCCAGCCCCCGGAGTGCAGGACCGAT
>CAYJNV010000017.1:0-25543 GCA_964370975.1 uncultured Caldilineaceae bacterium | reverse complement strand
CGACGCTCGAACATCAATTGCGCAATGTAGACCAGCGTTTCCTGGGGTGTCATTTTGATTCGATCCTCTTTGAGTTCAAACTACCGAGTGCGCACTGTGCATTAGCGCTTTCAGGCGCGCGTAGGCTTCGTCCCAGGCTGCGCTATCGACTGGTTCGTAGGTGGTTGTTTCCACGGATGCGGCAATTACGGCGCGTGCCTCCCTGCGGTTGGCCAGCGCGCCTGCCGCGATCATCTGTACAGCGAGGTTGCCGACGGCGGTGGCCTCGACGGGCCCGGCGACCACGCGCCGGTTGAGCGCACTGGCCGTGTTCTGATTGAGCAGCCCATTCTGCGCACCGCCGCCAAGAATGTAGATGGGCTCAAGTCGATGGCCCAGAATCTGCTCGATGTTCTCAATCACCCAGCGGTACTTGAGCGCCAGGCTGTCGAGCATGCAGCGTACGATTTCACCCACTGAGTTGGGCTGCAGCTGGCCCGTACGAGCGCAATAGTCAACCACGCGCGCGGGCATGTCGCCGGGGTCAAAAAAGAGCGGATCGTCTGGATCAATTAGCGACTGAAGGGGTCGCGCTGCGGACGCAAGCGCGGTGAGTTCGGCATAACTGTATGGCTCTCCCCGAGCAGCCCATGTGCGTTTTGCTTCCTGCACCAACCAGAGACCCAGCACATTCTTGAGGTAGCGGAAGGTGCCGTCGATTCCACCCTCGTTGGTCACGTTCAGCGCCAGACCGGCATCCGCAATCACCGGCTGCTCCACTTCTGCACCCACCAGCGACCAGGTGCCCGAACTGACGTATGCGAAGTGCTCGCCTGTACTAGGCACCGCCGCTACAGCCGACCCGGTGTCATGCGAGACCGTCGTGACGACCTTCAGTGGGCCGCAGCCGCAGCGCTCCTGCAGCCAGGGTGAGAGCGTGCCGAGATGGGCGCCCGGCGGCACGATCTCGGGCAAGAAGTGGGAGGGAATCCCGAGCCGCTCGAGCAGTTCGAGGGCCCACACGCCGCGGCGGGGATTGTAGAACTGCGTTGTGCTCGCGCCGCTGAATTCGACTGCCTTCCGGCCCGTCAGCCAGTAGTTGAAGAGGTCCGGAATCATGAGCAAACAATCCGTCGCATCGAGCAAGGGCGACTTGGCCTGTGCCATTGCGAGCATCTGCAGCATGGTGTTCTGCCGCATGAACTGGTTGCCCGTCTCCGCATAAATTTCGGCGCGAGGGACGAGCCGTTCGGCAACTTTCTGCATTCCGTCCGTGCGGATATCGCGATAATGCCAGGGGTTGGCAATCAGCGCACCCTGTGCGTCAAGCAACGCGCAGTCGCTGCCCCACGTGTCCACGCCGATGCTTTCCAGTTCGCTGCCGTAGCGCTGGGCGGCAAACGCGATGCCCGCCTGCACTTCGGCCCAGAGAGAGAGAATGTCCCAGTGCAGGCCATCGGGAGTGCGCACAGGGCGATTGGGGAAGCGGTGGACCTCATCAAAGTGCATTTTGCCGTCTGCCAGCCAACCGACCACGGCGCGGCCACTCTCAGCTCCCAGATCAAAGGCTAGGTACCTCGGCGTGGAATCCATTGTGATACGGTCAGCGCAGTTCGCCGCGGTAGTTGACACTGTCCACCAGCACGGCCAGAAAGATGATACCGCCGCGCACAATCTTGTACGCATAGGGAGAGACATTCATCATCGTCATGCCGTTGACGATGGTCGTGACGAGTAGAATGCCGACAAGAGCCCCCGGCAGAACGCTGCCCTTTCCACCAAAGAGGCTTGTGCCTCCAAGAACCGCCGCCGATATCACAAGGAACTCGCTTCCATCGGCAAAATAGACAGCCACATTCGCCACCTGCCCAGCCAGCAGGACGCCCGCGAGGCCAGCCAGCGTGCCGCAGATTGTGTAGGCAATCCACTTGTTGCGCACAACATGAATGCCGATTTTGGAGGCCGCGGGCGCGTCATTGCCGATGGCCATGAGTTGCCGACCGAAGGGCGTGCGGCGCAACACATGGTCAAGCACAAGCAGGAGCACAATGAGGATGATTACCACATAGGGGACGCCATAGAAGCGCCCGTTGGAAATTGGGCTGAGTTTCTCGACGTAGTAGACCTTGGAGCCGGAGACTATCAGCCCGATGCCGCGCGCCATCCCCATTGTGGCAAGCGTGGCGATGAAGGGGATGATGCGCAGGCGCGCGATCAGCAAGCCATTCAGGAAACCTACCGAAGCGCCGACTCCCAATGCGATGGCAAAGACGATGAAGTAGCTCCCCAGAGTGCCAAGATAGCCGGCGGCACTCATGCTCTCCATGCCAATGGCCACGAGGATTGCCGACAGATACATCGTCTGGCCCACCGAAATGTCGATGCCGGCAATGACCAGCACGAAGGTCATTCCGATTGTGGCGATACCCAGTGGTGCTGCCTGCTGGAGGATGTTGCGCAAGTTGGCAACGCTGAAGAAACGAGGATTCGCAAAGGCGAAAAACACAATCATGGCGAGGAACAAGATGTAGACGCCATATTTGATCGCGAATACCTGCCATTGGCGCGGCGTTTGCTGTGCGCCAACAGAATTTGTCATGGTTGTCATGAGACCGTGTTTCCTCCCACAGCGTACTGCATAATCGATTCCTGGTCGTAGCTGGCCTTGTTCACTTCGGCGACGATGCGCCCCTTGCGCATGACCAGTATCCTGTCACAAATGCCCATGAGTTCCTCCATTTCGGAAGAGATCACGAGGAGAGTGGAACCCTGCTTGGCCATGTTGGCAATGATCGTGAAGATCTCGAACTTGGCCCCAACGTCAACGCCGCGCGTCGGTTCGTCGAGGATGAACATCGTCGGCTGGAGCGCGAGCCATTTGCCAAGCACCACCTTTTGCTGGTTGCCGCCCGAGAGATCTTTGGCGGCCTGGCGACCGCCCTCCTGAACCTTGATGTTCAGGCTGCCGATGGTGGCATCCGCCACTTCCCGCTCTCGCCGGGATCGGACAGTTCCCATCGGTCCCAGCAACTGCTTGAACTTGGCGAGCACAAGATTTTCACTGACAGGCTTGGGCATGAGCAAACCCTCCTGCCGACGGTCCTCCGTGACGTAGGCCATCCCCACGTCGATACACTTCTCCGGGCTGAGCTTGCCAAGAGGCCTGCCGTTGAAGGTGACTGCGCCCGCGTCCATTGGCTCCAAACCAAAGAGCAGGCGCGCCAGTTCGGTGCGTCCCGCGCCCATGAGCCCATATACACCTACGATCTCCCCGGCGCGCAGTGTCAGGTCCACATCGGCCACCTGCCCGGCGCGCGTGACGCCGCTGGCCGTATAGACTACGTCGCCGATCTCCTTCTCAATCACTGGAAAGGCCTGCGTCAATTCGCGGCCCACCATCATCTTGACCACTTGCGGCTGTGTGATCTCCGCCCTGGGCGCGACGCCAATCATGTGTCCGTCGCGCAGCACCGCAATGCGGTCACAAATGGCAAACACGTCTTCCAGAATGTGGGAGATGTAGATGATCGTGACGCCGCTCTCCTTGAGTTGGGCAATCACGCGAAAGAGGTTGTCCTTCTCCTTGATGGAGAGTGAGGTCGTCGGTTCATCAAAGATGATGATCTCGGCGTTCTTGATGAGCGCTTTCGTGATTTCGATTGTCTGGCGGACGCCCATGGAGAGTGTGCCCACTACTGCCTTCGGGGAGGCCTGCGCGCCGAACTGCTCGAGGTACTTGCGCGCTTCCTTTTCCATGGAGGCGTATTGCACCGACCAGAGCGTACCCGTGGGCATGTTGTCGATGTAGATATTCTCGGCAACGGTGAGGTTTGAGAAGAGATTCAGTTCTTGATGAATGAAGGCGATGCCTGCACTGTCGGCATCGCGCGGGGAGGTCGGCGCATAGGGCACGCCGCGCAAGCGCATTGAGCCGCTGTCCATGGCAAGCACGCCGCCCAGGATGTTCATGAGCGTGGACTTGCCCGCGCCGTTCTCGCCCACGAGGCCCAACACCTCACCTGTGTGGACTGCAAGATCAATGCCATGCAGCACTTTGGCCGCGAAGAAACTCTTGGTAATGCCCTCGAGGACGAGGATCGGTTCATTGCTCATGGTGTATGCTCACCCAGGCTCCAGGCTGAGAACGGGCCCAATCGGTGCTCTGTACTAGCGTCCAACCAACTCACGGCGCCGCGTCCAAATGTCAAGAAAGGCGGCAATCAGCACAAGGATGCCCTTGATCAGGCTGATGACATACCACTCCACGCCCATGAGGTTGACCACATTGTTGAGGAGTGTGATGAAGAGCACGCCGTAGACCGTTTGGCGAATGCCACCGGCGCCGCCGAAAACGCTCGTGCCACCGATGATCACTGCTGCGATGATGTCGATGAAGACGCGATCGCCAAGTGAGGGGATGCCTGCCTGGTTGCGCGCCGTGGCGTTGATCCCTTGCAGCGCTGCAAAGAGCGCGCTAAGCACCATGAGCCAGAAGATTGTGCTCTTCACGGGCAGCCCGGAAACGTGCGCCGTGCGCGGATTTGTGCCCACTGCATAGACGCGCCGCCCAAAGGCCGTGTAAGTGAGCAGCCAGTGCGCAAAGAGCAGCACCACCACCGTGATCGTCACCGGCACCCACAGGCGGCCACCGTCACCGCCCAGCACAAAGAACGCGTCGGGCAGCCCGTTTATGGAGGAGCGGGCGGACACCGTGCTGGTGAACCAGACCGCAACGCCGCCCCCCACCATCATCGTGGCAAGGGTGGCAATAAAGGAGGGCATCTTGAAGCGCGTGACGGAAAAGCCGTTGACGACGCCCACCACTGCGCCTACGCCCATCATCACGACGAGACCCACTGGGATGGCCCACGGCGTGCCAGCCAGCGGCGAAATCGCCATGACGTAGGCGCCGAATACGCTGCTGAGCGCCATGATCGAGGTAACTGAAAAGTCGATGCCGCCATTGAGCACAACGAAAGTCAGGCCCACCGCAACGATCATGATGTCGTTGGCCTGGAGCACCAGGTTGGTGAGGTTGAAGCGCGTCGAAAAATTGGGGACAAGAAAGTAGGAGACGACAAACATCACGATCAGAAGCAGGAAGATCGGTGAGATGTAATCCCACGGACTGGCGCGCCGGGGCTGCTGGGCCACCGCGCCGGGAGAAGTGGGGTGTTCGGTGCTGGTCATACGCTGGGCGCCGCTCCACGGGTTTTGGTATGGGCTGTGGGAATGTTCCCCAGTGCCCTCCGGCTTGCGGAGATAGATCGGGTGGTTACTTGACCAACGCCCAGCCCCAAACCTGCGGGCAAACCTCTTCACAGTTGTCGATGTTGGCAATGAGACCCGGGTCGCGGAAGACGTTGCCTTCCATGGGGGGCTCGCCATTGGCCAGCTTGACGGCCCATTCGATGGAGCCTTCACCGGCGGAGATGGCGCCCTGTGCAGCATCCACCCAGTTGTAGCCGTCCTTGAGATACTGCATGCCAATCTCGTCGCCGTCGAAGGAGACGATTGCCACGTGGCCTTCCTCACCAATCTTGACCCAGCGGCCCAACTGCTCGAGGACGCTCTTGAGCGGGGGGAAGAGGAAGTCGGACGGTGTGATGATCAGGTCAATTTCGGGGTAGGCCTGGAAGGCGTTCTGCATGCCGGCCAGCGCAACTTCATGCTTCCATTCGGAGGGGACTTCGCTGACGACGGTGATGACGTCGGTGTTGGCGTCAAGAATTTCCTTGTGGCCCTTGTAGCGCTCGACGGCGTTCTCGTCACCCAGGTTGCCGATCAGCAACAGAGCGGTGTAGGTCTTGCCGTCGGCCTTGGCCTTGTCAACAAACCACTGTGTGGCCAGCTTGGCCATCGTGTAGTTGTCGGAGAGGATGGACATTTCGGGGACGACGTCGCCCTGGACGGGTCGGTTGTTCATGACGACGGGGATGCCTGCATCCTGCGCCTTCTTGACGGCGGCCGCGATTGCTGCGCCATCCTTCGGGGCAATAACGATGGCGTTGACGCCCTGGGCGATCAGATTCTCGACCTGCTGATTCTGCTTGTTGGGGTCGCCTTCAGCAATGACGAGCTGATAGTCAACGCCCAATTCGGCAGCCTTGGCCTTCATGGCTGCTTCGTTTGCCACCCAGAAGGCGGATTCGAGCGAGTCCATGGAGACACCAATCTTGAGTGCGCCAGCCGGGGCCGCGGCTTCGCTTGCGGCCGGAGCAGCGTCCGCAGCCGGTGCGGCAGGGGCCGCCGGGGCCGCACAGGCCGCCAGCGATGCCAGCACGAGCACGACGAGCATAATGCGCCAAATTGACCTGGACATACGTTGTTTCTCCTTGTGCAACGGTGAATAAGTGGAACAGCGTAGAACATTGAGAGGTGCCATACTTGACTGCCGATATTTCCTGCATGCCCGATTTCGAGAGCATTGAGGACGTTTTCAGTTACGTGCGCCACAGGCCGCGTAGTCATTGGCCTGGAGGTCGGACGTGTTACTCAGTCGCGAAAGTGTCCTTGCGGGATCCCTTGAGTTGCTTGCGGGTTACTCGTGTCACCGAGAAGTCGGTAGATATTGTGGCCTGTCCGCAAGGTTGGATGCGCACAATTCTTGGGCTAAGCGTAGGTCACGCGCGCGTCAAAGAATACAGTTCGGTAAGGAGATTTCTTGCCGCCCAAACGGTCTACTAACAACTGGACAGCTGTTTCGGCCATGGAGCGCGAGTCTTGTTCTATGACGGGTATGGGAGGCGTCAATAGGTGCGCCCAGTCAGCATCAAAAACGACCATGCTGCGCGAGTCGAAAGGAATGTTCCTGCGCCGAAAGGCGCGCAGCACGCCAACGCCCGCTTCTGGAGTCAGGCAGACAATGCCATCAGGCGTGCCATGCGTATCAATATGCGCAAGGAAGGCGGATTCAACGAGGCGCCCTGTGGGATCTTCGACCACTAATAAGTCCCGCTCTGTGACGTGCGGAAAGTCATGCTCCTCAAGCGACCTGAAGTAGCCTTCCACGCGGTCCAGCGCCGACGATGCCCATGGACTAAAGGATACACAGAGTGGCCGTCTACAGCCGCGTCGCAGGAGGTAATCGGCAGCCTGTCTGGCATAAGCCACATTGTCGGTGGTCACTATATCCGCGCTGATGCCGGAGACATAGCGATCCAGGAAGACAAAGGGAATGTCCAGCGCAGCAAAGGTGCGCAGCGCCGCGGGGGGCTGCTTGGACACGGGGCTGATGATGACGCCGTCGATGGATTGCGAGAGCAGCAGTTCAAGCGTCCGATTCTCCAGAGCCGGGTCTTCGTGCGTATTGGCAAAGGTAAGCGAATAGCCGGCGCGCAGTAGCGACTCATGCACGTTGTTGGCAAGCACGGCCATCAATGGGCTGGCGATGATCGGTATCACCAGGCCGATGACATTCGTCTTGCCTGTTTTAAGGCTGCGCGCGATTTGGTCGGGCCGATACTGCAGTTGTTTGGCAGCTTCGAGCACGCGCCTTTGCGTCTCAACGGAGACGCTTTTGGGACTGCCGTTGAGCACATAGGAAACAGTGGCGTCGGAGACGCCGGCCTGCCGTGCTACGTCGCTGCGGGTGATTTTGCGTGTCATGGGGAGCTCGTTTGGTTACTCGAGTAAACTCAGGATACACCCGCTTTAGCGCTCTGTCAATACTCAATTTGGGACGCGCGCAAGGGCGATGACATAACAGGGCCCCCAGCCATCGCGGCTGGGGGCCCTGTATTTGTTCGCAGGTTCAGCTTACGACCCGACCCAAACCGGCGGTCAGGGCAGTGCGTCCATGCAGGACGCCCAGCGGCAATCGTCTAGCGCGTAGCAAGCTGCCGAGCAACACTGCTCAGGCCGACGGCAATCACCAGGATTGCGCCCTGGAAGATGTACTGGTAGAAGGTGGGGGCGCCAAAGATAGCCAAGCCGTTGAAGCCAATGCCGATGATAAGCACGCCGATGAAGGTGCCCGGAATGTGGAACTCGCCATCCTTGAGCGTGGCCGATCCCAGGAACGTGGCCGCGAACGCATTGAGAAGATAGGAGTCGGCCGCGCTGGCCGTACCGCTGCCGATCAGCGACGCCAGCAGGATGCCTGTCGCCGACGCGCACAAGCCCGCCGTGATGTAAGCAATGATTTTGACGCGGTCGACGCGAATGCCTGAGAGGCGCGCCGCCTCCATATTGCCGCCCACCGCCTGAATCTGCTGCCCCAAATCAGTTCGGTTGACCAGCAACCAGAGCATGAGCAGAATCACGAACATGATGATGATATTGTTGGGAACGCTCATGGACCGGTGCAGCGCAATCGCAGTAAATGACTTGGGCACACCCGACGCAATCGGCACGCCGGTGGAGTAGGCAAAGGTCAGCCCCACCAGAATGCTGCCGATGCCGAGGGTGGCGATGACCGAGTTGACCTTCACCTTCGTCACAATCGTGCCGTTGACAATGCCTACAATCGCGCCCACGCCCAACACGAGCACAATCGCCAGCCAAACGGGCAACCCCTGTTTGACCATAAGCCCCGTCACGAGCACGCCCGCCAAAGAACCGTGATAGCCGATGCTGAGGTCCATCTCGCCCACAATCAGCACCACCGTCAGCCCGCCCGCGATAATGGCCGTCAGCGAAGCCTGGTTCAGAATATTGAGAAAATTGGAGAGGGTGGGAAAGGCACGCGGCGCGGCAATTGAAAAAATCGCGATCATGATCAACATGCCGATGATGCTGCCATAATTGGCAACGAATGTAAGGATCTCGCGCCGCCGCGCGCCTTCGACCGGCGCGTTGAGAGCCGCTGCAGCGGCTGGTGTGCTGTTGGTCTCTGCGGTGCTCATTGCAGGGGACTCACTTCCTCATGTTTGTTTTCGTTTGGCAAAATCTCACTGGTATGGGCGTAACTGAGGTGGATCAGCGCTTCCTTGGTAATCGCCTCGCCTGCAAGCTCCCCCACAATTCGGCCTTCCACCATGACAATGACTCTATCGCACAGGCCGGGCAGTTCTTCCACTTCGGACGAAATCACAATGACGCCGGCGCCCTCTCTGGCGAGGGAGCGCACAATCGCGTGAATATCGCCGCGTGCCCCCACATCAACGCCGCGCGACGGTTCATCAAGAATGATAACCTTCATGGGGGCCGTCAGCCATTTGCCAATCACGATCTTCTGCTGATTGCCGCCCGAAAGCGTGCGTACAGGCGTTGTCACACCGGGCGTCTTGACCTGGAGCTGCTGCACAATATCGAGCGCGCGGCTGCGCGCCTGCCCCAGGTTGATGAAGGGAAGCAGCGGCGCGTAACGCAACGATTTGACGCTGGGCAGATTGATGTTGAAAGCAACACTCTTGTCGAGCAGTAACCCTTGCGAACGCCGCTCCTCGGGCACAAGCGCAATGCCGTTGCGCACCGCGTCCTGCGGTTCGCGCAGTGAGAGCTTGCGACCCTCAAGCCATATCTCGCCCGTATCCGGCCGGTCGGCGCCATACAGCATACGCACGAGCTCGCTGCGCCCTGCGCCGACGAGGCCGGCCAAACCAAGCACTTCGCCTTTGTGCAAGGTGAGCGACGCATTGCGCACATAGGGCACACGGCTCAGGTTGCGCGCCTCGAGCAAAACAGGCCGGTCAGGTTGGGTGCTCGAAATGGCGGGCGCGACAGCAACATCGGCGCCCACAATTGCGCGCACGAGCGCCTTCCTGTTCAGCCCGGCGCGCTCGATGTCAAGAACGCTGGCCCCGTCCTTGAAGACTGTGACACGACCGCACAGGTCGATAATCTCCTCAAGGCGGTGGGAGACGTAAAGAATCGCGATTCCATCCGCCGCCAACTCGCGGATGATGCGAAAGAGGCGCTCGCTCTCCTCCATGGAAAGCGATGCAGTTGGCTCGTCCATGGCAATCAGTTTTGATTTGAAGAGCAGCGCGCGGCCAATCGAAATCAGCCAGCGTTCGGCTACGGTCAGCCGATCTACGGGCACATCCATGGGAAAGGTGACGCCCAGACGCTGAATCACAGGCTCAACGTCGCGCCGCGCCGCCTGCCAGTCCACCATACCCAGACGCAGCGGCTTGGGGAGGCCCAGCAGCATGTTTTGCAGACCCGTAAAGCGCGGCACCATGTTCAGTTCCTGGTGAATGAAACTGAGACCCAGCGCACGCGCAGCCTGCGGGTCGGCCACGCGCACAGCCTCGCCATTCAGCAGAATCTGCCCGTTGTCAGGCTGGATGATGCCGGCCAGACAACGGATGAGGGTTGACTTGCCCGCGCCATTGGCGCCCACCAGACCATGCACTTCGCCGGCAAAGACGGTGACATCGACGCCCTTGAGCGCCTGGACGCCGCCAAAGTGCTTGGTCAGGCCATTGACCTGGAGAAGAGGAAGTGCGTTGTTCATGCGAGGAAGGGGTACGTGAGTAGGGTCGGGCGTACGCATGCGCCCGACCCAGTTGCGAAATGGTAACTAGTTCGAGGCGCTGGGATTGATTGCCTCAGGGTGCTCGGCAAGGAATGCTTCGATTGTCTCTGCGTTGACAACCTTGACAGGCACTTCGACTGCCTTGGGTTCCCACGCAGCACCGGCCTGGATGGCCTCGTTAATCGTGTTTACGAGTACCTGGCCTTCTTCCTCAACGGCCGCCCATGCCGTCGCCGTCATCCAGCCGTCTTGCACGGCGACAATTGCATCAACATTGCCGTTGGTGCCGTAGACCTTGACATCCTTGCGATCCTGCTGCTTGAGCGTCGAGATTGCGCCCAGGGCCGGGTCATCCCAGCAGCCCCAAATCGCATAGTTCCCATCACCTGCGGGGCGGCCTGCAAGCCACGCTGTGGCAAACTGCGCACCTGCCTGCAGGTAGCCCGGGATCGGCACTTCGTTTTTGGTAACGGAAATTTCGGGATAGTCGGCAATGATCTGGTCGAGCATCTCTTCGCGCTCGCGGCAAACCTGGCCGGTGTGATAGGTGAGGGCAAGGATCTCGCCCTTTTCGCCCATGTCGGCCACCATCTGCTTAATGACCTCGGTCGCCTGCGGGCCACCGGTGCCGTTGGTTGCCACAACGCCTTCACCCAGTCCACCGCCCCAGGTTGCCACGGGGATGTTGGCGGCCTGCGCCGCAGCCAGCCCTGCGCCCAGCGACGTGACGGGGAAGACCAGGTCGATGATGGCGCCTGCGCCGCGCTGTGCGAGGTTCTGGAAGGCGGCGTTGGCTTCGTCAGCGCTGCCGCGCGCATCGATGACACTTACGGTCCAACCGAGCGCTTCCGCGGCCTCGGTTGCGCCATTGATGAAGCGTGCATTGGACGAGTCGGACGGGGTAATGGAGACAAGGCCGAGCAGGAATTCACCTGCAGCGGCGGCATCTGCGGGCGCAGCCGCCGGCGCTTCAGAGGCGGCGGGTGCGGCGGGTGCGGCGGGCACCGCGCACGCTGTCAAGACCAGGGCGAAAACGAGAAATGCAGCTATCCGGGACCATCGACGCATGGGATTCCTCCTGTTTAAAAGTGGTTTGTAGGGAACACAGTCGGTATAAAATGAACGATAACGTGGCAGGTTTGGCGACATTGGTTATTTGATAGCAAGGGCATTCGCCGGCGAGCCGGAGCCGCCCTTCTTGTTGAGGGGAGCCGAAGTAAACATCCCCTCCCAGATTCCGTCAGCGGCACAATCGGCAGCCAGCTTGTCGAGCGCGAACATTTCGCCAACGGCCATGCCCAGCAGTGGAATAATGCGGAAGTGCAGGAAGCCCTCGACAGTCGGCGTGTAGGGCATGGCCTCAAGCGCAGGCACGTCACAGCCTACGGCCGCCACCTGATTGTTCCATAGCCACTCCAGCGTGCTCTCGTCCGCCGACACGCCGGGCGCCTGAAGCTCCGGCCCCCCCAGCTTCGAAATGGCGATGCGCGTATCCATTGAAGCGTTGTCGTACCAATTGATCCAGCCCATGCGAATGAGCAGAATGTCTCCGCCCTCCAGCCTGGCGCCCTGCGCATCCAGCGCGGCCTGCACATCGCCGATTGGGATTTCGATGCGCTGCGCGGCGTCAATCGGCCGCCCTTGCTGCGCATAGAGCCTTGCCACGTCGGCGAGCACAAAGCGCCCGGCAATGCCGCGCCGCCCCCAATTTTCAATGCCGTTGCGGCTTCCTTCCTGGCCCGTGATATCGGCGCGCTGCACGCCGTTGTAGTAGCCGTGCTCAGGGTGCGGCATGTGGCTAAGCGCGTCCCACTGTGTGGACGACTGCGTCCAGTAGCCGTCGTAATAGTCGTCGGTGCCCCATTGTGAGTCGTCCGTCCCGGGAGTGAGGTCAATGATCGTGTGGTGCAGCGGCTTGCGGCCGAGGATTGGGGGATGGGGCTTCTCCATTTCCCAGTTGAGCGAGAAAACGCTTCCCTTGCGCACGAGGCCGGCGGCTTTGGCCACGCGTGCGGGTGTCAGCAGATTGATCGTGCCCACCTGGTCGTCATCGCCAAAGACGCCCCAGGCGGAGCGTGCCGGTTTGGACGGATCGATGGGCAACGAACTGTAGCGCGGAAAGGGCGATACTGGCACGGCCATGCTCTCTTCTCCTTCAGGAACTGGGTTGCGCTACGCCGTTTGTCGGCACGCTGCGCAACGAGGATTCGCGGATCAGAAGTTGCCCCCGCAGCACCACCTCCTGAGGTGGCGGCTGTTCGCCTGCATTCGTCCCGCGACGGTGGATGCGATCAATCAGCAGGTTCGCCGCGGCGGCGCCCATGTCGTAAATCGGCAGACGCACGACCGTCATCGGTGGATTGACAAGGCGCATCCACGGCACTTCGCCAAATGCGGCAATGGCCAGTTCGTCCGGCACGCGGATATTCCGGCTCTGCATGGCGGCCAGTACGCCGGCGGCCAACAGGTTGTTGGCGGCAAAGATCGCATCCGGCGGACTGGGCTCGTCCAGAAGCTCAAACGCCATACGCATGCCCACTTCTTCTGTGTGCAGCCCCTGGCGAATGTACGCCGGATTGATCGCGCGGCCTGCCTCTTCCATTGCGAGGACGTAGCCTTCAAGTCGCTCGCGCCCCGTCGTGGTGGCGGACGGCCCTGCAATGACGGCGATGCGCTGATGCCCCTGCTCTATCAAGTGGCGAACAACTTCGCGGGCAGAATGCACGTTGTCAACCAGCACAGTGTCCACTTCAAGGTCATGCAAGCGCCTGTCTATGGCAACCACAGGAACTCCCGACTCTACGAGCCAGCGGCAAGGCGAGTTGATTTCCTGGGTAGGGGCAATAATGACCCCCGCAACCTGCTCCGCCTCCATAAGGGCGACGTAGAGCTGCTCCTTGTCGGCATTTTCGTCGGTATTGCACAGAAAGACCGCGTGCTCATGGCTGTGGGCAATGTCCTCGACGGCGCGGGCAAGTGCAGTGAAGAAGGGGTTCTGAATGTCGCCTATGATGAGGCCAAAGACCTGCGAACGTTGCATGCGCAGGCTGCGGGCCACGCGGCTGGGTTGGTAGTCAAGCTGGGCCACAGCGGCAAGCACCCGTTCGCGCAACGCCGGGCGCACATGAGGTTTGTTGGAAAGAACACGCGAAACCGTTGCGACGGAGACGCCTGCTTTGGCAGCGACATCAACGATGCTAGCCACAAGTTTCTGGTCCTGAGGTTGGAAAGTGTCGGCGCAGATATGAGACGGAACGACTGGATAGATCAATTGTAATCGTTTTCAATCGTTTTGTCAAGAGAATTTGGAGTGATTTTTCGCAGCTGCTGCGTGGTATGCGCGCAGAGGCGGGGGGCGGCGCGGATGGTGGGGGGCGGGGGCAGCGTGGTGTTGTATTATTTTTTGGTTTGTTTTGCCGCCCCTGGGCGGTGTTTGCGCCGCGGCGGCGCCGCCCCCTTTTTGGGGGGCGGCGCCTCACAAGTTCATCGTAATTGATTGACTGTAGCGGCTACGCCGCCGCGTTTTCAAGCAGCGGCAGTGCAGCCTCAATGCTGCTGCGCTGTGGCTCCAGCCAGGGCGGCAGCCGCAGCGCTGAGCCGAGCGTCTCCACCGACTCATCCCACAGAAAACCCGGGCTATCCGTCGCCATCTCGAAGAGCACACCGTTCGGCTCCCGGAAGTAGATGGAGTGGAAGTACTGGCGGTCGCGCATGGGCGTCACGCCGAAGCCTTGCGCTGCAAGCTGGACGCGCCAATTCTCCTGTTCGGCATCATCAGTGGCGCGGAAGGCGACGTGGTGAATTGAGCCTGCGCCCTGGCGACCGCGCGGCAAGTCCGGCGTCGCCACAAGGTCCACCATGGCGCCAGGCGCGCTGCCCGCGACAACGAAGCGGCGGCGACTGCCATCTTGTGCCTTCTCGCGCCAACCACAGAGGTCGCGCAGCAGTGCGGCTGAGGCGTCGCCATCGCGCACCTGCAACGTTGTGCTGTGGAAGCCGCGCAGGGACATCTCGGCGGCAACAGGCCCGTCCTGCCAGATGGCAATGTCAGGCTGAAGTGCACTGCCCACCAGTTCAACGCCCATGCCGTCCGGATCTGCAAATGCAAGCAACGGCTCGCCAAAGCGCTCGCTCTCTTCAGCGGCAATCCCATGTGCGGCCAACCGCGCCTTCCAGCCGGGCAGAGCATTGGGCGCAACGGTATAGGCAACGGCTGTCGCCTCGCCGCTGCCCTTGACGCCCCTGGGTATGCCCGCCCACGGGAAGAAGGTGAGCACCGTGCCGGGTGTTCCGGTTGCATCGGCATAATAGAGGTGCCACGTGCCGGGGTCATCGAAATTGACGGTGCGCTTGACAAGCCGCTGCCCCAGGACGCGCGTGTAGAAGTCCACATTGCGCTGCGGATCGCCTGCAATCGCAGTGATGTGATGCAGCCCGGCCGGCGGCGCAGGCAACGCATTCTGTGCCACGAGAAGCTCCTTTTCCACGGTTTGCAGGAAGGCAGGGCGGGGGGGCATAAGTATGCCACATCCCGCCCTGCCCCATACATCAGATTATGCGCCTGGATTGTTCTGACTGGCTATACTGCAACGGCCTCAGCTTGCTCTGTGGGCGCCGCCACCGCTTCGAGGGCGATGGAAATCGCGATCTCGTCGCTCACGAGGACGCCGCCTGTCTCCAGCGCCACATTCCACTCGAGGCCCCACTGCTTGCGGCTGATCTTCGTTGCGGCCTCAAAGCCGTAGACCGACATACCCCACGGGCTCAGCGAATTGCCAAGATATGTGACGTCCAGCACAACCGGCTTCGTCACGTCGCGAATCGTCAGGTCACCGTGAAGCTTGGCGCTCGTCTCGCCGGTGCGTTCGACGCGCGTGCTCTTGAAGACAAGCTGCGGGTACGCCTCGGCGTTGAGGAAATCGGCGGAGCGCAGATGCTCGTCGCGCTTGGCGTCGCGCGTGTTGATGCTCGCGGCGTCCATTGTTACGTAAACCTTGCTCAACTCGGGCTGCTCCACATTGAGTTCCAGTTCGCCGTTAAAGGTATCAAAGCGTCCCTTTGCCTTCGAAATCATCATGTGGCGTACGCTGAACTCAATTGACGTGTGGGAATTGTCGATCTGCCATGCCATAATCTGTCGCTCCTTAATAGTTATACATCAAATCGTTCGATGTGAAACTATTATAGCGGCATAATGAACGGTTCTTTGTATTGCTCTTTACAATTGGGCGCAACGCTGGCTAGTCGGGCGCGCCAACAGCACTCTCCGTCCTCTGCTTGCGCCGCATACCCTCGCGCCACCATGCCCACACGGCCAGCGCGAGCGCCCCTGCCACAAGCACGCTGGCTACACCAAATGAGCGCGTCATGGCCGCCATTTGGACATGAGGCGGAGCCGACGGCGCGCCCCCGACGGGGAGTACACCCATGAGTATAACCACGCCCGCCGCCCACAGCGCCCCCGAAATGGCAATGCCCATCGACTGCCCCATGGTGCGTGTCAGTGCGATCAATCCTGATGCTACCCCAAGCCGTTCGCGCGGCACAGCGCCCAGGATGGCGCTGTTGTTGGGCGACTGAAATATACCCAGCCCAATGCCAACAGGAATCATGCGCAGCACATAGGCCCAGAGCGGTGTCTCAATACGCAGCGTGGAAAGCGCTGCAAAGCCAACGAGGAATACGCCCAGGCCGATGACCGTAATCCTTCGTGTGCCGAAGCGGTCCGAAAGCACGCCCGAATAGGGCGAGACAAGGCCCACGCAAATGGGCGTCACCGCCAGGATCAAACCTACCTGCGCCACGGCGTAGCCACGAATGCCCTCGAGGTAGAAGGGCAACAGCAGGATTGTTCCTGCCATTGCGACGAAGACAATCAGCGCGGTCACCATGTTGACGGTGAACTCGATATTGCGGAAGAGCGCGAGATCGACAACTGGTTGCGCCACGCGCTGCTCGACCACGATGAAGAGCACCATCGCGACCGCTGCGAGTGCGAAAATGGCCAGGACGCCCGGGCTGGAAAAACCCCAGCCCTGGCCAAAGGTCAGCGCCAGCAGCAGCGCGAGCAGGCTCACAAAGAGCGCGGCCGCCCCTGCGATGTCAAAGCGCTGGCCGCCGCGCGCCAGCGAGCGCGGCACATAGCGCATGGCAATCCACACGCCCACAATTCCCACCGGCAGGTTGACGAAGAAGATCCAGTGCCACGAGAGGCTGCCCAGGATCAGTCC
Organism: uncultured Caldilineaceae bacterium; assembly: GCA_964370975.1. Lineage (GTDB taxonomy): Bacteria > Chloroflexota > Anaerolineae > Caldilineales > Caldilineaceae > UBA5069. Next base: position 8,911 of record CAYJNV010000017.1, on the reverse strand, counting down.
GCCCAGCGTTGGCCCAGTAATGATTCCAATCGAAACGATGGCGCCGCTAATTCCCAGCGCCCTCCCCCGTTCGAACGGCGGAAAGGCCTCGGTCAGGATTGCCTGGCCCAGCGCCAGAATCATGGATGCACCAACCGCCTGCACCACGCGCATGGCAATCAGCCAGCCGGCGTTGGGCGCAAGGCCGCAAAGTACGGAGCCAATGGTGAAAGCGATCATGCCCATGACATAGATCGACTTTTTGCCGCGAATATCAGCCAGGCGGCCCACGCTGGGCAACAGGGTGACAAGCGTGAGCAGATAGGCCAGCACCACCCATTGCACGGTGGCAAAGCTGGTGCTGAGTTCCGCAACCAGCGTGGGCAGCGCAATGTTCACGATGCTGCCGTCAATGGTGGCCAGGAAGATGCCCATGGCCACAGCAGCCATGACAAACCACTTGCGGCTGTAATCGATGGGAGCATGCATCGCCCCGCCGGTGGAGGGGCGCGACGATGGGGCGTCAATTGGGCTGGGTGAAGTCATGAGTCTTGTATCGTTTCCGCAGCGAGGGTTCGTTGTGCGCGCCGTACCATTATTACGAGACGGCTGAAGCAAGCCGCCAAATTGCTGCGTCTCGCAAGTTCACAGCGGAGGCGTAGCGGCGGTTTGAGCCGCCGTTCCCATCCGGCGCGGCGGAATTGGAGAGCACGACGGCTCAAGCCGCCGCACCGATATGTCAACAAACTTGCGAGATGTACCGCTGAAGTGCTGTCACAATGAAAGCTGAAACCTGCAAGTGGGGTACGGGGAACCGGGAACTGTGTCGACGCACGAGTGTCCCCTGATCCCCGATCCCCGTTCCCTTCAATCGGACTGTGGATTTCGCGCCGGCAGCACTTCAGACGGTCATGGGCAGGAAGTAGAACGCCAACGCCAGGATGCCATAAACCGCAAGCAGCATCGCCCCTTCCAGCCAGTTGGAACGGCCGTCAATCGCGACCAACGCTGCGATAATCGACGCAGCAATCATCGCCACCGTCTCGGGTGAATTGAACTCAAGCGCCATGGGGTTGCCCATCAGCAGCGAAATGAAGACCAGCGCAGGCGCCACAAAGAGCGCGATCTGCAGACTCGAGCCAAGTGCAATCGACAAGCTCAGGTCCATGCGGTTCTTGATTGCAACCTGTACGGCCACCAGGTGCTCTGCAACATTGCCGATAATCGGCACAACGATGATGCCGACGAAGAACTCGGTGAGGCCAAGCACTGCCGTCACCCCTTCGAGCGCGCCGACCAGCAATTCGGACATGAACGCGAGGCCCACAACGGCCAGCGCCATGGTGATGAGTGAACGCCGCTGCGACCAGTGCACCACTGGCGCAACAACGGCCACTTCGGTAATCACGTCGCCGTTGTGCGGGTCACTCTCCTTATGGCCCCAAAAGGTATAGATAAGAGCCAGCACATAAATGACCAGGATCACAACTGCCGTAGCCAGGCTCAGCCACTCGACGCGTAGCTTGTCCGGCTCAATGAGAGAGCTGAAAAACGAGGGCACCGTAATGAGAATGGCGGCCAGCACCACCATCGTCGAATCCAGCGCCACGCGCTCCCGGTTGAAGCGCTGTACGCCGTTGCGCAGCCCGCCCAGCAGCAGGCTGAGCCCCATGACAAAGAGCAGGTTTCCCAGGATCGAGCCGATGATTGACGCCTTGACAAGCTCGATAGCGCCGGCGCGAATCGCCACAATTGTGATGATCAACTCGGCGGCGTTGCCCAGGCTGGCGTTGAGCAGTCCGCCGACCTGGGGACCGGTCTTGGCGGCAATCGCCTCTGTGGCTTCGCCCATCAACCCGGCGAGCGGCACAATCGCCAGCGCGGACGCAAAGAAGATGACTGTATCTCCCCAGCCCAGAAACTCTGCCAGGAACGCAACCGGCAAAAATGTCAGAAAGAAGTTGACGTAGCGCATGATTTTTCGAACCTCTCGCCCATGAATGAAAAGAGTCTGGATGGCTATACCTGCACTGCGGCAATTTGCCGGTGAAGCACTCGCTTGACAATCAGCAATACAAGAAACGCTACTCCCAGCAGCAGCACCGACAAGGTGAGTGCGAGGTTCAAATCGAGCTCAATCCCCAGGTAGATAGCCAGCGGCATGGTTTGCGTGCGCCCAGGGAAGTTTCCAGCAAAGATGATCGTCGCGCCAAATTCACCCAGGGCGCGCGCCCACGTCATTGCTGCGCCGCTGAAGAGGATATTCCTCGCCAGCGGCAGCGTGACATAGCGGAAGACCTGCAGCGCGCCGGCGCCGTCCAGCCGGGCTGCCTCCTCAAGTTCGTGCGAGACGGCGCTAAAGCCTGACACAGCCGCTTTGATGAAGAAGGGAGATGCGATGAAGAGCTGCGCCATGACCACTGCCACAGGCGTAAAGACGATTTCCACGCCCAGCAGGCTCAGCGGTTGGCCAAGAAGCCCGCGCCGACCAAACGCCATCAGCAGTGCCAGGCCGGCCACGGCAGGTGGCAGCACCATGGGCAGGTCCACCAGTGTATCAACGAACGCGCGCCCACGGAATTTCTTGCGCGCAAGCAGCCACGCCAGCGGCAACCCCAGCAGTACGGCCAGCAGCGTTGCCGCCGTACTTGTGACAAGGCTTAGCCGCATCGCCTGCAGCGCCACTGGGTCGCGCAGCGTGTGCGGCACGTCGGCCAGCGGTGTGCGCAACAGCAACGCAACCACCGGCAGCGCGAGAAAGAGGAGGAGCGGCAGCGTCGCTGCCACCAGCCACCTTCCACCGCGCTGTCGCGACGGCTCCGCCAATTCTGCTGGTTGGTCTATTTCCACGTCAAAGAACCCGGGTGGCGTGCGCTGTCGGCGCCGGTATATGCCGCAGAGCAGCGTGCCGCGCGCCCATTGGGCGCCCGCCGCGACCCTTGTACGCCGCGGCAGGCTAAACGAGAAGGCTGGCTGTTAGTGTAGCGTTCAGGGCAGCAATGAGAAAACGCGGATCTGCCTCTGTGTCGCGCTTTACGCCCACAGGGTTACGCAGGCGACGCCACGCCGGCAGCGCCCAGGTATTGCGCCGCGCCTGCGTCGAGTTTGTCGCGCATCTCTCAAATCTGTCCGTGCAAGCGGGTACAGGTCGTTTTGAGTCCGAGTATGAGGCTGCGGTTTGCGCGCACCATTAAAGTGACGCGCACGCGACCGGATGCCGCACCTGGAGCAAAGCGGCGACCGCCGGCCTGTGCTATACTCGAGGCATAGCACGTGAAAGGGGGAGCACATGTCGAATCGCATTGTCTACCAGGCCGTTCAGGCGGCGCTGGCGCAAGGGGATGCCGTGGCGTTGGCCACAGTCGTGGCAGTGCGCGGCTCCGTGCCGCGCGAAGTGGGCGCGAAAATGATGATTCATCCCCTGGGCCGCCATGTGGGCACGATTGGCGGCGGTTGCGGCGAGGCCGACGTCATCCGCGCCGCGCTGGATGTGCTTCAGGATGGCCAGTCGCGCACCGTGGCCGTAGACCTCACGGAGCCACTCGCACCCGACAGCGTCGGCATCTGCGGCGGCACCATGTCCGTGTACGTCGAGCGCTGGCAGCCGCAACAGGCCACGCCATGAGCGACCCGCTGCTGGATGCGATCGTCGCCGGCCTTGCAGCACGCGAGGCGTTCGCAGTCGTCACTGTCACGGCTGCCGCAGGCGACAATTCCACCGCGCTGGGCAAGCGCATGCTCGTCTGGCAGGATGCCGCGCGCCCGCCGCTCGGCGACCTCGGAGTTGCGCCGCATGTCACCGAGGATATTCTGGCTGCGGCGGCCGAGGCGCTGACCCAGGGCAGGCACGCCAGCACCAGCGTTGGCCTCTCCGCGTCCGCGCTGACCTGTTTCATCGAGGTGCAAACGCCCCCCGCACATCTCATCATTTGCGGCGCCGGCCACATTGCCGTGCCGCTGGCTGCCATCGCGCACCTGTGCGATTTCGAGGTGAGCGTCATTGACGACCGCTCCCTGTACGCCAGCCCCGCGCGTTTTCCAATGGCTGATCGTGTGCGCGCGGGCGACTTTCGCGCCGAACTCGCGGCACTGCGCAATGGCCGTCCCCACTTCGACAGGAGCACCTGCGCCGTCCTTGTCACACGCGGCCACCAGCACGATGTGGAATGCCTGATTGAGTTGCTGGGTGATCCAATGCCCTATATCGGCATGATTGGCAGCCGTCGCCGCGTGCGCGCGGTCTTTGAATTGCTGCGCAGCGACCACGCCCTGGCGCGTGAACGTTTTGCGAACATCTATGCGCCCATTGGGTTGGACATCGGCGCGCACACGCCCGCTGAGATTGCCGTGGCGATCATGGGCGAGATCGTCAATGTGCTGCGTGCGGGGCCCGGCTTGTCGCTGCGCGACAGCATGACCCGCAACGTGAAGAGCGAGGCAATCCAATGACGATGCTCCAGGTCGTTGCCACGTCGGTCGAGGACTGCTTGATCGCGGAGGAGAATGGGGCCGATAACATCGAGCTTTGTTCTGCGTTTGAGCTAGGCGGTCTCACGCCCTCGCTTGGCCTCGTGTGCGCGGCAGTGGCGGCGTGCTCCATTCCCATTAACGTCATGCTGCGGCCGCGACCCGGCGGATGCAACTATTCCGCCCATGAGTACGACGCGATGATTGCCGACGCCGACGCGTTTGAAGAGGTGGGCGTTAGCGGCTTTGTCTGCGCAATCCTGGACGAAGACCGCAGAATCGACTGGAATCGCTGCCGCGACCTGCGCACGCGTTTTCGGGGGCACTACTTCACCTTTCACCGCGCCTTTGACCTTCTGGCCGACCCCGTGCAGGCGCTACGTGAACTCAAAGACCTGAATTTCAACGCCGTCCTTACATCGGGGCGGCGTGCCTCGGCGCTGGAAGGCGCCTCCGCGATTCGCAGGTACGTCGAAGAAGCGGCTGAGTGGCCTGCCGTTGTCCCCGCCGGCGGCATCACGGCCGCCAATGCACGCGCCGTCGTGCAGGCCACCGGCTGTGCGGAGGTACACGGCTCATTCTCCAAGTTCGTTACAGACCCCGCGTTGGCTGCGCTGCCGAGTTATCGCTTTGGCACATGCGAAGAGAAGCTGCGCGTGGTGGATAGCGTGGCCGTGGCAGCCACGCGCGCCGCGCTGGGTGATCCCATGGACAATAACCAATGAGCCTGCTCTTGTTTGACGACTTCACGCTGGGGCAACGCTTTGACCTGGGCGCGACCTCGGTCAGTGAGGCCGAGATCATCGCGTTCGCGCGCCAGTATGATCCGCAACCCTTTCACGTTGACCCGGCCGCCGCTGCGCTGAGCCCCTTTGGCGGCGTGGTTGCCTCGGGCTGGCAGACCGCATCCTTCTGCATGCGGCTTCTGGTAGACGGCCTGCTGTCGCGTACGGCCACGCTTGGATCGCCCGGCGTTGATGCTCTGCGCTGGCTGCGGCCGCTGCGCCCTGGCGACACGGTGCACCTGCGCGCTGTCGTGAGCGCCATGCGCCCGTCCGAAAGCAAACCGGATCGGGGCGTGATCACGCTCCGCCTCGAGGCGTACAATCAGCGGGACGAGATGCTGCTCTCCATGGAGGGCGTCAACTTCGTCCGGCGTGCGCCGCCCCGGTAAAGTCCGAATCCTCGGGGCGCGGCGTGTGATTTGCGGAACATTTCCCACCTCCTTAACCGTCCGAGAGATATGGCTGCACGATACTGGCGCGCGCATCACCGCGCATTGCTGCTCACATCGGTCACTGTCGCCGCTCTCGGGTTGGCCATTGGCTGGTTTGCGCTCTTCGCCGACCTGCCCTCGGTGCGCACAGTGGAAGAGCGCAGCGTGCGCCCCACGACGCAGATCCTCGACCGCAATGGGCGCATCCTCTATGAGGTGATGGACCCGAACGCGGGCAAGCAGATGAACCTCGCGCTCGACGCTGCGCCACCGGCCTGCATTCAAGCCACACTCGCCACTGAAGACCAGCGCTTCTACAGCCATTGGGGTGTGGACCCCGTGGCGATTGCCCGCGCGCTCTACCAGAACCTGCGCGCCGAGGGTGACATCGTCAGCGGCGGCAGCACAATCACACAACAGGTGGCACGCAACCTGCTGCTCAAACCCGACGAGCGCTACACGCAAAGCCTGCGGCGCAAATTGCGCGAAGCCTACCTCGCATTTCGGCTTGAGGCGCGCTATACCAAGGATCAAATACTCGCCCTTTACCTCAATCAGACCTATTACGGCAACTTCGCATTCGGCATGGAAGCGGCTGCGCAAATCTTCTTCGGCAAGCCTGCCAAGCAGTTGTCACGCGGCGAGTGCACGCTGCTTGCCGGCCTTGTCCAGTACCCCACCGGCTACAATCCCCTGGTGGAGCCGGAGACCGCCAAGGCGCGCCAGCTTACCGTGCTGCGCCTCATGCGCGAGGCAGGCTTTATAGACGCCGCCGACGCGCAGGCCATCGGTGCCGAACCGCTGCGCTATCGCTCCAACCTTTTCAATATCAAGGCTCCGCACTTCGTCATGTATGTGCAGGACCTGCTTTACAGCCGCCTGGGACCGGAGCGGCTGCGCGCCGGCGGCCTGCGCGTGACAACCACGCTGGATCTGGGCTTGCAGCAAGCCGCCGAGAATGCCGTTGATTACCGCCTGGACCTGCTCAATTGCCGCAAGCCCGGTCTATGCACGCCCACGACCGACCCCAACCGGCGCGTGGACAATGCCGCCGCGGTCATTCTCGACAGCCGCACCGGCGACATCCTGACGATGGTGGGCAGCCCGAACTATTTTGACGCGGCGATCCAGGGCAATGTCAATGCGGCGCTCACCTTGCGCCAGCCCGGCAGCGCCATCAAGCCGCTTACCTATGCAGCCGCGCTGGACCCCGTCTGGAGCGCTGCCGCCGGCGTGGCGCCACTCACGCCGGCAACGATCATTTCTGACCTGCCCACCACCTTCTATGTGACGAACGGTGACGGCGCACGTATGCCCTACACGCCGGTCAACTATGATCGGCGCGCCCATGGCCCCGTGAGCGTGCGCGAGGCGCTGGCCAACTCATTTAACGTCCCCGCCGTCAAGGTCATGGACCGCCTGGGCGTGAGCACCCTCAAGCGCATCGCAGGCGAGTCGGGCATCACAACCTTTACGGGTGATTTTGGCCTCGCGCTAACGCTGGGCGGCGGTGAGGTGCGCCTGCTCGAGTTAACCGCCGCCTATGGCATGCTCGATGACGGCCGCCGTCTGGACCCGCGCGCCATTCTCTCCATCGAGCAATTCGCCGCGGGTGAAAGCTCGGCCAAAGGCGAAACCATTTTCAGTGCTCCGCAACCTGCGCGTGGGCCGCAGGCCGTTGACCCGCAGACGGCCTGGCTCATTACCGATATTCTGGATGATGACGTGGCGCGGCTGCCTGCCTTCGGCGGCAATTCCGTACTCAGCCTGCCTTTCGCCGCCGCCGCCAAAACGGGTACCACCACCGACTGGCGCGACAACTGGACGCTTGGTTATTCCACGCAGCGGGTGGTGGGGGTATGGGTTGGCAACGCCGACAACACGGCCATGCTGGACGTCAGCGGCATCGATGGGGCGGGGCCCATATGGCATGACCTCATGCGCGCCGCGCACACCACGCCGCCGCCGCCCTTTGCGCGGCCCGACGGCATTGTCGACGCGACTATCTGCGCGCCTAGCGGCATGCTCGCCACGCCTGATTGCCCGCGCACACGAGTGGAGCACTTCCGCGCAGGTAGCGAACCGACGGAGCGCGACGACCAATTCCAGCGCATCGCGATTGACCGCGCCACCGGCTTGCGCGCCGGCCCTGACACGCCCGCCAACCGTGTGACCGAACGCGTCTTCTGGGCGTTGCCCGCGTCCTATCGCGGCTGGATGGTGGCGCAGGGCATTGCGCTGCTGCCACCTGTGGCCGCGCCGCAACCCGCTTTGGCCACTGCTGCGGCGCTTGCGGTCGGCGCCACACCATCGAACGCAAGCATCGCGCCTCTGCTGTTGCGCGATCCCACCTCAAACACGGCGTATCGCATTTATCCTGGCGTCGCGCGTGCGAGCCAGCGCATCGCGGTCGGCGGGCTGGCTGCGGACGGCACGCCATGGCTCGAACTGCGCATCGTTGCTGAGGGTCCAGTTGGGCGTGCGCTGATTGCACAGGCGCGTGACACCGCACACATTGACGGCTGGTGGCCCCTGCAGATGGGCACTTGGCGTTTCCACCTGGAGGGAAGGCGTACGCCCAATGCGCCGGTGGAGCGCAGTGATGAGGCGTTGGTTGTGGTGGAAAATTACACGGCTGATGCACACGAGGTGGCCCAGAGTGACGCAACGGCGCAGACGCCGTGAGCCACGCCTGGCCGCGCAAGAAGAAGCCGCTCCGAATGGACTGTACACTCTCGCTTTTGGCTGCTCAAGCTATTACGACTGCCATTAGTTTTTGTGCTCACTAATATATCTTTATGGCTTGACCACGTAGGTTCGAGTACGTTGGAGGGGAACTATGCAACACCACACGGCGCGTCGACAATCACCTTCCCAGCATTTCATGTCGAGAATCCTCACCCTTGCACTTGTCGTCAGCATGCTGTTTTCGGCCCTGCCCGCAGGCGCGTTCGCACAGGACGCAGCCGTCGATCCCTTCAGTGCGCCACCCGCGCTCGTCAGCGTGACGCCCAGTGGCGGCCAATCGTGGAACGGTGAAACGGTTACGTGGACCTTTGACCGCACAGCCGGCATCGCCGACTACAGCGTGACACCCGCACTTGACGGCGAGTGGGTCGTTTTCGACACGGTCGTCACCTTCGCGCCAAGCGCCACCCCCGAGCCGGGGGTCCGCTACAGCCTGCGCTTCGACGTATCGCCCGGCGGCACGCCCGACAACCCGCCCCCTGCCGACGCACCTGCGCGCCA
>CAYJNV010000016.1:16721-25805 GCA_964370975.1 uncultured Caldilineaceae bacterium | reverse complement strand
ATTCGTCGGACTTGGTATCGACGGCATAGCCGGTGCGATAGTGGCGGCGAATGATTGCACCGCTGACGGCGGCCAGTTCCTTGCAGAAATGCATGCCTTCGGAAAGCTCAAATTCTTCGCTCACCATAGGAATCGCAGTGGAAGCAGGGTGGAATCAAGACTGTCGCGAGAACTCATCAACGAAACCTCCATATCAGCATTCAGTTCGCGCGGCGAGAGTTTGCTGAGTTGCGCGCACAAACTTGCCATCGCCTCACGTCCCCAACGGGGACTTCCTGGTTCACAGTATATGCGTGACCGTAACGTGAAAGAATCTCGGCAACTTTTGCGCTGGCCATGTCTGCTCCATGGCGGGTCGTATTGCTCGGCTACAATCTGTGCTCGCCTAGGCGTCAATCTCCCGCTTCACAGTGTGCAGCAGCGTATCGGCGCGCAGTTCGGGCAAGTTGTAGCAGGCGCCGCCAAGCGCCAGAGCCAGCTTCTGCGCGAGGCCGCGATCAAAGGCGGCATGCTCCATGTTGATCACAATCGAGCGCATCGCGTGCTGCTCAAAGAGCTCGGCAATGCGGTTGGCCTCCTCTTGCGCAGGCATCCCCGTCATGCTCACATTGCCCGCGCCGTCGGTCAGCACAATCATCAGCGGGCGGATTTCGCCGTCGCGCCGCTTGGCCGCCTCCAGCACCTGCCATGCTAGAAAAAGGCCGCTGCTCAGCGGCGTCTTGCCACCCACAGGCAGGTCGCGCAGCGCCTTCTGCGCCAGTTCCACGCTCGAAGTGGGCGGCAGCACCAGGCGCGCCTTGTCGCGCTGGAAGACCACCAGACCCACCTGGTCGCGCCGCTGGTACGCGTCCAGCAATAGGCTGAAGATGGCCCCCTTGGTCGCTTCCATGCGCTCGCTCGCCGCCATGGACCACGACGCATCCACCACGAAGAGGATGAGGTTGCCCGTACGGCGCACGCGCACTTTGCGCTGCAGGTCCACGCGCCGCAACTGCAGCGCCAAATCATTCGTTGCATCGGCCAGCCGCTGCGCCTGATAGGGTGCGGCGGCGCGCAACGTTGCGTCGAAGGCAATGTCCTGCGGATTGCTGCCTGCGGGCCGCGCCTTGATGTAGCGGCCACGCTTGCGCTCGGTGCGCGTATACGAGCGCTTACCGGCGCGCTCACGCGTCATCTTGTCAAGCGGCGTGTCGAAACGCTTCGTCTCGAAGGTGTCGCCCACCTTCACCGGTTTGCGTGCACCTTTGTCATCTGCGGGCGATGAGCTCTGCTGGGGAGAGGCGTCGGGCTCAGCCACGCCGCCCTCGCCTCCCTCCGGCGATTCGCTCAATTCTTGCTCATCGCCCTCACTGCTTTTTTTTCGTCGGTGCTCCCAGCCCCTTCGCTCTCCTGTTGTTCATCCTCGTCGGACACGTTCTTTTCGGCCTCGGCACGCGCTTGACGCATGTTCGTCTGCAACTGCTCGGGGTTGAGCACCGACTCCTGGAAAGGCTGCTTCTTCATGCGGTGGGGCAGTGCCAGTTCGGCCGCCAGCAGAATATCCTTGTCGGTTATCTCGGCACGGCCGTCGTAGGCCGCCTGGGCGCGCGCCGTGCGCAGGATGACAATGTCGGCGCGGTGGCCATCCACCCGGAACGAAGCCGTGAGCGTCGCAATCGTGTAAAGGTCCTTGTCGGTATACTTGACCAGCGGGTAGAGTTGGCGCGCCATGATGATGCGGTCGCACTCATTCTCTTCGGCGACTTCATATGTGTCGGCAAAGACCTCAGGGCTCTGCTCAAAGTTGATGCGCCGGCGCAGAATTTCCACGCGGTCGCGCGAATCGGTCAGCCCGATTACGTCCACGGCGTGCGCGAAGCGATCGAGCAACTGCGGGCGCAGGTCGCCCTCTTCAGGGTTCATGGAACCGACGAGCACAAAGCGCGCCGGATGCTGAAAGGAAATGCCCTCCCGCTCAACCACATTCACGCCCATGGCCGCGCTGTCCAGCAGCAGGTCCACCACGTGGTCATCGAGCAGGTTGACCTCGTCCACATAGAGCACGCCACGGTTGGCGGCGGCCAGCACACCCGGCTCGAAGTGGCGCTCGCCCTTCTGGATGGCCTTCTCAATGTCGAGAGTGCCCACCACACGGTCTTCCGTAGCGCTCACGGGCAGATCCACAAAGGGCGTATTGATTTCAGCCGTTGGCAATGCGCCGGAAGCCTGGTAGCGGTCACGGCACTCGTCGCAGAAGAGATCGGGACGATTGGGGTCGCAGTTGAAGCGGCAGAATTCCACCACTTCGAGCGGCGGCAGCAGCGCCGCCAGCGCGCGCGCCGCCGTAGACTTTGCCGTGCCCCGTTCACCGCGGATGAGCACGCCGCCGATTTGCGGGTTGATTGCATTCAGGATGAGCGCCCGCTTCATGCGCTCCTGCCCCACAATGGCAGAAAATGGGTAGATTTGTCGCATCAGGTCATCTTTCCTTGAGGTCCGCCGCCGCCCTTGCGCCGGCCGGCAGCGTGTCATGCACAATTTGTCGATCTATTATAGCCCAAGCCATGGCATGTGCGCAGTTGCAGGACGAGGGGTTGGCAAAACACCGCATGATCCTCAAGCACAGCGCACGACGCAGTCCTTCAGTTGCCATATCTGTGCTACTCTTGTGCCACCCTCGCACAACTCGGTGATCATACCCAAATATAGTGGCCCCATCGCGCATGATGCGCGAAACTTTTGGCGCAGCGGTGCGTATTGCTGTGTGAGGGCGCCGAACGATTCCGAAGGACAGCGCCGGGCGTTCGGCCTGGAGGGGAAAAGCAACGTGGCAACTGTGGAATCCGTCGTGAAGGAAACCGCCTGGCTCATGGCGGCGCAAGAGGGCGATCGCCAGTCGTTCAGCCTGCTGGTTGAGGCGTATTCGCGCCCGGTCTATAACCTGACCTATCGCATGCTGGGCAATGCCCACGAAGCCGAGGACGCCGCGCAGGAAACGTTCCTGCGTGCGTGGAGCCGCCTCGATCAATATGATGCGGCCCACAAGTTCAGCACCTGGATCTTCTCGATTGCGAACCACTACTGCATCGACAAGTTGCGCAAGCGACGCACCGTGCAGGTTTCCATCGATGACAACCCAGTGCTCCAGAATCTTGAAGGCGACGCACCGCACCCCGACGAGAGCGCATTGCGCAGCGAGAACATGCGCGAGGTGCAGGCGCTGATGGGACAACTCGACCCGGAATATCGCACGCCTCTTGTGCTGCGTTACTGGGAAGATCTTAGCTATGAAGAGATTGCGGCCACGCTCGGAATCACTGTACCGGCTGTCAAGAGCCGCCTCTTCCGCGCCCGTCAGCGCATGGCCGACTTGCTGGCTGCGCGCCAGACCGCAACCTCGACGCCGCCATCGGGTGGCGACCGGTCCATTCAGCAAGGAAGCCGGCGTGCCACGCAAAACGTGGATTCTCCACGCCTTGTTGCCGCAGCCATGCCCAATTGCTGACGCCTGACAGCAATTCTTGAAGTGTCAGGCTCCCCCTGGCAGAAGTGAGGTAAACGATGAGCGAGATACAAATGACACCGCCGCACAATCGGCAAGAGGTGAGTGCAGACCTGCACGGCGCCGCGACGGAAGACGCTCACGAAGAAGCATTTGCGTTGATGTCGATGGCGCTGGATGGGCTGTTGGACGCCCAGGAGACTGAGCGCCTGGAGGAACTGATGAAAGAGGATACAGGTTTGCGCGCAACCTGGCAGCAGTGGCAGAAGCTGGAAAGCCTGCTGACAACCGTCGTCCGCGCCGATCCGGCGCCCGGTTTTGTGGCGCGCTTCGAGGAGCGGTTGTCCCTGCGCGAGGCGCGCGACCGCCGGCGCCGGCGCACACTCTTCGGCGCAGCGGCGCTTGCCGGCTGGCTGCTGATCGGCGCAGTGCTCGCATTCCTGGGGTGGTTTCTGGTTTCCAACCAGTCGCAGTGGATGAACGACTTCGTGCGGGAGCTCGTCTATTATCCTGCGGCTGTAATGATTTGGACGCGCGCGCTACGCTCTTCGTGGAGCGCCACAGTGGGTGAGCCACAGTCGTTGATGATGGCGCTCAGTTACATGACGGGTGCGGCCGTCATGCTGAGCACCTGGCTGTGGTTCCTGCGCCGTACAACACGTGAGGAGATCGTCTCGTGAAACAGCAACCGCACACAAGCCGCACGGATTTTACGTACCATAAGGACAAACAGGATTTGCACGGGAAGCTGAGTTTGAAGATGTGTGGACAGGAATCGAGTCGCACTGGCGCTTGGCGCATTGCAGCCGCTGCCGTCATGTTGGCGCTTTCCATAGCGCTGACGCTGGGCATGGGCAGGGCCTGGGCACAGGGCAATCGGCCCATTGCGCCGGCAGCCCCCATTGCGCCCATAGCGCCCAATGGCCTCAATGTCTCCAACCTGCTCGCGCAACCCGCGCCAGTACAGGTTGGCGGCAAGTCCTACTTTGACGGCCTCGAGGTCAAGGCGGGTGAGTCCATTGATGGCGACGCCGTCGTCTACACGGGTGACGTACGCGTGCGTTCAGGCGGGCGCATCAACGGCGGCCTCGTTGCCTATGCAGGTGATGTGCGCGTTGACCCCGGCGCTGTGATTACGGGTGACGTAACCGCGTGGGCCGGTGACGTGTCCATCGATGGCAGCGTCAATGGCAGCGTCTCGGTGCTCGCCGGTGATGTGCGCCTGGGCGATTCGGCCTCCGTGGGCGGCGACGTCAGCGTGCTCGCGGGTGATATCAAACGCAGCGACAGCGCCAAGATCCAGGGCGATATCGTGCGCGGCCCCAACCCGGGCGGCGCCGGCGGCTTGCTCAACCTCGACAAGCAGCAGTTCAGCGTGCCAAACGCACCCGGCGCCCCCGACGCGCCCCAAATTGACCTGCCAAACGGCGCCGGCGGCCCTTCGTGGTTTGTCAGGACCTTTCTGCGGCTCCTGGCCGCCGGTCTCTTCACGATTCTGCTCACGCTGGGCGCCATGCTCGTCTACATCTTGCGGCCGCAGACCATCGCGCGCGCCACAGACGAACTGCGCGCCAACAGCACACGCAGCTTTGCCACAGGCATCACAGTCATGGGTGCACTCTGGCTGCTTGCGTTCATGCTCTCCCGTGCCTTCTGCCTTGCGTTGCTCTCCGTCATTCCCGGAGTTGCCGCGTTTGCGTTGGGCGCAATCGGCTTCACAGTCTCTGCCCGCTGGCTGGGCAACCGCCTCGCCGGCGCCAATGCCCCCGGCCAGAGCATGATCAGCGCGCAGCCTGCCGAGCGCCGCCCCGCGCTGGAAATTGCCCTGGGTGGTCTCTTGCTTGCTGCCGTCTTCATGATTCTTGGCGCACTGATCGGCGGTATGTGGGGGCTGGCGCTGGTAATCCCTGTTGCGCCGGGCGTCGGCGCATTTCTGAACCCGTGGTTTGAGAAGTACCGGAGCCGCAAGACACAGGATTTGAGCAGCCCTGGCCGCGCCCTCGTCGCATCCGTGCCGCCGGTCCCGCCTGCACCGCCCGTACCGCCCGCGCCTCCGACGCCGGTAGCACCGATTGCGCCAGTTGCGCCAGTTGCGCCAGTTGCACCGCCTGTGCCGCCCGTGCCGCCCGTTGATCTCGACGCCGTGCCCACGCAGGTGTCCACGCCGGGGTCCACATCTGCACCCCAGAGTGGCTTGGTGATAGATGACCTCGTGGCCGCAGCCGATGCCGATGCCGCACACGCCGCCGAGGTCGCGGCCCAGGTTGCAGCTGCCAACGAAGCAGCGCTCGCAAGCCAGCAGTTTGGCGGTGACGACCTGACGCAGATCTCGGGCGTCGGCCGCTCATGGGAGCGCAAACTCAAGGCTGCCGGTGTGCTCACCTTCGGGCAGCTTGCCTCATTGCCTGTGGAGATGGCCGCATCCATCCTGGGTGTGCCGCCGGAGGAGATCATCGAGGACAAGATACTGCAGCAGGCCGCCAACCTGACTCGCGCGGTCTAGACGCGGCGCAGCAAGGCTTTTCGCAGCCGTCAATTCCCTGGCCGAGGGCTTCCCAGCCCTCGGCTTTGCTTTGCCGTCAAGACGCTACCTCGCCCCGGCCCATAGCCGCATGCTGGCAGGCCGGATGCAGGCTCCCTTCATGCGCCGCGCACGACAGCCACAATGCGGCCACATCCACCAAAACCGGGTAGAATCTGCACTTGGAAGCGCCCATTGCAGTCAGCAGAGTCGAGCCACCATGACACAAATGCCCACAGTGGACGAAGAGCCCATCAGCGCCCAGACGCTTGTCGCTGCCATCGCCTGGAACGAGCAGGGCCTCGTCCCTGCCATCGTGCAGGATGCCACGTCAGGCCGCGTGCTCATGCTGGCGTGGATGAACGCCGAAAGCCTTCACCGCACGCTTGCCGGCGGCGAGACCGTCTTCTGGAGCCGCAGCCGCGCGGCCTTTTGGCACAAGGGCGAAACCAGCGGCAATGTGCAGCGCGTGCGCTCCATACAGGTCGATTGCGACGGCGACACGCTGCTGTTGCTTGTCGACGCTGCCGGCCCCGCCTGCCACACAGGCGCAGTCTCCTGCTTCTATCGCCAACACGCACCCAGCGCAGAAACCACCAGGTGAATCATGCCCTCCACACTTGAAACGCTCTTTGCCACGATTGAGGCACGCAAGGCCAGCCCGCCCGAATCATCCTACACGGCGCGCCTCTTCGCCCAGGGCGAGAATGAAATCTGCAAGAAGATTGGCGAAGAAGCCATCGAAGTCATCGTGGCGGCCAAGGGAGAAACCGACGACCGCATCATCTACGAAATGGCGGACTGGGTCTACCACGCCATGGTGCTGCTGGCCCTGCGCGGGCTGGACTGGGAACATGTAGAAGCCGAACTCGCGCGCCGCTTCAAGCCGGCGTAGCGCAGCGTCGCGCATGCGGTCGCGTGCCGCGCGCATGATACAATGCACCGGCAAACGAGGATTGTGTAGGGGAGGGCGACCGCGCAGAAGCAGCGGCCGCGCGAAAGGAACCATGCCATGAGCAATGCGATGGTCCAGGAGTACGCACCCGAACGCAAGCAGTCCACCAATGGCGCCGCGCAGTCCGTGGCCGCCGCGCATTTCGAGCGCGAGGCGCTGACATTTGACGATGTGCTGCTCGTCCCCGGCTACACCGAAATGCTCCCCGCCGAAGTAGATATCAGCATCAAACTGCACGAGCGGCTTCATCTCTACATCCCCGTACTCAGCGCCGCGATGGACACCGTCACCGAGAGTGAGCTCGCCATTGCGCTTGCACGCCAAGGTGGCCTCGGCGTCATCCATCGCAATCTGGACGTCGTGGCGCAAGCCGAAGAAGTGAACAAGGTCAAGCGCAGCGAAAGCGGCATGATCGTCGACCCGATTACGCTGCGCCCCGACGCGACCCTCGCCGACGCCGAAGGCCTGATGGCACGCTACAAGATTAGCGGCGTGCCCATCACCGACGATTCGGGCCGCCTCGTGGGCATCCTCACCAACCGCGATGTACGCTTTGCCACGGACGACCGCCGCCCTGTGAGCGATTACATGACGACCAAGGGGCTCGTCACCGCCAAAATCGGCACAACCCTGGCCGAGGCGCAGGAAATTCTCCACTACCACCGCATTGAAAAACTGCCGCTCGTGGACGAAACCTTCCACCTCAAGGGGTTGATCACCTACAAGGACATCCTCAAGAAGCAGGATTATCCCAGTTCGGCCAAGGACGAGCGCGGGCGTCTACTTGTTGCCGCTGCCGTGGGCGTGGGCGAGCAGGGGCTCCTGCGCGCCGATGCAGTGATCGCCGCCGGCGCCGACGCCGTAGCCATCGACACGGCTCACGGCCACAGCAAGAACGTCGTCGAGACGCTGCGTGCACTGCGCAAGCGCCACCCGGACATCCCCATTCTGGCGGGCAATGTCGTCACACCAGAAGGCGTGCGCGCCCTGGCCGAAGCGGGTGCGAGCGCCGTCAAGGTGGGCGTCGGCGCAGGCTCAATCTGCACCACGCGCATCGTCAGCGGCGCAGGCATGCCTCAATTGACCGCCGTCAGCGACTGCGCCGCGGCCGGGCGCGAGATTGGCATCCCCGTCATCGCCGACGGCGGCATTCGCTTCAGCGGCGACATCACCAAGGCAATTGCTGCAGGCGCATCAGCCGTCATGCTCGGCAGCCTGCTTGCGGGCATGCACGAGTCGCCCGGCGAGGTAGTCATTCGCGAGGGGCGCTCTTTCAAGGAGTATCGCGGCATGGGCAGCCTGGGCGCCATGAAGGGGCGTGCGAACGATCGCTACCAGAGCGCCCAGACCGAATCCACCCCCGACATCAGCGGCAAGGCCGTGCCCGAAGGCATTGAGGGTCAGGTGCCCTACAAGGGTCTTCTACGTGACTTCGTCTTCCAACTCATGGGCGGCCTGCGTTCGGGCATGGGCTATGTGGGCGCCGAAAGTATTGCCGACTTGTGGGAGAAGGCGTGCTTCGTGCGCATTAGCAACGCGGGCGTTCTTGAAAGCCACCCGCACAGCATCACAATCACCAAGGAAGCACCCAACTACCAGTTGCGGCCAGGGCGCTAAACACGTCAGCAGTGTCGCGACGCGGTTCACAGTGGCGCATTCACCCATCCTCCCCTCGGTTGTGGCGCATGGCCACCACCCAACAGGCGTGAATCAGAGGAAGGTCATTTATGAGCGTTACGGCGGTTGTAGGCGCGCAATGGGGCGACGAAGGCAAGGGGCGCATTATCGACTTCCTGGCACAGGAGGCCGATGTGGTGATTCGTTTTCAGGGAGGCGACAACGCCGGCCATACGGTCATCAATGAGTACGGCAAGCATGCCCTGCACCTCATCCCCAGCGGCATCTTCAATCCGGTCACCGAGAATATCATCGGTTCAGGCTGTGTCGTCAACCCACAGGCGCTGCTGGCCGAAATGGAGAGTCTCGCCTCAAGCGGAGTGTCGCTCGACAACCTCTGGGTCAGCACACGCGCGCAGATGCTCATGCCTTACCACCGCATGCTCGATGAACTAGAGGAAGTGGCGCGCGGCAAAGACACCATCGGCACCACCAAGCGCGGCATTGGCC
>CAYJNV010000016.1:7516-16621 GCA_964370975.1 uncultured Caldilineaceae bacterium | reverse complement strand
GAGGAAGTGGCGCGCGGCAAAGACACCATCGGCACCACCAAGCGCGGCATTGGCCCAGCTTACGCCGATAAGGCCGCCCGCTCCGGCTTGCGCATGGGCGACCTGCTGCAGCCCGCCTGGCTTGAAGCGCGCCTCGACAACGCCTTGCGCACCGTCAACCGCAAACTCGACGTCCTCGGCGGCGAACCCGTGGATGGCGCGGCGCTTGCCTCGCTCTGCGCCGATTACGTGCGCGCCCTCGGGCCCCGCATCATCGACACCGTGCCCATGGTACGCGCCGCGCTCGAGCAGAACAAGGCTATCCTCCTCGAGGGCCAACTGGGCGTCATGCGCGATCTGGATTGGGGCATCTACCCCTTTGTCACCAGCAGCAACCCCACCGCCTCCTACGCCGCGTCGGGCGCAGGGCTGCCTGCAGGCGTGCTCGACCGGGTCATCGGTGTCGTCAAGGCCTACAGCACAGCCGTCGGCGACGGCCCCTTCCCCGTGGAACTCTTCGATGAGGACGGTGAAAAACTGCGCGAGGTGGGCAGCGAATTCGGCGCAACCACGGGCCGCCCGCGTCGCTGCGGCTGGTTCGACGGTGTCGCCATCAACTACGCCGCCTGGCTCAACGGCATGACGGGGCTGGCCATCACCAAGCTCGACGTACTTGATGACTTCGATCGCATCAAAATCTGCGTGGGATATCGCCTGGAGAACGGCACAGTCGTCAAGGACTCCATGCCTGACACCCCGGTGCTCGCCAACGCCTCACCGGTGCTTGAGGAGTGGCCCGGCTGGGGCGTCTCCACTGCCGAATGTCGCGCGTGGGACGACCTGCCCAAGCCAGCCCGCGCCTACATCCACCGCCTGGCCGAACTGGCCGGCGTCAAAGTTGACTACGTCTCCGTCGGTGCAGAGCGCGAGCAGATGTTTGCAGTGTAGTCAACAGGTAATTGAAGATTGATAACTGAAAATTGGGGGTGCTCTCCACCGTGGGAGCACCCCCAATTATCAATCATCAATTATCAATTGTCTTTTCCTACCGCACGACCGTCTGACTCTGCTCGCGCATGTACTGCTGCAGATAGTGCGCGCCGCCGGAGCCGCGGCCTGTTGTGCTGGAGCCCTTCCAGCCGCCAAAGGGCTGGTAGCCCGGCCACGCCCCCGTCGTCGCGCCACTTTCACGGTTGGCATACACGACGCCCGCCTCAATCGTATCGAAAAAGCGCTCCACCTCGGCTTCATCCTCGCTGTAAATGCCCGCCGTAAGGCCAAATGGCACATCGTTTGCGCGCGCCAGCGCCTCGTCAAGACTTGACACGGGTGCAACGCAGACGATGGGCAGGAACAACTCCGTCTTCCACACGAGATGCTCTGCAGGCAAGCCGTCCACAACCGTTGGGGTCACATAGTAGCCGCGTGGATCCAGCAGCGCACCGCCCGTACGCACATTGCCGCTGGCCGCCAAATCCGCCACCGTAGCCTGGTAGTTGTTGTACGCGCGTTCTGTGCTCAGCGGCCCCATCCACACGTCGGCCTGCGTCGGGTCGCCCACCTGCACGGCCTCGGTCGCCTCCACAAGGCGATCGACGAACTGTGCGTGGATGCTCTCGTCGACGAAGACGCGCGAGCAGGCCGAGCACTTCTGCCCCTGCAGGCCAAAGGCCGAGCGCACCACCCCCTGCACCGCCTTCTCCAGATCGGCGTTGCGGGTGATGATGGCAGCGTTCTTGCCCCCCATCTCGGCGATGACGGGGCGTGCGTGCGGGCCGGTGGCCGCCTCGCGATAGATCTCCATCCCCACCTTGTACGAACCCGTGAAGGTGATGCCCGCCACGTCGGCGTGCTCCACCAGCGCACGCCCTGTCTCCTTGCCCCCTGTCACCATGTTGAAGACGCCAGCAGGAACGCCCGCGTCAGTGAAGACCTCCGCGATGACGTCCGCCAGCAAGGTGGGCGTCCACGGCGCATCCTCGGCAGGCTTGAGCACGACCGTGTTGCCCGTCACCAGCGCCGCGCCGGTGGGTCCTCCCGCCAGCGCCATGGGGAAGTTGAAAGGCGCAATCACTGCCCACACGCCATAGGGCTTGAGCACGCTGCGGTTGCTGTGGCGTTCGCTCTCGGCGCGCTGAGGCAGCACGAAGCCGTCATTCTGCTCCATGGCATCGCAATAGGCGCGGATGAACTCGGCTGCTTCCTCGATGTCGCCCAGCGCCTCCAGGCGGTTCTTGCCTACCTCAAGCGTGTCCACGGCCGCCATGGTGAAGAGTCGCTCGCTGATGCGTTCGGCGACGGTGCGCATGATGGACACGCGTCTCTGCCACGGCGTCGCGCGCCAGGCGGGATAGGCGGCCTTGGCCGCAGCCACAGCCGCTGCAATGTCGCCGGCGTCGCCCTCCTGGAAGCGGCCCAGCAGCACACTCGTGTCAACCGGGCTATGCTTGGCGAAAGTCGTCGCTGCATCAACCCAGGCGCCGTTGATGTACATCCTGTGCGTTTGGCCCTGCGCCGCGCGCACGTGCGCCAGCGAATCATCAAAGTATGCGTGCAACTCCGGGTCCGGGCTGCCCAGCGTCGAGTAGGTAATCTTGAATTGCTTGCGTGTCGTCATGTGAATGTCCCAGTGTAGTGGTGATTTGCAGTGCTTCAGTATGCCGGGAACTGGCCAAAGACTCCAACTGGCGCTGGGCCTGGCGCCGCCGCGTAATGATGCGCATACGCTTCCAATCCGGAACCATCGATAGGTGTTCCCTGCGCCCCCGCCTGCTACACTGCTATGAGGGCGACATTTTGCGCCTTGTGACTGAGAAAGGTTCAGGTATGCGTATCATGCTGTGGATTGTTGCTGTTCTCGTTCTGATCATCTTTGTTATCTGGCTTGGCTTCCAGGTGCCGTCCGCCGCCTTTGAAGCGCCGCCGGTGACCCCTGGAACCGTTGAGACGGTACCCCTGCCCGCCGGTCTGCCTGCGCCCGTGGAGCGCTTCATGCGCACCGTCTATGGCGACAGCGTGCCGGTCTACAAGTCCGTCGTCTTGACGGGCCATGCGCGCATTCGTCCTGCAGGCCCGTGGCACTTGCCTGCGCGCACGCGCTTTATCCACGAGACCGGCTCCAGTTACCGCCACTATATCGAGGTCACCTGGTTCGGCCTGCCCATCATGTCGGTGGATGAAGGTTACGTGGATAGCGCCAGCTTCTTCGCCAATGCGCTGCTGGGCACGCAGGCGAATGAGCCAAAATCCAATCAGGGCGCAAATCTTGCTTTGTGGGCCGAGGCAGTCAGTTTCCCCGCTGTCTTCGTCACCGACCCTCGTGCAGAATGGCAGCCCGTCGACGACGATACGGCCCTCCTGCGCGTCCCATTCGGCGATGAGACGGAATCCTTCGTCGTCCGTTTTGACCCCACAACACACCTCATCACCACCATGGAGGTGATGCGCTACCAGGCCAAGGATTCGACCACCAAGACACTGTGGATTCCCATGGTGGTCGAATGGGGAAGCGGTGACGACATCTTCGCAGGCATGCAGGGTGCAGCGCTGTGGGCCAACCAGAGTGGTCCCTGGGCCTACTTCACAACCGATTCCATCGTTCACAACGGCGACGTCTCCGCCTACATCAGGGCGCGCGGCAAGTAAGCGCGCCGGAGTTGAAAGGTGGCGGCACACAAAAAAGGAAGCGGGGCGGCCAATTAGGGCCGCCCCGCGGATACTGCATCTTACCGACCAGGTTCCTACTCCCGACCCCCCACTCCCTGCTTGTTCAATCCGCGCTCGTCAACGCAAGTTCACCGCCGTGCTTAAGCAACACCGCCTGCGCCTTAAGCTGCGCCTGGCGCGCGAGGTCAAGTGAATCAGCCAGCACGCGCGCTGTCTCCTGCGGCGCATGGAAGCCGGTGCTGTTCTCCGACGATACAAAGTCCCAGCGCATCTGCGCCGAGCGGTGCAGTTGCAGCGCCTCAGCCAATTCCTCCTCGGTGCCGCCCGCGCCCTGCGCCGCCACAATTGTGTCAATCGCGTCGATAATCGCATCCTCGCTTTGGCGCAGGAGTTCCGCGGTGCGCCCCTGAATCACGGTAATGCGCTGCGTCAATTCTTCCTCGGTGAAGCGGTGGCAGGTTTGGCAGGAAGCAGCCACATTCGTCAGCGGGCTGCGCAGCCAATGGTCGGAGACCTTGACGCCGCCCTCACGCACATAGGGCATGTGGCAGTCAGCGCAGGCCACGCCCGACTGTGCGTGCAATCCCTGGCTGTAGGTCTCGAATTCGGGGTGCTGCATCTTGAGCATCCCACCACCGGTCTCGGCATGTTTCCAATCCGTGAAGCCGACTTCGTTGTAGTAGGCCTCAATGTCATCGATCCGCAGTCCCTTGTCCCAGGGGAAGGTGAGCAACTTGTCGTCGCCAGCAAAGTAGTACTCCACGTGGCACTGCGCGCACACGTAGGTACGCATCTCCTGGCGCGAGGCTTGTGTCACATCGATGCCGCGCTTCTCCATCGCGTTCACAAACGCCGGGCGCGTCACGCGCAGCGCCATCGTCTCGGGGTTGTGGCAGTCGGCGCACGACGTGCCCATGTGCAGCTTGTCCTGCAGTTCCTTGTAGGGCGTATGGTTGAATGTCTCCCAGCCCATTTCCTCGATCAGCCCAGGTGCATCCGCCGAATGGCAGTTGGCGCACGCCCCCGGTTGATCCCTTTCCGTTACGCGCCGTGTCTTCTTCTGGTCATCCAGCATGTAAAAGTGGCCGCGCTCTTCGTTGTGGTCGATGCTGAAGGCATAGCCCGCCCACAGGCGCGTCATCGCCGGATAGCGCTCGAGCTTGCTGTATGGGTCCGAGCCGCCGTAAGGCGTCTGTCCCGCGTTGATCTCAGTTTTCATGAAGGACTCGTACTCGAGAGGGAAGTTCTTTCCCCAAACCGCCGGGTCCAGTTCATCCGCGCCGATTTCCACAATGCGCAGGGGATAGGCGGCGGCCTCCTCCTTCTTGTTGTCGATGTTCATCAACAGTCCGGCAACGACGGCGACCCCAATTGCCACGACCACAAAGACGGCTGCGTAAACCCATCCCCAACCCCGCCCGCTCTTCTTTGTGGGCGTTTCTTCGGTGCTCATTAATGGCTCCTTCTTTTGCCCTGCGCGACCGTGTGGTCGCCATCCAGGGAGTCTGCTTGGGTAAGCGAGCTATTCAATCGTACGGTGCCCCAAGTTGCCGTGACAGGCAACGCAGTCGGCCGGCTCGCCGCCGGGCGAGGCATGCATTTGGCTCACGGTCTCGGCGTGGCAGGTGCGGCAATTCTCAAGCGCCACGCGCTCATTCATCGCCCTGATGCGAATGGGGTCGGGAAAAGTGCCCAGCGTGAAGTACAGGCTGTGGTTAAAGCCGTTAATTGCCTTGACGGTGTATTTGGCCACTGTGTTGTGGTGCGGTGTGTGGCAGTCGTTGCAGGTCGCCACCGCCTTGTGGCTGGAGTGGTTCCACGCTTCGAATTGATCGCGCATGACATGGCAGTTCATGCAGGAATTCGGATCGTCCGAGAAGTAGGAGAGCCCCTCGGCATAGGAAAAGGTGTAGAAGCCCAGGCCTACAAACACACCGAGCATGGCCGCAATCGCGACGCTCCACCAGCGGTGCGGGCCGGCGCGCACCTTTGGCCGAGGGGGCGAATCCGACCTGCCCAGAGGCATATCAGGATCGGTCACAAATCGACTCCCTTCATATTATGTTTTGAAACGGAGTTGGGAAGCGGGTTGTTCTCTGCATGCTGTAATGCAGCGCCGCCTATTGCGTGCTTTGAGAATATCACAGGTTTGCAGAGCGCGCCATCCAGTGACTCCATCAAGGAGGATTTCACAGTGGTGGCACACTGCAACCTCACCCCCGTCCCCTCTCCAGAACAATGGAGAGGGGAGCAGCGCACCTTGCGCACAGCGTGGCGCCCGCCAGCACTGCTTTTCTCCCCCTCGCCAGTTTGGAGAGGGGGCCGGGGGGTGAGGTTGCAGCGCGCCACTAAACTGAAATGCACCCACTCCATCAAGGAGGATTTCACATTGGTGGCGCGCGCTCCAACGGACAGGGCATCTCAAGAGTAATCGCGGCTTTGCGCGCCCGACCTACCGCTCACCGCGCCACCAATTTGCATCCATCGTCTGAATGTCTACAATCAGCACGATGGCGCAAACCCGCAACCCAAGGAGCCTGGGCGTGAACGCATCGAGCACACTGCGCTGGTGGCAGCAAGCCATCATTTACCAGGTCTACCCGCGCTCTTTTCAGGATAGCACCGGCGATGGCATCGGCGATTTGCAGGGCATTATCCAGCGCCTTGATTACCTCAAGGGCATTCACGTCGACACTCTCTGGCTCTCGCCCATCAACCCCTCGCCCATGCACGATTTCGGCTACGACGTGGCCGACTACACCGGCATTGAACCCATCTTCGGCACGGTCGATGACTTCACGCAGCTGCTGGACGGCGCACACGCCCGCGACATGAAGGTGCTGCTCGACCTTGTGCCCAACCACACCTCCGACGAGCACGCCTGGTTTGTGCAAAGCCGCGCCAGCCGCACGAATCCAAAGCGCAACTGGTACATCTGGAGCGACCCCGCTGCCGATGGCGGCCCACCCAACAACTGGCTCTCCTACTTTGGCGGCCCCGCCTGGACGCTGGATACCACAACGGGCCAATACTATCTGCACCAGTTCGACAGCCACCAGCCCGAACTCAACTACCGAAACCCGGCCGTGCTTGAGGCCATGCTGGGCGAAATGCGCGTCTGGCTCGAGCGCGGCATCGACGGTTTCCGTGTGGACGTCATCTGGCTCATGATCAAGGACGCCGCCCTGCGTGACGAGCCACCCAACCCGGACTGGAGCGGCGGCCCGCCCATCTTCAGCCTCGATCATATCCACACCGCTGATCAGCCTGAAGTGCATAGCATCATCCGTGCCATGCGCAGCCTGCTCGACGAGTACTCTTCTGCAAGTCAGGAGCGCATCCTGGTGGGCGAAATCTACCTGCCCAATGCGCGACTCATGAATTACTACGGCAGTGACCCACTGGCGCGTGGCGTGGGCGACGAGTGCCACCTCCCCTTCAACTTTCATCTCATTGGCGCGCCCTGGAATGCGCAAAGCGTGCGCACGATGGTGGATGAATACGAAGCGGTGCAGCCCGCGTGGGGTTGGCCCAACTGGGTGCTGGGCAATCACGACAAGCGGCGCATCGCCACGCGCCTGGGCAAGGATCAGGCGCGCGTCGCCACCATGCTCCTGCTTACGCTGCGCGGCACGCCCACCTGGTATTACGGCGACGAAATTGGCATGACCGACGTGCCCATCCCGCCCGAGCTCGTGCGCGACCCGCAGGCCGTCAATCAGCCCGAAGTCGCCGACGAAGTCGGACGCGACCCGCAGCGCACCCCCATGCTGTGGGACGACTCGCCCAACGCCGGCTTCTGCCCACCCGATGTCACGCCGTGGCTGCCCGTTTCCGCTGACTACGCGCAACATAGCGTGCTTTCTCAGGAGAGCGATCCCCGCTCACCCCTCTGGTTCTTCCGCCTGCTTACGGACCTGCGCCAGAAGTCGCCTGCCCTCCTCGGGGGCAGCTATCGCTCGCTGGAGAGCGGCGCGTCTGACGTCTTCGCCTTCCTGCGCGAGGCTGACAGCCAACGGCTACTGATTGTGCTAAACTTCGGCACACAGCCGCATCATCTCAATTTGAGTGCCATTGCGCCTGCCGGCAGCATCCTGCTCGACACTGGCGTTGCACGCCAGGGCGATCTGCACTTTCTCAACAGCCTGCCCCTCGGCCCCAGCGAGGGACTTATTATCTCGCTCGTTTAGCAGCGCATGTGCGCGACCGAACGGCTGCGGCCTGCGTCATCTTTAGGGAATCCTGTACGTGCGGCTGCCCGTCACACGACTCGCAGTCGCCGCTCAGGCAGACGCGCCTTGCTCCCGACACTCGAACCTCACGAACAGGATTGGCTCTTGCATTCCAACTTTCCCTTTCTTGCGGTCCTGCGCCCTGCGCTCCTCGCGCTTGCCTTCGTTCTGACCTTTGGCGGCCGCGCGCTGCTGGCCGTGGATATTGACGCACCGCCTGGCGGCAAGGTGCCCATCGCCACGCCCGTTGACGGCCGCGCCCCCACCATCTTCCTGACCTTCGATGATGGTCCCTACCAGCCGTGGACTGAGCAAATGGTCGACCTGCTGGCCGACTACAACGCGCAGGCCACCTTCTTCGTCATTGGCCGACAAGCGATCAACGACCCCGAACTCCTCAAGAAGGTCTATGACGGAGGCAATGCACTCGGCAACCACGGCTACAACCACGCCAACCTCACCGGCGTCTCGCAACAGTTTTTCAATGCCGAAGTGGGCGACACCAGCGCCATCCTGGGCGACATGGATTCCGGGTGCCTGCGCCCGCCGTACGGCGCCATTGACTACAACGTGGTTGATTTTGCCGATCAGTTGGGCATGAGCATCGTCAAATGGAACCTGGACCCGGAGGATTGGCGCAGCCCCGGCGCAGACGAGATCGCGCAGCACGTGATTGACAACGCGCGCGATGGCTCAATCGTCGTCATGCATGATGGCGGCGGCGACCGCTCGCAAACCGTCGAGGCCGTGCGCACCATCCTCAAGACCATGACGGCGCGCGGCTGGCAGTTCAAGGCGCTCTGTCGCGATTTCCCCATGGATGACATCACCAACGCGTTGCTCGAAACGCCCACGCCCGACCCTGCGGCAGCGCCCACCATCACACCTACCCTTACGCCTGCACCGACGGAGACACCGTGGCCGACGGTTACGCCCACCGGCGCCGCAGCCGCCACGCAGACAGCCACGCCATCAGCGACCGCGTCAGCAACCGCGTCGGCAACTCCGTCGACCACACCGTCGGTCACGCCATCATCAACGCCAACGGCCACAACGTCGGTCACGCTATCAGCTACGCCAACGGCCACACCTTCGGTCACGCCATCAGCTACGCCAACCACTGGGACTACGGCGCCATCAACGCCTACAAGCACAGTGCCGCCCACCCTTACGCCCCCCGCTACGCCACGCGCCACCGCCACAACCGCTGCCCCACTGCCGCGTGCCA
>CAYJNV010000016.1:0-7416 GCA_964370975.1 uncultured Caldilineaceae bacterium | reverse complement strand
CCCCCCGCTACGCCACGCGCCACCGCCACAACCGCTGCCCCACTGCCGCGTGCCACAGCCGCACAGAGCGCCACGCCCGACGACGCCGCAGCAAGCGCACGCGCAGCGACTCCCGAACCGGTCTATGGGGCCATCACCTTCCCCGGTTCGGGCGCGACCGTATCCAGCGCGATCCTCGTACAGGGCTATGCAAACCACCCTTCATTCGAGAAGTGGCAGGTTGACCTGCTGGTGGACGGCAGTGACCCCATCTACCTGGCCATGGGTGAAGAGCCCCTGATGAACATTGGCCGCCTTACCGTATGGAAGAGCATGGACTTTCCCAACGGCCCGCACATGCTGCGCCTGCGCGTCGTCTTCGCCGACGGCAACTACGTTGAGTACTTCACCCACGTGACGGTGAAAAACTAATGCTGCGTCACGCAAGTGCACAGCGTAGTCGTAGAGGCGGCTAGAGCCGCATTCCTCACCAATGCCACCGCGCCGGATGAGAACGGCGGCTTAAGCCACCGCCACGAGATGACAACATACTGCGAGACGCACCACGAATGCTCCGCTGTTGCATCAATGCTTTTGGCCCGCACCCCATCGCATGCGATACTGAAACCATCTCCACACAAAACCCTCGGGTCTCTTCGGTCCCCGATGCAACCAAGCAAGGAGCCGCGCATGTCAGGTCTGCTCTCCGGACAGGACGCCCTGTTCGCCGCCCTCAAGTTCCGCTGTATTGGCCCGCCGCGCGGCGGACGCGTCGTCGCCGTGGCCGGTGACCCCAGCGACTTTGCCACCTTCTACTTCGGCGCGGTCGCCGGCGGCATCTGGAAGACCACCGACGCGGGCACAACCTGGCTGAATGTCTCGGATGGCTTTCTCAAGACCGCATCCGTTGGCGCACTTGAGGTCGCCGTCTCCGACCCCAACGTCATCTACGCAGGCATGGGCGAGACGGCAATCCGCACCGACGTTTCGCATGGTGACGGCGTCTACAAGTCCACCGACGCCGGCCGCAGTTGGACCCACATGGGGTTGAGCGACACACGCCACATAGGCGCCATCTGCATTCACCCCAAGAACCCCGACATTGTCTACGTCGCTGCGCTGGGTCACGCCTTCGGCGCAAACGAAGAGCGCGGCGTCTTCCGCTCGCGCGACGGCGGCGCCACCTGGCAGAAAGTGCTCTACGTGAGCGATCACGCCGGCGCAATTGACGTAACGCTTGACGTGCACAACCCCGGCATCCTTTACGCCTCCATTTGGGAGGCGCGCCGTGGACCCTGGTACATGAGCAGCGGCGGCGAAGGTAGCGGCATCTGGCGCTCCACCGACGGTGGCGACAACTGGACCGAACTGAGTCGGCACCCCGGCCTCCCTGCCGAAGGACTTTACGGCAAGATCGGCGTCGCCGCCTCACCCGTGCAGGCTGGGCGCGTCTGGGCCATGGTCGAGAGCCAGAATGACCCCGGCCTCTACCGATCGGACGACTTCGGCGATACCTGGAAGCTCCTTTGCGACCAACCCGAATTGCGCCGCCGCCCCTGGTACTACATGCACGTCCACGCCGACACCCAGGATGCCGACACTGTATATGTCTCCAACCTTAGCTTCCACCGCTCGATTGACGGCGGTCGCACCTTCACCGAAATCCCCACGCCCCACGGCGACAACCACGGCCTCTGGATTGACCCGCGCAACAACCGCCGCATGATCCAGAGCAACGACGGCGGCGCGAATGTCTCGTTCGACGCCGGCGGCTCCTTCAGCACGGTCTACAACCAGTTGACGGCGCAGTTGTACCACCTCGACACCGACGGCCGCTTCCCCTACCGCGTCTACGCAACGCAGCAGGACAACTCGAGCATCAGCGTGCCTAGCGACACCATATCCGGCGCAATCTCCATAGGCGATTGCTACGTGGCAGGCACGGGCGAGAGCGGTTACATTGCCGTAGACCCCAAGGATGACAATGTCACCTTCGTGGGCGCCGTGGGAAGTTCGCCAGGCGGACTCGGCGCGCTCCAACGCTACGATCATGCCACGCGCCAGATTCAGCTCGTCAACGTCTGGCCGGTAGCGACCGGCGGCGACATTGCGCTCAGCTCGCTCAAATACCGCTTCCCGTGGACCTACCCAATTCTCTTTTCGCCGCACGACCCCAACGTGCTCTACACCTGCGGCAACGTCGCCTTCCGCTCGACGAACAACGGCCACTCGTGGCAGCCCTTCAGCCCCGACCTGACGCGTGACGACAAGTCCAAGCAGAACCCCTCGGGTGGCCCAATTACACTCGACAGCAGCGCCGCCGAACATTACGACACAATCTACACATTCCGCGAGTCGGCCCACGAAGCAGGCGTCTTCTGGGCAGGCAGTGACGATGGCCTTGTCCACGTCTCGCGCGACGGCGGCGCATCCTGGCAGAATGTGACGCCTCTCGACCTCCCCGAATGGGCATGGATTCGCACAGTCGAACCTTCGCCCCATGATGCCGGCACCTGCTACGTGGCCGCCACCCGCTACAAGCTCGACGACACCAACCCCTACCTCTACAAGACCACCGACTATGGCGCGACCTGGGCGAAAATCAGCGAAGGCATTGCCGGCGACGACTTCACACGCGTCATCCGCGCCGACCCCAACCAGCCGGGCGTGCTCTACGCAGGCACCGAAACGGGCCTCTACCTCTCCGTGGATGATGGCTCCCACTGGACGCGCTGGAGCGGCAACTTCCCTGTCTGCCCCGTCTATGACCTGCAGATCAAGGGCACCGACCTTGTCATTGCCACGCACGGCCGCTCGGCATGGGTGATGGACGACCTCACGCCCATCTACCAGCAGGCACGCGGCGAAGTTGGCAGCGACGCGCCCCACCTCTTCGCCCCGCGCACCAGCTATCGCATCCTGCCCGACCTCTTCGCCGACTGGATGCCTCCTGAAGGTCGCCTCTACGCAATCGGCATGGGCAACAACTCAACGGCAGTGGCCAAGCGCACCGAACTTGGCGCCATTGAGCGCAAATATCTCGACTCGGGCGAGGGCGCGCCCCGCAGCGCGCTCATCTACTACCGTCTGCCCGTCACTGTCTCACCCGAGACACCTATGGAGCTTGCATTCCTCGACGCTGACGGCAATGTTGTGCGCAGTTACGCGCGCAAGCCAGTGGGCTATGACAAACTCGACGAAAAGGCGCGCAGCCTCAACCCCGGCCCATGGATTGGCACGACACCCGGCATCCACCGCTTTGTCTGGAACCTGCGCGAACAGGGTGCCATCCGCCTTGCCGGCAACAAGACCGCTGCCGAACTCTTCGAGGGGCCGTGGGTTCTGCCCGGCGTCTACACAGCGCGCCTGACCGTGGGCGAAAGCGTGCAATCGCAACAGTTCGAGGTCGTCAACGACCTGCGCGTGCAAACCTCTGCGGAAGACCTCAAGGAACAGCACGACCTGCTCACCCGCATCCGCGACGCTGTCTCCGATAGCTATCGCGCCGTACAGACCCTGCGCACCGTGCGTGAGCAGGTGCAAAGCTGGCAGAAGCTGCTGCCCGAGCGCGCCGATGTGGGCAACGCCGCTGCCGCGATAGTCAAGAAGCTCGAAAAGGTCGAGGACACGCTCATCTTGCCAGGCGACCAGAAGGACAACTACCACCTCGTCTCTCGGCCGCGCCTCAACGAGGCCATCGCCGCACTTGTGCCCACCATCGGCACCGCCGACGCCCGTCCCACCGAGCAAGCCACCGCGCTCGTGGACGAGTATGTCGCTGCCATCCAGGCGCAGGTGGAGAAGCTCGACGACGTACTGCAGACAGACGTCCAGGCGCTCAACTCCCTCATCGCGCAGGCCGGCGTGCCCGCCATTGTGATGTAAACGCGGCCGCAACCAAGCGAGTAGAAGCGCGGCTAGCGGAAACCGAACCCGCGCTTCTTATTTCAAAACGGGGCCGAATCAATGCCGGTTCCGTCGCAGATTAATCGACTGCGCGTTTCTCTCGCGATGCGCCCAGCAGCGCAACGGGCGTCACGCTCGTCGGAATTTGACATGCGCCATGCAAAGAGGGGCCCGCACCGCGATCCGTGCGGGCCCCTCTTTGATCTTTAGAATGTACTATGCAGCACCCCCGTGCAGCACCCTGCGCCTACGGACCAGCCCCCTCAATGACCGGCATGTAGCTCTTCTCCACCATGCCCGCCAGCACCGTTACTTCCACCTGCGCCTCTGTCGGCAGCGTGGTCGAAAGCGTTACTGTACCAGTGTAGAGTGTGCCGCTCAGGACCGCGCTCACCGAGAGCGGCGCGGTCACTTGCACCGTCATCGTCGCCGGCGTCGTGCCGGTGAGCGGGCTGGCCAGCAGCCACGGCGCGTTGCTCTGTGCCTGCCAGGCAACCGGCGCGCCCGCCCCTGCCTCGAGGCTGAGGGTCACCGTCTGCGGCAGGGTTTCCGCGAAGAGCACTACCTGCTGCGGCTGCACATCGAGCGCCGCCGGCTGGGATATCGGCGTTGCGGTCGGTGTGGGCGTCGACGTAGCCACGCTGCCGCCGGGGCTCACGTTATCCAGCGGGTTGTGCGACGTCCAATCACGCGGGATGATGGTGAAGCCATCCCAATGCACATCCATGTACACTTCATCTTCCTCGCGCGGCAGGTGGTGGAAGGTGATGCCATACCAAACCACCAGATCCGCCCCATCCACACTTTCGCCGTTGACAAACTGCGACACGTCTCCTGCGCAGCCGTTCAGCGCCGGGTTGTGCGACGGATACTTCTCGCACCCCTTGAAGGTAGTCACGTACAAGTCATTTTGCGAAAATGGCTCAAAACTCGGCCCGGTAAAGTCGTGGCCGCTGCTCAGCCCCTCAATCTGATAGGAGATGAGGTTGCCGCCATCGTTGCGCGTCACCTTGTCAACCACGCGCCACGTACGCTGCACATCGGGATCGTGTTGGCGCGCCGCCTCGAGCGTGACATCCGTCACCTGCTTCACGCGCCGCCGGTTCTGGTCCGTCGCGTTGATCTGGATCTCCTGCACGAGGTCGTTGGCACGGCCGTTGATGTCAAAGTCGAGGCGGAACCAGTAATTGTGATAGTGCGAGATGGGGATGCGGTTCGTGGCCGTCACCCACCCATAGGAGGCATCGGTGCCATAGCGCTGCAGTTGCCCCGACGCGCCCACCGTGGGCACGATGGTGCCGTCGTCATAGAACTCATACTGCACAATGTAGTTATAATCGCCCGACGTGGAGACGCTGAAAAGCGAAAGCTCGTAGCCTTGTAGCTGACGCGCATAGTATTTCTGCGCGTAACCGCGCGGCTGAATCTGCAGGCAAAGGACATTCTTGCCGCCGTATGCGAGCAGCGTCCCATCCGGGCATTCAGCGCGCGTCAGGTTCGCCAGATAGCGCCCGCCAAAGCCAAAGTCGGTGATATCGTGGAAGCGCGCGCCGTTGTCATCATAGGGAACATGCACCTGTGCCAGACCCGCCTGCGCCAAAATGAGCCGGCGTGGCTCGCCCGGCGGCGTCAGCGTAATGTCATAGAGCACAATGCCATCCAGCGCGCGCGGTTCCCAGCACATCTCCCAGCGTGTGCCCGTGGGCAGCGTCTTGTCAATTCTAAATGCCGCAGAGCAGGCATGCTCGCTCTGCGCCAGCACGCGCGGCGACGCGTAGAACCACGCGCCCGCCAGCAGCAAGATGCCAATCGCCACCAGCGCCGCACCGAGGGCTTGCCTTACCACGCGCTGTCGCAGCGAACGCGCTGCCGAATCAAATCCATGGCTCATCAGTTGCCCCCACCTGTGTGCGTGTGCGCGGCTTGCGCATCGGCCGAGAGACCCACATCGAGCGGCACCACGCTCGCCACCTGCATCTTCGACAAATTCACAATTGGCAGTGCACGCAGCGTCACATTCTGGTCGGTGAGGATAAGCAGTTGTGCACAACGGTTGATGCTGCACGCCTGCACGGCCGGCGTCTCCATCTCCGGGTTCGAGCCCGCATGGTAATTGAAGACGCGTATGTCCAGTTGCCCCGCGCTCGTGAGTGCGCCGCCTGTAATCAGCCGGTATTCGTCTGCCAACTGCGCACGCACGGCCGGGTCCGCATAGGTGATCGCGATTGCCGTCGCGCGTTCACTGTCGCTGAGCGGCAACTGCACACCCTGTACGCTCTCCGCTATCTGCGTTTGCTTCGTGGCGTAGTCATACAGGCCATGGACAAGCGTGTCATCAGCGTAGCGGTAGAGGTAGAGGTCGGCGCGACGCGGCCAGGAACCTGTTGCCATGACCTCTTTGTCCTCCTGATGACGCTCAACCAGCACCAGTTCCTCGGCCGGCGCGCTGACAGCAACCGCTCCGGGTGCGGCAGGGGCTGCGCGCACAGACGCTGCATCTGCACTACGCAACGCCGAGGCAGCGTCAACAGCCGCGGCCGTCTCTTCGGGTGACAGCGCGTCAAGCCCGTCGGCTGCGCCGGGCATACCAGACTGCTGCGCGGGGGCTGCCAGCGCGACGCCTGCGCTCGCCAGTGCAAGAACCATGAAAACGAGAATCGACCACCGTGGGACAATCCTGACCAGTCGACCCATGGGTCACCTCCTACATGTCAAATGTCAATCGAAGCGAAAGATGAGACTGCAAGTTGGGGCGCGCCCATTGTAACGGATGATCGCGCATTCAGCGCCACAAGTGAGGCGACGAAGCGCCGTTGTCATGACCATGCGCATGTGGGCGCATAAACCCGAGTTGACAGGACGGACGCGACCACTTATGGTTGCACCCCGACCGCCTCATGGCGAGGCTGTTTCATTCTTTGTGGAGGCTACATTATGGCAAAGTATCTGTTTCAGGCAAGCTATACCGCAGACGGCGTCAAGGGACTGCTCAAGGAGGGCGGCTCGGCGCGCCGCACGGCAGTCGAGGCGCTCGCCACCTCCATGGGCGGCTCGATCGAATCCTACTACTACGCCTTTGGTAAACACGACCTCTACGTCATCGCCGATGTGGCGGACCATGCCTCTGCAGCCGCCATCGCGTTGACTGTCGGCGCGTCCGGCGCAGCGAATGTCACCACAACGGTCTTGCTTACCACCGCCGAAGTAGACGCGGCCGCAAAGAAGAGCCCAACCTACAGAGCGCCGGGCATGTAGAAGCCGGCTCCCGTCCTGCAACGCCTTGCAGGCTGCCGACTCGGCCCCTCGTCATGGGCTATTCTTTACCCACAAGTCGCAGCGTCTCGAGGTGAGCGTGTCGCCGGGGCCTCCGAGGGTTGAAACCCTCGGCTAGCCAACTCAAGTCCACTCAAGTGGACTGACTGCTAGAGACCAGTCTCATCCTGCATAGCGCTAAATTCAAGCCGGATAGCCATTGGGGTAGCGCAACCACGTACCCTGCAGCGTAGTCCACTTGAGTGGACTTGGGTTGGC
>CAYJNV010000015.1:0-26461 GCA_964370975.1 uncultured Caldilineaceae bacterium | reverse complement strand
GTGGTGGGCGTAGGCATCTCGAAGTTTGGCGCCTTCGCCGACAAGTCGAGCCGCGACCTCTTTGTGGAAGCGTACCTGGAACTGCGCAGCACGGTGGACAAGGGCATGGACCCGACGGCCATCGAGGCGCTCTATCTGGGCAACTTCTCCAGCGACCTCTTCGAGGGGCAGGGACATACCGCCCCCATCATGGCCGATGCGATCGGACTTCCGCAGATTCCTGCCGTGCGCGTGGAGGATGCCTGCGCCAGCGGCGGCGTGGCGCTGCGCCAGGGCGTCATGGCTGTCGCTTCGGGGATGCACGACATGGTGTTGGTGGGAGGCGTCGAGCGCATGACGCGCCTGCCCACCGCGCAGGTGACGGACACGCTGGGCGCGGCCGCCGACATTCTCTACGAGATTCCAGCGGGTTTCACCTTCCCCGGCCTCTATGCGGCGATTGCCACTGCCTATATGGCACGCTACGGCATGACGCCCGAGCACCTTATGAATGTGGCCATCAAGAATCACGAAAATGGCGCGCTCAACCCCAAGGCGCAATTCGGCGTGACGATTCCCGACTGGATGCAGGGCCGCATTGCCGCCGCAGTACGCAAGGGCAAGCCTGCGCCAGTCTGGGCCGACCCCATGGAATTCCTGCACGACGACGCGGCCAACCCCATGGTGGCGTGGCCGCTGCGCCTCTTTGACTGCTCGCCCGTCACCGATGGCGCCGCCTGCCTTCTGCTGGTGGACGCCGCGCGCGCACACGAATTCACCGACAACCCCGTCTATGTCATTGGCTCGGGCCACGCGTCAGATGCGCCGCTGCACAACCGCTCCGACCTGGCGACTTTGGGCGCGGCACGTGGCGCAGCGGCCACGGCCTATGTGCAGGCTGGTGTGCAGGCAAACGACATTCGCATGGCCGAGGTGCATGACTGCTTCACGATTGCCGAGGTGATTGCCACCGAGGACCTGGGCTTCTTTGCGCCGGGCACGGGTTTCAAGGCCGCCGAGGATGGCGTCACAGCACGCGATGGCGCACGCCCCATCAACACCTCTGGCGGCCTCAAGGCCAAGGGACACCCCGTCGGCGCGTCGGGCGTGGCGCAGGTGGTGGAGGTCTTCAAACAAATGCGCGGCGAAGCAGGCGAGCGCCAACTGGAGGGCGATGTGCCCCTGGCGCTGACGCACAACGTGGGCGCGACGGGGTCAACCTGTGTGGTCCATGTCTACGAACGAAGGGAGTAAACGCATGAGCGACGCACAGGCCCGCCCCTTGACGGCGGCGGGTTTTGAGCAATTTCTGGCCGAGCACATACTGGCCGGAACGCGCTGCCCGGAATGTGGCAACGTCTATTTGCCGCCGCGCGCCATCTGCCCGGCCTGTCAGAACGTAGCGCTGGTCTGGGAAGAGCTTTCGGGGCGGGGCAAGATTGCGGCCTTCACCTCCATCTCTGTGGGGACCAGCGCGATGGTAGCGCAGGGTTACGACCGCACCAACCCCTATGTGGCGGGCATTGTTGCGCTTGACGAAGGGGTCTCGGTCAGCGCCCGCATTTTGGCTGTGGACGCAAAGCGGCCGTCAATCGACTGGATCGGCACGCCCGTTACCGTGACCTTTGTGGACCTGGGCGAGGGCAACCTGCGGCATAGTGTACTCGCGTTTGAGCCAATCGATGCCTAACTGCACCTCACCCCCGGCCCCTCTCCATACGAAGAAGCGAGACATGCGGAGACGTTTTTCTCCCTCCGCATGGAGAGGGGCCGGGGGTGAGGTGCAGTTTCTTGGCCCGTTCACCACGGAGGTGAAAGTTACTTGCACATATCTTGTGGTTGCACCCGCTCGTCCACTCAACCATGTCCCACTTTTCAGTCGAAGGAGAGAAAGATGCGCACCAACCGCTGGTTTGTACAATCGCTAATGGCCATGCTCGTCATGCTTCTGGCCGCCTGTGCGGCGCCCGCTGCCGCGCCCGCAGCCGCACCGGCAGAGGCCGAGTCCACCGCCGCCCCGGCTGCCGAGGCCGCGCCGACCGACGCCGCCGCGCCCGCAGCCGATGCCGCCGCGACCGGCGAGCCGCTCGTGATTGGTGAATTGACCGATGACTCGGGCGTGCTTGCCATCTATGGCCCGCTCTTTGAGCGCGGCTTCGAGATTGGCCTGGATTATGTGACGGACGGCACGCGCGTCATTGCCGGCCGACCCGTTGAGGTTGTGCTCAAGGACACCGCCAGCAACCCCGAAAAGGGCGCATCACTGGCCCGCGAAGCGATTGAGCTTGACGGCGCCGACATCCTCGTTGGTGTGCCCAGTTCGCCCGTGGCGCTGGCCGTGGGCGGCATCGCCTCGCAGAACAAGACCGTCTACATTGCCGGCCCTGCCGCTGCCGATGCGATCACCGGCGCCAACTTCGACCCCTACGTCTTCCGCTGTGGCCGCCAGAACATTCAGGATGCGCTGACAATGGGCGCAGCGCTGGTGCAACTGGGCGACAACTTCATCCAGATTGCGCAGGACAATGCCTTTGGCCAGGGCTCGGCAGCGGGCTTCCACAAGGTCGTCACTGCAGCCGGCGGCACATTCCCTGTGAATGACACCGAGACAGGTTTCGGCGCCATCTTTGCCCCGGCCGACACCTCCGACTTCACCCCCTACATCAATGAAGTGCTTGACTCCGGCGCTGACGTCGTCATCGTCACCTGGGCGGGCGCAGGCTACGTGCCCATGTTCCAGCAGATGCAGCAGTTGGGCGTCTTCGACACGATGGACGTGGCCACGGGCTTTGGCGACAATCAGACGCTGGCGCAGGGCTACGGTGATGCCGTGAACTCGGTGGGCGTCGTCGTCTACCACTACACCCTCTTTGACAACCCCATCAACAACTACCTCACCGAGCAGCACATTGCGCGCTTCGGCACGCCGCCGGACCTGTGGGCGGAAGCCGGATTCAACTGCGCGACCATGATTCACGATGCGGTCGTGGCCACAGATGGCGACAGCAGTGGTGATGCCCTGATGGCCGCAATCGAGGGCATGAAGTTTCAGGGCCCCAAGGGCGAGTACGAAGTGCGCGCCAGTGACCACGCGCTGCTTCAGCCCATGACCCTCGTGCGCCTGACCAACACCACTGACCCTGACTTCAAGTTCGTGGAACTGGTGACGGAATTCACACCCGAGGAGACGGCGCCGCCCTGCAGCGTGCCCGCTGAATTGGGCCGCTGCGAGTAGAGTCGACAGCGCCCCATTCCGCGCGCAATTCCGGCGCGCGTGGAATGGGGCGTGACCGCCACTTGCATCAAGGCCGCTGCATGTCACGCGATCCGTGCGATCCGTACGCCGCCCCGAAAGGCACACCCCGATGAGCAATTCCATCATCGAAACCCGCAACGTCACCAAGCATTTTGGCGGCCTGCACGCGGTCGACGGAGTTAGCCTGCAGGTGGCCGAGGGCGCCATGCACTCCATCATTGGCCCCAACGGTGCGGGCAAGACCACCCTCTTCAACCTCATCAGCGGTAATCTCAAGCCGACATCCGGCCAGATTCTGCTACGTGGGCGCAACATTACAGGCGTGCCGCTGCACCGCATGGCGCACATGGGCATTGGTCGCTCCTTTCAAATTACCAATGTCTTCCCCGACCTCACGGTGATGGAAAACGTGCGCCTCTCGGCGCAGGCGTTGGGCAAACACAATCTCACCTTCTGGCGTTCGGCGCAGAGCTTCAGCCGCTATATGGAGACAGCCGAGCGCGCCCTGCTTGATGTGGGTCTCGATGCCAGGGCCAACGTCGCGGCCGGCGTGCTGCCGCACGGCGACAAACGACGTCTGGAACTCGCCATCATCCTCGCGGGCGATCCGGAGGTGCTGTTGCTGGACGAGCCGACGGCAGGCATGGCCTCCGAGCAGGTGCCTGCGCTCGTAGCCATGATCGACCGCATCCGCACCACAAGCAACAAGACCATCATTCTGGTTGAGCACAACATGAGCATTGTCATGAACATCTCCGACCGAATTTCGGTGATGCACCAGGGGCGACTGCTGGCCGAGGGTGATCCGCAGCAGATTGCCGCCAATCAAGGTGTGCAGCGTGCATACCTGGGGGATTTCCATGACGAACATTCTTGAGGTTGATGCGATTGACACATTCATCGGCCAATTTCACATCCTGGAAGGCGTCTCGCTCAACGTGCCCAAGGGGAGCATTACGGCGCTGCTCGGTCGCAACGGCGCGGGCAAGACCACCACGCTGCGCTCCATCATCGGGCTGAACCCGCCGCGCACAGGGCGTATTTCATTTGAGGGCAGCAACATCCACGGCAAGACGGCCTACGCGATAGCAGCAATGGGCATCGGCTACGTGCCCGAATACCGCGCCATCTTCCGTGCGCTCACGGTGGAGGAGAACCTCAAGATCGCCGAGCGCTCCAAGAAGGACCTGGCGCGGCGCAGCGACCTCATCTTTGGCCTCTTCCCCGACCTCAAACGCTTCTACAAGTTGCCCGGCGGCCAGCTCTCCGGCGGCCAGCAGCAGATGCTGGCAATTGCTCGTGCGCTCGTGCCCGAGAACCGCCTGCTACTGATTGACGAGCCCAGCGAAGGGCTGGCTCCCATTCTGATTCAGTCGATTGTCGACGCCCTGCGCCAGTTGTCGGCCCACGCCACCATCCTGTTGGTGGAGCAGAATTTCCGCATGGCTTCGCTGTTGGCCGACCGCTACTATATCCTGGATGACGGCCAGTCCGTCCACGCCGGCAAGATGGCCGACCTCGTGCAGAACCGCGCGTTGATCGCCCGCTACCTGGGCGCTGGCTACGCCGCCGCCGTGGCCGAACCCGCACACGCTGCAGAGCAAGGAGCCGCATGATGGTTGCATCCATGCGCAGGAACAGCGCGCTCCTGGTGACGCTGGCGATTGTGCTGGCCGTCTTCATCTGGATGACGAACCGCTATGAACCCAAGGTGGTGGCCAGCATCATCCTTTCGGGGCTGACGCTGGGCGCACTCT
Organism: uncultured Caldilineaceae bacterium; assembly: GCA_964370975.1. Lineage (GTDB taxonomy): Bacteria > Chloroflexota > Anaerolineae > Caldilineales > Caldilineaceae > UBA5069. The sequence goes on along the minus strand of CAYJNV010000015.1, from coordinate 21,469 downwards.
ATTTCCTTGTGGCGTCGGGTCTCTCGCTCATCTTTGGCCTCATGGACGTGCTCAATTTTGCCCACGGCATGCTCTTCATGATGGGCGCGTACCTGGGCTTCACTGCCTATGCCAACCCGCGGCTGCTGCTGAACACGCTGCCGCTGGTGCTGGCGCTGCTGGGGGGCGCGCAAGTCGGCCGCTGGTTGAGCAGCAAGTTGCCCAACATACTCAAGCGGCCCTGGCTTGACACGGCGTTTCATTTTCTGCTCTTCGTGGCAAGCCTGGGACTCATGCTCTGGGCCGTGCGTGGCTTCAACATACAGGCGCTGGTTGCCAATTCGGCAACGTCGGCAGGCGGCGCGGTGGCGACGATTGACGCGCAGGAGGCCGCCGTTGTGTACATTCCGCGCCTCGTCTGGCTGACGCTTTCGGGTTTGCTGCTGGGTCTGGGGCTGAGCCGGGTGGGACCAGTGGCTACGCGCCGCCACGCCACCATGCAAAGCTCGCTGGTCGGCCTGGGGCTGCTGGCGCTGGCCGTTGCCATCGTACCGATACGTACTCCCGCCGAGACATTCCTTCTGGGCGTCTCGTCCAACATCCGCTTTGTGTTGGCGCTGCTGGTGGGGCTGGTGGCGGGTGGAGCGCTGGGCGCGCTCATCGAAAGCGCGCTGATCCGTCCGCTCTACAGCCGGCCGCTCTACCAGATTCTGCTCACGCTCGGCGTCAGTTTTGTGGGCACAGAGGTAGTCAAGACAATTTGGGGCACGGCGGGTTTCTACATGGACATCCCCGCCTTTGCGGCTGCTTCCGGCGAGGGCTGCCCGTCGCCCAATCTCTGGTCATGGTTCAGCGACCACTGCTCGTCGATCGATGTGCTGGGCCGTCCCTTCCCCTCTTACCGCATCTTCATCATCGGGCTGGGCGTGGCGATTTTCATCGCCATTGCACTGCTGCTGCAGCGCTCACGTATCGGCATCATCATCCGCGCCGGCGTGCAGGACAGCGAGATGGTGCAGGCGCTGGGCATCAACGTCCGCCGCGTTTTCACGCTCGTCTTTGCGCTCGGTTCGGCGCTGGCGGCCGTGGGCGGCGTGGCGGCGGCCCCTTTCCTGGGCGTCAACCTGGGGCTGGGCGCGGAGGTGCAGTTGCAGGGTTTCATCGCCGTCGTCATCGGCGGCATGGGCAGTTACATCGGCGCGGCGGTGGGAGCGCTGCTGGTTGGCATGGCACGCGCCTTTGGCGACCAACTCGTGCTTTCGGGCATTCAACTGCCGTGGATGGACGAGGCGATCCGCATGTCGCCTTCGATTGCGCGTGCATCGACGGTTCTCATCATGGCCCTGGTCCTGCTTGTGCGTCCCGCAGGGCTCTTCGGCAAGAAGGAGTAGGGACATGACTTCCACCGGCGCAAACACTACATCCGCCGCAGCGCGCGTGGCCACCCGCCGCAACTGGCTCGGCCCCGTTGTGTTGCTCCTCCTGGTTGCCTTCCCCTTCATTCTCTCGCTCGTTAGCGGCCAGCCCGTGGGCGAGGGGACGCCCAAGTTCTGGCAGGGGATGCTGATTCAGGTATTCATATTGGCCGTCTTCGCCATGAGCTATGACCTGCTCATGGGCTACACGGGCATTCTGAGCTTTGGCCACGCCATGTTCTTTGGCGCAGGCGCATATGCCACGGGCATACTGCTCAAGGATGCAGGCTGGGGGCTGGGGCCCGTGCTGCTGGCGGTGATTGGCGTGGCGATTGTGCAGAGCGTGCTGATTGGCGTCGTGTCGCTGCGTGTGCGCGGCGTCTACCTCGCCATGGCCACGCTGGCCTTTGCGCAGATGTTCTACATTCTGGTGCAGGCGACGGACCTGCGCGCCATCACCGGTGCAGAGGATGGCCTGCACGGCATCCCGGTGCCCGATTGGCTGAATCCCACCGATCAGCGCCTCACCTTTTACTTTGTGGCGCTGGCCTTCATGGTTATCATGTACCAGATTGCGCGCCGCGTGGTCGATTCGCCGCCCGGCCGCGTGATGGTGGCTATTCGTGAGAATGAAGCGCGCGCGCAGATGATTGGCTACAACACGTTCGTCTACAAACTGATGGCAGTGACGTTGGCAGGCGTAATGGCGGCGCTGGCCGGCTTCATGAACGCGCTCTGGAATCTCAACGCCACGCCCGATGTGCTGGGCGTCGAGACGACCATCAACGCGCTGCTGATGACGATCATCGGCGGCGTGGGCACGTTGATTGGCCCCATGCTGGGCGCAGGCGTCTACCAGTTGCTGGGTTACTGGCTCAACGCGACCTTTGGCCCGCGCTGGCCGCTGATTATCGGCACAATCTACATTCTGCTGGTGCTCTTCGTGCCCTACGGCATCGTGGGCACCTGGAAGCTGCGGCGCAATGACTTCCGCGCTGGTTGGGCGCGGCTCGTCCGCCCGCTGCGGCCAGGAGAGTAAATCGGGGCATACAAGCGCGAAATCCGCCCGTTGGGCGAATCATGGCACCGATTGAGGGCAGTCGGCCCAGCGATGCCATGATTTGACGCGCCTACGCGGTATTCAGCACACGATGCGAGCCGCGACGAGGACATCCGCGATCGGATCATTTCATGTATCATGGACAAGGTGCCGGCGGTGCTTGCTGGTGCAGTTTCATGTGCAATTAACCATGCGGAGGTTACCTTCTTGGGTATGCAAATCCTTTCTCTATCCGGGCATTGGCAGTTCCGTGCGGTCGAATCGCTTGCCTGGTTTGACGCCATCGTGCCTGGCGGCGTACACACTGACTTGCTGGCCGCCGGGCAAATGCCAGACCCCTTCGTGGGCGACAACGAAGCGCACGTTGCCTGGGTAGCCGAGCGTGACTGGGAGTATCGCACCACCTTCGCCGTCCCTGCCGACCTGCTGGCCGCCGATCGTATTGCGCTTGTGTGCGACGGGCTGGACACACTGGCTGAAGTGGTGCTCAATGGCCAGTCCTTGGGCCATGCCGACAACATGTTTCGCCAATGGCGCTGGGATGTGGGCAATTTGCTGCGCCCCGGCGAAAACGAACTGGTCATTCGCTTTGCGTCGCCGGTGGCCTTTGTGCAGGCAGCGCAAGCGCGACGTTACCTGCCCGGCGTCTCGCAGGCCATCGACGGTGGCCCGCACTTGCGCAAGGCCCCCTGCCAGTTCGGCTGGGACTGGGGTCCCCAGCTCCCGCCGATCGGAATCTGGAAGGATCTGCGGCTGGAGGGATACAGCCGCGCCCGCCTGACGGATGTCCACCTGCGCCAGGCGCATGACGGTGGGCGCGTCATGGTGCGCGCGGATGTTTCTGTTGAAACGATCAGCGCTGGTGCGCTGCACGCCACGCTGCGCCTGACTGCACCCGAAGATAGGGTACAGGAAGCCACCTGTGTCATAGAAGTCGACCGGGGCCAACTGAGTCTTGTCGTGGATCGCCCGCAACTTTGGTGGCCCAACGGCTACGGCGCGCAGCCCCTCTACGCCGCCGAAGTGACACTGCTGGACGAAGGCAACGCAGTGCTTGAGGTGCGCACCTTCCAGCTTGGCCTGCGCACATTGGAACTGCGCCAGGAGCCGGACCCGTGGGGCAAATCCTTCGAGTTCGTGGTCAATGGGCAGCGCATCTTCGCCAAAGGCTCCAACTGGATTCCTGCCGATAGTTTTCCCACGCGCATCAGCGACGAGCACCTTGAGTCGCTCATTCGCTCCGCTGCGGAAACGCACCAGAACATGTTGCGCGTGTGGGGTGGCGGCTTCTATGAGGAAGAGCGCTTCTACGACCTCTGTGACAGGTACGGCATCCTCGTCTGGCAAGACTGCATCTTCTCATGCAGCGTCTATCCGCTGGACGATATGCGGTTTCTGGAAAACGTGCGCGTGGAGATTGGCGAAAATGTGCGGCGCCTGCGCCATCGCGCCAGTTTCGCGCTCTGGTGCGGCAATAACGAAATGGAGTGGGGCTGGGTCGATTGGGGATGGGACGCCATGCCCGGAGCCGCACCGCTCAAGGCGGCCTACGACGACTTCTTCCACAGCACGTTGCCCCAATGGATCGCTGCGGACGACCCTGACCACGCCTACTGGCCCAGTTCGCCCTCTTCGGATGTCCCCATTGGTGCACCCAATGGCCAGGCCCAGGGAGATGCACACTACTGGGAGGTATGGCACGGGCGCAAGCCTTTCACCGCCTATCGAGACCAATTCCCCCGCTTCATGAGCGAGTTTGGCTTCCAGGCGATGCCGCCGCTTGCCACCATTGCCACCTATGCCGACCCGGCCGATGGTGCGGCCTGGAACATGACTTCCTATGTGATGGAGCGCCACCAGAAGAACGCCAGCGGCAATTCGCTCATGGTGGGACAGATGCTCGACAGCTTCCTGCTGCCCAAGGATTTCGACGCGCTGGTCTATCTCAGCCTGGTGCTGCAGGCAGAAGGTATTCGCTACGGCGTCGAACATTGGCGTCGCCACATGGATCGCGTGGCGGGCGCCCTTTACTGGCAGTTTAATGACTGCTGGCCGGTGGCCTCGTGGTCGAGCATCGATTTCTTTGGCCGCTGGAAGGCGCTCCACTATGCGGCGAAGCGTTTCTACGCGCCGCTACTGCTCTCGGTTGAGGACATGCCAACGGCGCAGGGTCTTTGGGTGAGCAGCGACCTGGACATGCCGTGGCAGGGCGAAATCCGCTGGTCGTTGGAGACGCTGCCAGGAGAAGTCCTGCGCAGCGGCAGCGAGGCGGCGAGAGTGGCGCCCCACAGTGCGGCGCATATCCGCACGCTGGATTTCGCGCAGGAGATCAACGCTGTGACGCGGCGCACGCACATCTTTGTCGCCGAGCTGTGGCGCGGAGAAGAACGCGTTGCGCTGCAAGTGGCAACTTTCGCACCAACCAAGCACATTGCGCTTGCAGAACCGGCCATCGACCCGCACGTACGCATCGACGGCGATACGCTGCAGATCGACCTGCGCGCCCAATCGCTTGCGCGCTTTGTGGAAATCTCCCTCGTAGGCGTGGATGCCATTTTCAGCAACAACTACTTTGACCTGCCTGCAGCCCGCACCATCACGGTCACTACACCGCTGCCCGCGGGCTGGAACGAGGCGCAGGCGCGTGCCGCACTACGGTTGCAGTCGGTCTACAACAGCTATGCACACGCGCTGCAACCGCTCGATTGAACAAGGTGAGGACCCGTCCAACTGTACAGGTCCTCGCATTTGTTACTTACGCGTGGGCAGGCAGCGCTGCCGCAAAGCAGCGCAATTGCGCGGGACCTTCGCTCACGGCCGCCGCAGTGTAGCCTGGACCAACCTCCAGCGCATGCAGTGTCCAAGCTCTGGCGGCAACGGCGGCGTCGGCGTCCGCCGGCAGCAGCAACTGTGGCGGCTCACCGGGCAGCAGGGTGACAGTGACGCGCGCGAGCGAGAATGAGATACCGTCGCCGAGCGCCTTGACGAACGCTTCTTTGCGCGCCCATGCCGTGAAGAAGGCAATTCGCGCGGCATCGTCAGGCAGGCGCTCCAGGGTTGCCAGTTCCGCAGGCGAAAAGACGGTTCGCGCCAGGGTGCGGACGTCAACCTCAGGGCGGATGCGCTCCACGTCCACGCCAACGCACCGGACGCGGCTGACGCCCACCAGCGCGAGGTCGCCAGAGTGGGCGACGTTGAATTGGAGCGTCGACGCGTGCGCCGGGCCGTCCAGATAGGGCTTGCCCTGGGGCGCGTAGGCAAAACGCAGTGCGACGGGCAGAACATCCAGGTAGCGAGCAAGCAAGTGGCGCAGCAACCCGCGCGTCGCCACATAACGGTTGCGGTCCTGCGCAAAGACAAAGCGATCGGCGCGCACTGTCTCGTCGCAGCTCAAGAGCGTGGCGCAGTATGCCAGCGCTTCCGGCCCCGCATCCACATGCGCACGCCAAATGTGGAGTTCGTCCACAAGCAGGGGCGGGTGATGCGCGGGTCTACTCCACGCTACGTTCACCTCTGCTCTGTACTCTGTTCTCGCGTCACGGAGTCGCCCGGCGCGTGCGCAAAGTGCCGTGAGGCCCATTCTGCCAGCACGGCGCAGAGACGCTGCTGCCTGTCGAGCAACGTGAAGAGATGGTCGCATTGGGGAATGATGACCAGTTCGATGCGCCCATCTGCCTGCATGTTTGTCAGGCTGCTGCCGAATGCAGTGCGCAAGCGCAACAGGCCCGTGCTCCCTTCGGAGTGGAGCAGAAGCAATGGGGCTTCCCGCGCGGCGATGGGTTGCAGATAGCGCTCTGCACGCGCAGCCTGTTCGGCGAGGCCCGCTTCTTGCCGCCCGCGCAATGCTTGCTGTGTCTGGAAAGCGTAGCCCTTCATGCGATACCAGAGCGTATCCTTGAAAACGTTGCGCGCAATGCTGCGGTAATCCGCGCGCCCGCTCAGCAGCCTGGCCCAGCGGCCGCCGTCCAGCAACGCGCGCCCCGAGTACTCGCGCGCATATTGCTGTGACCGCTTTTTCATGCGGTCATACTCGGTCCATTCCTCGTCGCCCCCCTCCATGTTGATCAGCGCCGCGCCCGACACGCGTGTGTCAGTGCTCGCCACGAGCAGCGAGATGCCGGCGCCCGCGCAGTGGCCCATGAGCAGAAAGCGCTCAGCGCCCGTGGTTGTCGCAAGGAATTCCATCGCCTCCTGGGCTTCGTTCGGCGCGCTCTCAATATAGGGCATGTGATCGGCGCGGGGCGCACTGTCACCCAGGCCCGAGAAGTCGAAGCGCAGCACAGTGAAGCCTGCGTCTGCCAGGGAGCGCGCAATGGTGACGTAGATCCGATTGGGCCCCACGCGATGCAGCAGTCCGGCATTGAGCAGGACCACCGCGGGTAGCGTGCTGCGGGGATGCTGTGCAGGTGTCGTCAGGATACCGACAAGGCTCTTGTCGGCGCCGAACTGGACAACCTTCTCGGTGGCTGTCGGCGCAGTCACCTCGTGGTGCGTGCGCACTTGATTGCTCATGTGAAGGTCCCCTCCAGCCACCTGGTCATCGCCTCAATGAGCGGCTGTGGCACCAGCCCCTTGTCCACATCTTCCACCCACACCGTGAAACTTGGGATTACCTCGTGTGAGACAGGCGCGGCCGCGCCCAGATGTGCGGCGAGCGCCGCCATCTCCGCTGCGCCCTGACTTTCGAGAAGTAGCTGCGGCCTGCCGCGCAACGGCGGTATTTGCAGGAGGTCTGTCCGCTCGATGCCCGCGCGCAACGCTGCGGGCATAGCGAAGCCAAGCAATTCCGTGGGGCGCGATGTGGCCACGTGGTCTTTGGGAAGGACAAAAAAGCGGCTGATAGCGGCCTCGTGCAATGCCCGCAACTCCTCGAGGTAGCGGACGCCGCTGCAAACGGGTTCCCATGCGATGAGCCCCGCCACGTCGCGCACCGTGGGGGCTGCCAGCAGCGCCAGCGTCGCCCCCAGGCGCAGCCCCGCAAGAACGACTGCGTCCGCACCGCTGCGCGCACGCAGTTCTTCGACCGCTGCACCGATGTCGCCAATCCAGCCTTCCAGGGTCGTGTCGGCGGTGTCGCCCGCCGCATCGCCCGTGCCATAGGCGTCGAAGCGCAGCGTGGGAAAACCGGCTTGTGCCATGCGCGCCGCCAAGTGACGAAAGGCGCGGTGTGAGCGAATCATCTCATGGCCGAAGGGGTAGCAGAGCAGGACGGCCACCTCGCGTACCGGCCAGCTCGAAGGCTCGTGATAGCAGCCGTAAAGCTGCCGCGTCGGTGGCCCAAAGAAGAAGGGCTCGATGGTGCTCCTGACCAGTTGCGCGCTCATGTTGCGCTACCAGGGCTCACCGCACGTCTGACCGCGCGCAGCAGGCGCCCGCCCAGGCCGGATTCAAGTGCGTGTTCGTGCTCTGGATCGACCGCTCCTGCATCGGCCGCGGGCGCGCCCGAAAGTAGCGCATCGTAGCTCGCCGCAACCTGGCCAAGCGTCTGTGCACGCAGCAGCGCTGGATTTAGTTTAGCCCCCAGCATCCGGTCAAGCTTGCTGAGCGCTTCCATCGCCAGCAAGGAATGGCCACCCAGGTCGAAGAAGTTGTCGTAGAGGCCCGCCTGCACTGTGCCCTGTTCACCGCCCAGCAGCTCGTTCCAGACGGCGGCAATTGCCTTCTCGGTGGCGGTGGCAGGCGGGCGTGTCTGTTCATCGCGCCGGCTGTGCAGTGCGTCGGGCGTGGGCAACGCCTGCCTGTCCACCTTGCCGTTGGGCGTGCGCGGTAGCGCTTCCAGCGTCAGGAACGCCGCGGGAATCATGTAATCGGGCAGGCTGGCGCGCAGGTGGAGGCGCAGAGCGCCCGCCTGCGGAATTTCGCCTTCGGCGACGAGATAGGCAACCAGTCTCTGCGCGCCGCGCCCGTCCTCCCGCGCCACCACCACGGCGTCGCGCACGGCCGGGTGACTGGTCAACGCCACCTCAATCTCGCCCAGTTCAATCCGGTAGCCGCGGATTTTGACCTGATGATCGGTACGTCCCAGCACCTCCACGGCGCCGTCAGGGCGGCGGCGCGCCACGTCGCCCGTGCGGTAGAGGCGGGCAGGAGCATGGCGGAAGGGATCGGTGACGAAACGCTCAGCGGTCAGATCGGGACGGTGCAGGTAGCCATGCGCCAGGCCATTTCCCCCAATCCACAACTCGCCCAGCACGCCCACAGGGTTGGGTTGCATGGCGGCGTTGAGTACATGCAGTTGTGTATTGGCAATTGGGTGGCCGATGACAATGGGTGGCGTCGCATCGGTAATGCGCTGCACGGCCGACCAGATGGTCGTCTCGGTGGGGCCGTACATGTTCCAAAGTTCGCAGCCGGCGGCGAGCAGTGCTTGTGCCAGCGCGGGCGGCAACGCCTCGCCACCACAGAAAGCTCGGAAGCCTGCCGGTGCGCTCCATCCTGCCGTCAACAGCATGCGCCAGGTGGCGGGGGTGGCCTGCATGACCGACACATTGGCGGCGGTTATCGCTTCGGCCAGCAGGTTGCCGTTGGATGCCACCTCGCGGTTCAGAATGATGCACTCGGCCCCCGTAACCAGCGGCAGAAAGAGCTCGAGCACGGCGATGTCAAAGGAGAGAGTCGTCACCGCCGCCAGCACGTCGCCGGCGGCAAGGCCGGGCGTTGTGCGCATGCTCTCCAGGAAGTTGACCACGGCGCGGTGGGGGATTTGCACGCCTTTGGGCCGTCCCGTGGAGCCGGAAGTAAAGATCACGTATGCCAGGGACTCGACGCCGACTTCGGGCAGGGTCGTGTCGTCAGAGTGGGTCATCTGCGGCCAGTCACCGTCGAGGCAGAGCACCTGGCCAGCGAACTGCGGCAGCGACGCGGCCAGCCCCTGTTGCGTCAGCACCACAGGCGCGTCACTTTCCTCGAGCATAAGGGCCACGCGCGCCGCAGGGAAGCCTGGATCAAGCGGCACATAGGCGCCGCCAGCCTTGAGCACAGCCAGGAGGGCAATTATCATCTCCAGCGAACGCTCCATGTAGACGCCCACCAGCGTGCCAGGCTGCACTCCGAGCGCGCCAAGCCGCCGTGCCAACAGGTTGGCGCGCGCGTCCAGGTCGCCATAGGTGAGCGGCACTCCATCGCAGCGCAACGCAACAGCTTCGGGAGTGCGCGCCGCCTGCGCCGCAACGAGATCGTGCAGGCACACGTCGGAGTAGGGCGCCGCCGTCGCGTTCCAACCCGCAATGGCGGCGCGCTCCTCTTCCGTTAGCAGGGGCAGAGCCTCGACCAGCGCATTGGGGTCGGCCAGGATGGCGCGCAGGATCTGCGTGTAGTGGCGCGCCATGCGCGCAATAGTGGGTGCATCGAAGAGATCGCTGCTGTAGTTGATCGCGCCGTGCAAAGTCCCTGCATGTTCGCCGATGTCCATCGCCAAATCAAACTGGCCTGCCTCCTGTGCCAGCTGCTTGGGCACAAGCTGCAAATGCAGATTTTCGCCCTCCGCTGCCCCGTTGCTCGCGTCCGGCGAGGCCAGGCCCGCAAAGGATTGAGTGCGCATGAAATTGAAGGTGACTTCAAAGACCGGCGCGCGGTTGGCGTTGCGCTGCGGCCTGAGTTGCTCAACCAGCAACGCAAAAGGATAGTCCTGGTGCGCGAGGGCGTCCAGGGTGGACGCGCGCGCCTGCTCGAGGAGTGCGTGAAAGGTGGTCGCGCCGGAAATTGTGCTGCGAACCGGCATGGCGTTGGCAAAGAATCCCAGGGTGCGCTGAAACTGGGGTTGCGCGCGGCAAGCCAACGGCGTGCCCACGATCAAGTCACTTTGGCCGCTGTAGCGGTGCAGAAGCACCTGGTACGCGGCAAGGAGCAGCGTGTAGAGCGTCACCCGTTCTGCTTTTGCCAGGGCGTTCAATGCCTCCAGGGTTTCGGCGTCAACCGAAAAGGGCGCGGCTGCACCACGAAAGCGCGACGTGGGAGGGCGTGGCCGGTCCGTTGGCAACTCAAGCTGGGGCAACGGCCCGCCAAAGCGCTCCAGCCAGAAGGTGCGCAGCCGTTCGCCTTCGGCGCCGGCCAGCATGTCGGCCTGCCAGGCGGCATAGTCGGGCTCTTGGGGCGCAGCAACGGGGGGTGGTGCAGAGACGCCGCCCACCTCGGCAGCATAGTGCCGGCTCAAGTCCAGGAGAAAGAGGCCGATTGACCAGCCATCGGAGATGGCGTGGAAGAATCCTGTCAGCAGCAGATGATCGGTGGGCGAGCGGCTGAAGAGACAGACGCGCAGCAACGGCCCGCGCTCGAGGTCATAGGGGCGATGCAGCGCGGCCGTCGCCGCCTCTTCCAGGCGGTGGTCATCCCAGCCCTGCGCGTCCACCTGCTCCACCGGCACGTCCATGTGACTGTGGACGCACGCCATTGGGCCATTCTCCTCATCGGCGAAGGTCGTGCGCAACGCCGCATGGCGAGCCACCACCATTTGCAGCGCGCGCTGGAGCGCGGGCACGTCGATGGTGTGGTGCGCCCACGCCGCCGTGCCGATGTTGTAGGCGGTGGATTCGGGCGCCAGTTGATGGATGTACCAAAGCGCGCGCTGGCCGTAGGTGGGCAAGTGCTTCCTCACGGTTGCGTTCGCCTGCTCGCGCAGCAGGCGCGCAAGCAGCGCCCGGCGTTCATCGGGCGCCAGCCCAGACAGAGACGCCTGATTATGACTCATCAGTTTCTCGCTTTTCCGTCAACATCGCCGTCAGCAGCGCATCGACGTCCGCATCCGAAAGCTCATCGAGGTGGCTCAGCAGGTCGGCCGGTGAACGGCTCTGGTAAACACTGGCATTCGCGGCATCCGGTGGGCGTGCCGCGTCCAACTGCGCGTCGATCGCATCGGCCAGCGAATGAATCGTGGCGCGGTCGAAGAGCGAGGCCAGCGCCAGGCTGACGCGCAAGTCGGTCTCAAGCCGATTGCGCAACTCAACGGCCATGAGCGAGTCCATGCCGACTTCAATGAGGGCTTGCATGGGGTCGGGCGCGTAGGAGGTATCGATCCCCAGCACACGTACAACCTGTTCGGCCACGTACAGCTCGAGGGCAGCTCGCCGTGCTGCGCCAGATGTGGCCATGCGCACCTCCTCCAGGCGGGCGATCTGCTGGCTGGGGACGGCGTCGCTCTCTTTGAACATTGCAGCATAGAAGGGCGGCGGAGAGTCCGCGCCCATCTGGCTACGCAGCGCCGCCCAGTCTATCGGCAGTACGGCCGCCTGGGTTGCGTCCTGCGCCAACAGCAGGTCAAACGCGGCTACGCCGTCGCGGGTGGAAAGCATGCCAATTCCTTTGCTTGCGGCGCGTTGCTGGTCCTGTGCGCCCAGGCGCGCCGCCATGCCCACCTCTGACCATGCACCCCAGTTGATGCTGAGTGCGGGCAGCCCTGCGGCGCGCCGCCGATGCGCCAGCGCGTCGAGCGCGGCGTTGGCCGCAGCGTAGTTGGACTGGCCCGGTGAACCGAGCAGCGCAGCCGCTGATGAGAAGAGTACAAAGAAATCAATTGGCAACGTGCGGCTGAGCGCGTCAAGGTGCAGAGCGCCATCCACCTTGGGGGCAAAGACCCGCTCGAAACGCTCCCAGCGCTGCTGCATGACAATGCCATCCTCCAAAACGCCCGCCGCGTGGACGATGCCGCGCAGGGGCGGCTGCTCGGCCGCGGCGGCAGCGAGCACACGCTCAACATCGCCGCGCAGGCTGACATCGGCGGCCAGGACCTGCACCTGTATCCCCTCACCGCGCAGGGCTTCGATCACCACAGCTGCCGCGGGCGTGGCGGCACTGCGCCCCACAAGCGTAAGGTGACGCGCACCCTGGGCCGCAAGCCCTTGTGCAACGGCCAGGCCCAACCCTCCCAGGCCGCCCGTAATGAGGTAGTTGCTGTCGGCGCGCACCATGCCTTCTGCCTCTGATGGCGGGTGGGTGATGACAATCTTGCCAATGTGCCTGGCCTGCGCCATGAAGCGGAAAGCATCCACGATCATCGCGGCGGGAAACGCACGCAACGGCAGCGGCTCGAGGCTGCCGCTGGATGCATCGCACACAATCTTCTTAAGCAGTCCGTCGATCAGCGCCGGCTCGTCCTGGAGCACGGCGGTCAGGTCATAGGCGTAATAGGCGCCGTGGGGCCGCGCCGCAATGAATTGCTCCGGCGACCAAATGCCGCGCTTGCCAATCTCAAGGAAACGACCGCGCGCCGCCAGCACTTCCACACTGCGGTCGATGAAGGCGTCAGCAAGCGAGTTCAGCACAACATCGACCCCCGCGCCCGCCGTGTCGGCCAGAATCTGGTCGGCGAAGTCAAGCGTGCGCGAGCTGTAGATGTGGCGCACCCCCAGTGCGCGCAGGAAGGCATGCTTTTCGGCGCTGCCCGCCGTGGCAAAGACTTCGGCGCCAACGCGCTGTGCGATTCTGACGGCGGCAATGCCTACGCCGCCCGCGGCCGCATGGATCAGGACGCGCTCGCCGGGCTGCACCTGCGCAAGGTTGATCAGCCCATAGGCAGCCGTGAGGTAGGCACTGGGCAGCGAAACCGCCTCGGCGAAGGTCAGGTTGTCGGGCAGAGGGAAGGTGAGGGCTGCTGCGGCATGGACATAGCCATCGAAAGCGCCGCTGGTCAATACGAGCACGCGATCGCCGACGCCGACATGCGTGACACCCTCGCCCACCGCCGCGACGTAGCCGGCGCACTCCAGTCCAGGCGCGCCCGGGTCACCGGGATACATGCCGAGCACGTTGAGCACATCGCGGAAGTTGAGGCCGGTGACGCGAACGGCAACCTCGACTTCGCCCGCCAGCGGCGGCGTGCGCTCGAGTGGCTCCCACGTGAGCGCTTCCAGCTTGCCGCGCGCGGGCACGGTCAGGCGCAGAGCCCGTGCGCCAGGGTGCGCCGGTCCGTGCAGGTGCTGCAGCCGCGCCACAAAGCGCTGCTGTCCGCGCAAGGCAATCTGCGTTTCGAAGTTATCGGCCAATATTTCAGCGGCGAGGCCCGCTACCTCGTCGCTGTGCGGTGTGTGGGTCGCGTCAATGTCAATCAGCGTGCAGCGCAGGCCGGGCAGTTCGTTGGCTGCGGAACGTCCGAAACCCCACAGCGTGGCGGCGACCGGATCCGCCGCGGCGCCGCCCACGGGCTGCGCCGCGCGCGTGGCCAGGAAGAGGCGTGGCGGCGCGTTGCGCAGATCTCCACCGGATGCCTGCTGCGCTGCCAGCGCCTGGACAAGGTGGAGGGCGCCTGCCCCGCTGCGTGCACGCCGTGCTCGCTGCGTATCAGGGTGTGAGAGGTCACCGGTTTCATCGAGTGGCCACAGGAATGCGACTGCATCGAATGGAGTTGTGCTGCTCTCGTCTTGCAGCAATCCCGCAAACGCCGTCGCATCAGTCGGGTCAAGCTGCCAGCAATTGGACGCAATACGTCTTGTCGCCGCGCCGGATGCAACGCGCACACACGTGGCGCCGCTCGCCTCCAGTTGCAAGGCCACTGACGCGCCCAGTCCGGCATCTTCGGCAAAGACGAGCACGCGCCCCATTCTCATCTCGTCGCGAGCGCTGGCCGCATCTGCAAGCAATTGCGGCTGCCACAACACTTCGTAGAGCCACTTGGCAGCGCGCGCGTGCGCCCGCGTTGCGGCATCATCCTGTTTCACAAGGCGCAGGTGGATGCGGTCAATCGATGCTACTGGGCTGCCACCCTCGTCCACAATGTAAAGCGCTGCGGACAGGATCTCGGCGTTGCCCTGTGCGTTGGCCGCCGCGCCCTCTGCATCGGCGGCCACGATCTGTGCGTGACACCACACATGCGCTCGGCCGGGCTGGTAGATGCGCATGCCCTCAATCTCAATCGGCACATAGAATTGGCGCACGGCGTCGCTCTCGTCGGGCGGCCGCATCGCAGCGCCAATCACGTGAAAGCAGGCATCCAGCAGGGCAGGGTGGAATTGGTATGCGCCGGCTCGTGTTTGCTCCGGCTCCGACAGCTCAACTTTGCCCAGTGCTTCCCCATCGCCCGCATAGAGTTGCGCAAGGCCGCGGAAGACCGGACCGTAGTCCAACCCATGTTCGGCCATGTCGGCGTAGTAGCTATCCGTCGCCACGGCGCCCGCTGCCAGGCGCGCTTGCATTGTCGGGAGGTCAAGGTCTGCCGGCACAGGCTGTGTGTTTCGACGCAGCCCACCCTCGGCGTGCAGCGTATACTCGGCCGCCGTGTCTGCCCAGCCCGCACTGTCTTGTTCCAGCGCCAGGCTGCTTACGACCTTGAGGCCGGCTTTCGCGTCGGACTCCGGTGTGAGCAGCAGTTGCACATTCTGCACTGTGTCGGCGGGGAGAGTGAGCATGGCGCGAAACGAGAGGTCGGCGGCCACATCGTGCGCGCCAAAGCCGGCGGCGGCGGCAAGAGCCATTTCCACATAAGCCGAGCCGGGGAAGACAATCTGTCCCTGAATACGATGATCGGCCAGATAGGGTGGCTGGTCTGCGCCGATGTAGGCTGTGTAAATCGTCTCACGCAGCAGCGGCGAGCGCGTGCGTCTGCCCAGGAGCGGGTGCCCTTCAGTCACGCGCTGCCCCGGCACGGATGCGGCCGGCAGGTCGACCCAGAAGCGACGGCGCTGGTATGGGTAGGTGGGCAGTGCCAGCTTGCGCCAGGGAGCCTGCTCCGCCAGCGTTGGCCAGCGCACGGAGGCCCCGCGCACATAAAGCGTGCCCAGGCTGCTGAGCATTTGTTCCCAATCATCGTGCCCCTTGCGCAGGGACGGGAGCGCCGCCGGTGTACCGGCGGTGTGATGGATGGCGCGCGCCATGCCCAGCAACACTGGCTGGGGGCCAATCTCTACAAGCACGTCCACCCCCAGTCGCTCGAGGGTCTCGACGCCGGCGCTAAAATGCACGGTATCGCGCACGTGTTTCCGCCAGTAGGCTGGCGTGGCGATGTCGGCGCCTGCCAACTGGCCTGTGGCGTTGGAGATCAGCGGAATGCGCGGCGGGCGCAGGGTGACGGCCGCCGCGGCACGTGCAAACGGGTCGAGAATGGGCTCCATCAGCGGCGAATGAAAGGCATGCGAGACAGTCAGTTGTTGCACGCGCACGCCCGCGCTGCTGAACGAATCTGCAACCCTGGCCACGGCGTCCGCCGCGCCGGAGATGACCGTGTGCGCCGGTCCGTTGATCGCCGCAATCGATAGCGCGTCGTTGCCCATCACTGCGTCGCGCACCTGTGTTTCGGACGCAAAGATGGCCGCCATCGCACCCCCGGCGGGCAGCGATTGCATGAGTCGACCCCGTTCGGCAATCAGCGTCAGTCCATCCTCCAGGCTCAGCACCCCTGCCACCACGGCTGCTACGTATTCGCCCACGCTGTGCCCAAGCACGGCAACCGGTGTGACACCCCAACTGCGCCAAAGTTCACTGAGCGCGTACTCAAGCGCGAAGAGCGCCGGCTGCGTGTAGGCCGTCTGGTTGATTGTATCGTCGTGCGTGGCAAAGAGAATTTCGAGGAGTGGCCGATCCAATATGTGCGCAAGGATCGCGGCACAGCGGTCCAGGGCGGCACGGAAGACCGGCGCTGTCTTGTAGAGCGTTGCACCCATGCCCCCATACTGGGAGCCCTGCCCCGTGAAGAGGAAGGCAACTCTGGGCGCTGCGCCCACCGAAGGCGGCGGCGCGTCGGCGCGGTTGCCGGACAGCGGAGCCGCCAGTTTCTGCGCCATCTGTGCTGTCGTGCTGGCCACAAAGGCGGCGCGATGCGGGAAATGGGCGCGGCCCGTCGCTGCCGTGTTGCAGAGGTCGGCGAGTTCCGTGGCCGGATGCTCGGCGAGAAAATGGGCGAAGCGCGCAATCAACTCTTCCAGCGCGGCTGGGCTCTTGGCGGACAAAGGGAGCAAGCCGTATGTTGCGCGCGCCGTGTCACGCTCCGCTGCGGGCGCGACCGCGCGCGCCGGCGCAGATTCGAGCACGACATGCGCGTTCGTGCCGCTGAAGCCGAAGCCGCTCACACCGGCAATGCGCCGCCCGTACCGCGCCGGCCAGGGCGTGGGCGTGGTGGGAATCTCAACCGGAAACGCGGGCCACGGGATGTTCGGGTTGCGCTCGCGCAGGTGGAGCAGAGGTGCAATCTCTTCATGCTGCATGGAGAGGATGACTTTGATCAGGCCGGCGACGCCCGAGGCGGACTCAAGGTGGCCGATGTTCGTCTTGGCGGAACTGAGGAAGAGCGGCTGGTCATTCGTACGTCCATCCCCCAGCACTGCACCGATCGCCTCCACTTCAATCGGGTCGCCAATCGACGTGCCCGTGCCATGCGCCTCGATGTACTGCACCTCCGCTGGTTCAACGCCGGCATCGCGCAAGGCAGCGCGCAACATGCTCTGCTGCGCCAGGCCGCTGGGCACGGTAAGGCCACTGCTGCGACCATCCTGATTGACGGCCGAGCCGCGGATGAGCGCGAGAATATTGTCGCCATCGGCGACTGCATCGCGCAGCCGCTTGCAGACGAGCATGCCGCACCCTTCAGCCCGGACGAAGCCGTCGGCGGAGGCGTCAAAGCTTTTGCAGCGCCCGTTGGGGGCCGTCATGCCCCACTTATTGAAGATCACAAAGCCATCAGGGAGAAGCGTCAGGTTGACGCCGCCCGCCAGCGCCATGGAGCATTCGCCCGCACGCAGGCTGCGCACCGCCAGGTGAACGGCGACAAGCGAGGATGAACACGCCGTATCGACGGCCAGGCAGGGACCTTGCAAACCGAGCGTGAAGGCCAGCCGTCCTGCTGCAACATTCATGGAGCCGCCGGTAGCGGCGTATGCATCGAGCGTCTCGAAGCCGCCCACACGCGCCACCTGGCCATAGTCGCTTGTGCTGATGCCAAGGAAGACACCCGTCGCACTGCCGTTGAGTTGATCGGGGGCCTGCCCGGCGCGCTCCAGCGCTTCCCACGCTACCTCGAGCACCATGCGCTGTTGCGGGTCCATTGTGATGGCTTCGCGTGGGCTGATGCCGAAGAACTGCGGGTCGAACTGGTCGATGCCATCGACGAAGCCCCCCTGCCAAAATGGGGTGCCGTCGGGATGGACGGGGTCAACTCCGAAAGCTCGCGCAATACGGATACGCTCGGCGGGAAAATGGGTGACTGCGTCGCGTCCATCATGCAGCAATTGCCAGTAACTCTCGGGGCTATCAACACCGCCCGGAAAGCGGCAGCCCATGCCAACGATGGCAATCGGCTCACTGCGCGCTTCGTCCGATGCCTGCAGCCTGGCCTCCAGCGCCTCGATGGCCTCTAGCGCGTCGTGCAGCAGGGCGCGCCGGTCCAGGCTTTGCTCCGTTGCAGGTTGCGCGTTCAAGTCATTCATGGATTGCTCTTCTCCTGGGGGAAAGGAATGTGCGAACTGGCGCAGCCATGCACTACGGCTGCAGTCCTGCTGCCTGCAGGATCTCAGCGTCGCTCAAGGGTGCAATGGTGGTTCCAAAGACGCGATTCATCTCGGCGATGTAGACATTGGCGGACAGCCCCGAGAGCACGGTGCCGGGATGGGCGTATTCGTCGTCCAGCATGCCGAAGCGGGGATCATTGCCGCGCACGCTGAGGTTAATACGGGTGTCGCCAACGACCAAATAGCCGTCGCCGTCCAATCGGCCATTGAGTTCAGCAAGCATGGCGGCGTTGTAGTCAAAGAAAGAGATGCCCCACGCCGCGCTCAACTCGGCAAGATGTCGGTTGATGTAGGCAAATGCCTCTACCACACGTACACGCCCGTCCGGATCTGTGAAACTGGTTTGGATTTCCGGTATGACGGGAAGCGTGACGTAATCCTGCACCGCCGCGAGGATGACGTGGTTTGTGCCGAGCGCCTGGAGCATGTACGCGGTGATGAAAATGTTGCGCGCGGTCTTGTCGAGAATGGACTGTAGTTCCGCCTCCCCGGCTGTGCCCGCGAAATCTCCGTCATAGATTTTGTACCCAACCCCGCTGAAGTACAGGTCGTTGATGCCAATCTGGATAATGGCATGGGAGACTTCCTTGTCGAGAATCTGCCCGAGTGCGCCGGCAAGCTGTCCCTGCGTGAGCATTTGGGCTGAGGACGCACCGCTGCGCGCCCAGTTGTAGGCGAAGCCGCTACGGCGGGGCTCTCGATAGGCGCCCCATGGGCCGACGTTCACATTGCGCTCCGTGGCCAAAAGTTCAACCCAGTTGAAGGTTGTGGCCGCAAAATCGCCGCCGCGTGCGCTGTCGGCATGGTACTCGTCCTGCGTGCTGTCGCCAAGGATTGCCAGGCCAGTGATGGCCGCCGCGCCGCCGGCGTCTGCCGCAGGCGCGGACTGTGCCCGTACGGGTGTCTGCAGGCAGAGACCCACGGCGCAGAGCAGCGCGCCGGACACAAGTATGCGTGCAAAGCGATTGCGCATCATCCACCTCTTTCCAATCCCATCTCGGCCAGGGGTTGGCTGTTCTGCAAAGCCCGTGTTGACCACCAGGCAAGCGGCGCGGCCACCAGCGCCAGTGCTACACCCGCGAGGAGAGACCGGCTGGGGTCCACGCCGGTGAGCCATGGCTGCAGGATGGCAGCGATCACAGGTGGCAGCAACAGATAGGGAGCCAACGCCGAGACAGGAACCAAGGCACAAGCGCGGTCCAGGGCCCACAGCAAGCCAAGTCCGGCGAGGCCCACAACCAGCATGACCAGAAGATCTGCCCGCGATGGCGTCTGCCACAGCACGGGCATGAGCAGCGACAGCGGCGCAAGGACTGCCACGGCCGTATAGAAGAGATTGGTGGCCGTCGGCTCGCTCCGCAGCGTCCGAGTGAGCACAACGTAAAGGCTGAAGGAGGACGCCATACCGAGCGCCATCAGCGCATAGCTAACTGAGATGCCGCTATGGTCCGGACGCAGCGTGAGCCAGACCGCAGCGAGGGCCGCGCCGGTTGCCAGCCATGTGGGCCAGCGGCCAACATCGCCCTGCAGAAGTGCCGCCAGCGCCAGCACCATAAAGGGGGCCACCCAAAAGACGGCCATGAAACCGGCGCGCGGCGCACTGTCGAAGGCAGTGATAAAGAAGAAGGGCATGGCCAACATCAGCAGTCCGCGTCCAACTTGCAGGGCTGGCCGTCCAGTGCGCACCAGCGCCAACTGGCCACGCACCGCAAGGAATAGGAGTAGCATGAGCAAGTGCGCTGCATACCGCATCCAGACTACCTGGTAGAGCGAAAAGCCGGGTGAAAGCAGCATCGGCAGATCCTCAACGACATTCCAGAGCAGCGCCATGAGCGCCATCAGCCCTGCAAGCAGCACGCGCACGCGCCGGCCGGAGGGTTGCGGCGCTGCTGCCGGTTGGCGTGCCGGATATGGGGCGGTTCGTTCCTCTGTTTCCATGAATACTCTCGTCTTGCGAGTCAGGCTACTTGAGGCGTGCAAGTTTGGCCGTAATCCGCGCCGCGAGTTCGTCTTCACTGATGTCATCATGGACACGCTCACCACGCGAGCCACCCGCAGACGGTGCAGAGGCATGGGCATGGCCATTGTCTGCCGGCGCTGCCAGTCCACCCGCGCGTGTGCCGTCCGGCGGTCGCACCCTTTGCAGGAGATAGTCGGCAAGCGCTGCCACATTGGGGTAGTTGAAGGTGAGTGTGGAGGGCAGCGGCTGCTCGATGGCCGCCTCCAGCTTTCCCTTCAACTCGATGGCCATGAGCGAATCCATCCCCATCTCGAAGAGACCCTGGCGGTCGTCAACCACATGACCGCGCCCTGCGCCAAGCACCTGATCGACTGTCTCGCGCACAAAATCCGCCACGAGCACGCCGGCCGCGTCTTCGCGCGCGTCGGCCGGCAGGGCTGCCAGGCGGGCCAACAGCAGGGGCCGGCTGGGCGCGGCCGCCGGCGAAGGCCGATTGTTGTGTGTCGGCGTCGTGCGGGCCGCGGCGTTCATGCGTTCAAAGAGGGGGCGGGTACGCCGCGCTTCGTAGGCCGTGCGCAGCCGTGGCCAGTCGATGGACGCGACCACCACTTGCGTTGCGTTGCCATCGGTGATCAGCGCACCTAGCGCATCCAGAGCCATCGCGCTTGCCATGGGATGTAGCCCATAACCAGCCACTTCGCGCTGCTCTGCCGCCGAGGCGATGCGCATTTGATCCCACGTGCCCCAGTTGATTGCAAGTGCAGTCATCCCCCGCGCGCGCCGTGCGTGGGCCAGCGCATCCAGCCCTTGGTTAGCGGCCGCATAGTGGGCCAGCGACCGTGCGCCCCACAGGGAGGTGGTGGATGAGAAGAGCACGAAGAAGTCAAGGTCAAGGCTGCTGCTCAACTCATGCAGGAGCACGCCGCCACCGACCTTGGCCCGTAATTGGGCGTGCAGAGCATCGCGTGGCAAGCTGCGCACGGGCCAGTTGCTGAGGTCGGCGGCGGCATGCACAATGCCGCGCAGCGCCGGCAGGTCCCTCCCAAAGCGTGCAAAAAGCACCTGCATGGTGGGTCGGTCGGAGACATCGATCTGCACAATGTCGACACGCGTGCCCAGCGCCTCAATCGCTGCGACCGCCCGCGTCTGCTCTGCGGCGCGACTTCCGGCGGGCAACTGCGGCCACGCGGCGCGAGGGGGCAGGCCGTTGCGCCCCAGCAGCACCAAACAGCCTGCGCCGCGTTGCGCCAGCCGCTGCGCTACGATCAGCCCCAAACCGCCAAGCCCCCCCGAAATCAGGTACGCGCCGTCGGCGCGCAGTGGCGGCGACGCGCTTGCACCTGCAAGATGGGGCAGAGGTGCGCGCACAAGGCGAGGTGCGTAGTGCGCGCCGCCACGCACGGCAATGGCATCGTCGGCGCTGGACTGGCGGATTGCCTGACGCAGCGACGCGGCCGTCGATGCGGCGTCACTGCCGCTTTCGAGATCAAGCAGCCCGCCCCACTGTTCTGGTTGCTCGAGGGAGAGGACGCGCCCAATGCCCCAGAGAGTGGCTTGCGCCACGTCGGTGGGCACAGTGGCTTGCGCCACGTCGGTGGGCACAGTGGCTTGCGCCACGTCGGTGGGCACA
>CAYJNV010000014.1:5640-26533 GCA_964370975.1 uncultured Caldilineaceae bacterium | reverse complement strand
TGCGTCACGTCGGAGACGTGACCTACGGGCGCGGTGCTTTGCTCCCCTCTCCGCAAAGAGGGGCCGGGGGTGAGGTGCAGTTTTGCGGTGCGCTGACTTTTGAGAAGCCCTCCCATTCCCAACGTCGCCTATTGACGCAAACGAAAGATTTGCTACAATAGGTGAAACGTCTACGAAAGTATTCCGCCGAAAACGCTAGCGGGACCCTATGGCTGCCACCGCGTTTGACCGCCGCAGCAAGATCCTCACATATCTCAAGGATGTGGGCCGCGCATCCACGCGCACGCTGAGCAACGAGTTTGGCGTTTCCGAAGTCACCATCCGTAGCGACCTTGCCTTACTGGAGCGAGATGGCTCCCTCCAGCGCAGACACGGTGGAGCTGAGATGAGAGGCGCGGTCCAGGGCGAACTCTCCTTTGCCGACCGACGCCACATCCACGCGCATGAGAAGCAGAAACTCGCGCTAGCCGCCGCACGCCTTGTGCGCAAGGGCGACACGATCTTGCTTGATAACAGCACAAGCGCCTATCAGTTAGCCCAACTCCTGTGTGACAAGACTGACCTGCGCGTGGTCACCAACGGCTTTCCCATCGCTGCCACGCTGGCGCCATGCGCCGGCATTGAGGTGGTCTTGGTGGGTGGCATTCTGCGCCGTGAAACGGCGAGCCTGGTCGGCCCCTTTGCGCCCCAGATGCTTGCTTCACTTCACGCCGATTGCGCGTTCCTGGGCGCCGGCGGGCTGAGCGAGGCGCGCGGCCTTACCGATGCCGACGTGCGCGAGGTTGAAGTCAAGCGAGCAATGGTGAGGGCGGCCGACCAACTTGTTGCGCTGGTGGATGCGAGCAAGTTCGGCCGCGAAGCGTTTCTCACCTTTGCCGCGTTGGACGATCTGGACACGCTTGTGACTGATGGCCCAGTAGCCAACGAGATGATGGAGAAGTGCGCTGCGTTGAAGGTAAGGATTGTCATCGCCTGAGGCCGCCATTTCTTTAGCAGCAATCTGTTCGCCCACCGTTCAATCTGGAGGACCTTATGGCAGACGAAGAGCAAGACCCCAAACCCCTGGACCGCGAAGAACTCAAGGATGAACTCTTTGGTGGCGTCATTGATGGCGAAGATGCACTCGTCGCGCGCCTCACCAACGCGGCGTTGGCTGACGGTATGGAGGCCGAGGACATTCTCTACGATGCGCTGATTCCCGCGCTTGAAGAAGTGGGCAGTCTCTTTGAAAAGGGCACCTACTTCGTGCCGGAGATGCTGCTTGGGGCGAAGGCCATGAAGTCCGGCCTCAACATTCTGCGCCCCGTTCTGGCAAAGAGCGGCATCAAGCCCGTTGGAAAATTCATGATCCTGACGGTGAAGGGTGACATCCACGACATCGGCAAAGACCTCGTGCGCACCATGCTCGAAGGTGCAAGTTTCCAGGTGATTGACCTGGGCGTGAATGTCACGCCGGAGAAAATGATCGAAGAAGTGCGATCCCAGAAGCCCGACATCCTGGGCTTTTCGGCCTTTCTCACCACCACCATGCCCATGTTCAAGACGAACATCGACGCGCTCAAGGAGGCCGGGCTGCGCGATTCCGTCAAGGTCATGGTGGGAGGCGCACCGATCACTGCGGAGTACGCACGTCTGATAGGGGCCGATGGATTTGCCGAGGAAGCCAGCACGGCGACACGCATTGCGCTCGACTTCCTGAGCAAGCCCGAAACTTCGCCCCACCTGCTGCAAAACCAGGCAGCAGAGGCGACCAAGACCTACACAAAGGTGGATAGCAGCAGCTATGTCATGCCGCGCCCGGCGCGCCGTCTGACCGCGCAGCCGGCGCAGTCGCCGCTGGAGCGGGTGCTGACAACGATCAAGCACCAGGAACCCGACCGCGTCCCCCACTTCGAGTGGGTGCATGACCTTGACGTCATCAAAGCGATGACCAACGGCGGCGACTATCACGACCTGATCGAGCAGTACGACATTGACGGCGTGATGGTGGCCCCAGCCTATCGCAAACGGACATTGGGCGAGCCTGACCTGCTGGTCGACGAATGGGGGGCCGTGCGCCGCATCGGCAAGGACAATTACGCCATGCCGGTGGATGATCAGGCGCCGATTAAGACTCTCAAGGACCTGGAAACCTGGAACCCGCCTGATCCGGATGATTCGTTCCGCTACGAGCCGATCAAGCGCGTGGTGGAGCGGTTTGGCGGAAAACGCGCAATTATCCTGCAAATGCGCGACGTTTGGAGCGGCCCGCGCGATTACATGGGCTATGCGCAGCTCTTCGTCAACCTGAAGACGGCCCCTGATCTCGTGGAGGGCGTGGTGCAGCGCTGCGTGGACCACTACATCCGCGTCATTCAGCGCGCCAGTGAAATGGGCGTCAATATCATCTTCACAGGCGATGACGTGGCCGACAACCGCGGCCCCATGTTCTCGCCCGCGCTGTGGGAGAGCATGTTCATCCCCCACTTCACCCGCTTAGTTCATGCGATCCACGACTGCGGTCTCTACCACTGGAAACACAGCGACGGCAACATGTACCCGTTTTTGGACAGCATTTGCGCTGCCGGCTCAGACGGCATTGACCCAATCGATCCGTCGGGTGGCATGGAACTGAGCGTCGTCAAGCAAAAGTATGGCCACAAAATGGCCATCAAGGGCAACGTGGATCAGACCGAACTGCTGATGTATGGCCCGGCCGGCGCAGTGGTCGAAGCTGTAAAGAAGTGTATTCGCGACGCAGGCCAAGGGGGTGGCTACGTTTGTTCCTCGAGCAACTCCATTCATTCGGGTGTCGCGCCGGACCTCTACAAGGTCATGATTGACGCCATCCACTACTATGGCCAGTACCCGCTCGACCCTGATGTTCTCGCGCCTGCCTGAATCAGGGCGGAGGGGAGGCGCGCTCCGGATGATTAGCAGCTCATTTTGCGCCATGGAAGTCGCGTGCCGGGTTCGACGCGATCTCCGCGGGCGTAGGCGCCGACAGAGTGCCGGCGTCTCGGCTTACGAAACGATGGCACTTTAGCGCAGAGCGCCGGCCATGGGCCGTCGTCTATGAGGGCCCTTGCGCCCTTCATTGCGTTTCCTTGACGCCTCGCGCGCTTGCGTCAAGAATTGGTGCGTAACATGAGTAAGTAGGCAGAAAGTGGCCGGGGGCATTCCAGCCCCCGGCTTTCTTGTGTGCGCTTCAAGGACTGAGTCCGAGCGACCGCCACGGGGCTGAGCCACGGCGCAGACTCCAGCTTGGGCCAGTGTTGAAGAGAATCTTGCACTTTCTAGGGGATTGACACGAGCAAGATGTTGCAGTATTGTGTATTCACAATTTCCCACACAAAAACGCAACAATCTACAAGAACTGCGGAGTGCCCGGGCCTATGGTCAGCCATAAGCGGCGGCAACTCATACTTGCGCAATTGGCCGCGGCGGGCGACGTGCGCATTGATGAACTCGCAGCGAATCTGTCTGCTTCGCCTAACACGATCCGCAACGACCTTGACTTCCTTGAGGTGCAGGGGTTGCTCAAGCGCGTGCGGGGCGGCGCCGTCCCGCCTCCAGTTGACGCGTCGCTCGCCCTGCCGGCCGACGAACACTATGCGGCGCGCCTTGCCTCCCACCGGGATGAGAAGTCGGCGATTGGAGAATGGGCCGCGCAACTGGTCAAGGATGGTGATGCACTTGTTCTGGATGCCAGCAGTACTGTCTACAGTCTGGCAACGCGTTTGCTTGAGCGGCAGAGGCTGACGGTTGTGACCAATGGCCTCAACGTGGCCTTGCTGCTTGCTCAGAATCCGTCCAACAAGGTCATTCTCGCCGCCAACGAAGTGCGCCCCGGCGGCTTTTCCGTTGTCGGCCGGCTCAACCCGGACATTCTCAAGCATTTTTACGCCGCGACCTGCTTCGTCTCATGCACCGGGCTGTCACTCGAGCAGGGCCTGACGGAAGTCAGTGTGGACGAGGCGATCCCCAAGAGTCAGATGATGAAACTGGCGCGCGAGGTTGTTGCGCTGGTGGACCACACGAAGTTCGGCGCTGTCAGAGCGTATCGCTTCGCTGAGCTTTCGCAACTTCACCGCATTGTTGTGGATGACGCAATTGACGCAGACACGTTGAATGCGCTGCGCAGCGCAGGTGAGTTCAATGTAACGGTTGTTGGGGCCGGGGGTGCGCGCACACTCGCCCCGCTTGTGGGTCCCAAGCGCAAGCAGCGCTTTCGGATTGGTTTCGGCAACTTGACGGAGAAGATGCTCTTTGCCCAGCAGGTGCGCCGCAGCCTCGAGCGCGCGGCACGCGATGCTGATGACGTGGAACTGCTCGTGCGCGATAACAATCTGGACCGCGCAACCTCGCTGGCCAATGCCGACTGGCTGATAGCGAAAGAGATTGACCTGATGATTGAGTATCAGGTCGATGCGCAGGCAGGTAACGTCATCATGGACAAGTTCAATCGCGCCGGTATCCCCGTAATTGCAGTGGACATTCCCATGCCGGGAGCGACCTTCTTTGGGGCCGACAACTACCGTGCGGGCTCGATCGCCGGTGAAGCCTTGGGACAGTGGGTCAAAGAGCATTGGCGCGGAAAAATCGACCTGCTGCTCCGCCTTGAAGCACCGCTGGTGGGACCGCCGGGTGCGCGCATTCAGGGGCAGCAGGAAGGGCTCGAGTCTGTCATAGGACCGCTTGCGCACGAGCAAGTCCGTGCGCTCGATTGCCCCGTTCTGGTAGACGAGGCGGAAGCATGGATTGACGCCGTGCTCGACAGTTTGCCGGGCGATGCGCGCATAGCGGTTGTAGGCATCAACGATGAAGTCGTGCTGGGCGCGATGGCTGCCTTTGAGAAGGCGGGACGGCTGCACCAGGTGGCTGCAGTAGGCCAGAACGCCGACCGACTCGGGCGCGCGGCAATGCGCCGCTCCGACTTCCCCTTCATCGGCTCCACGAGCTATGCACCTGAGGCCTACGGTGAGCAACTGCTGGCGCTGGCGCTGCGCATCTTGCGTGGTGAACCCACGCCGCCTGCTTTCTACTGCCGCCACACCTTCATTACGCCCGAGAATATCGACGAGTATTATCCATCGGACGACGAGGATCGCGAGGCTATCCTCTCCGGCGAGAGCGCAAGTCCGGCAAGACAGTAAACAACTGCGCATAACTTACCATCCCTGCGCTTGTTGCCCGCCCTGCGCCGGTTTTCCACAAGCCTCCGGCGCACACAGAGCGCCGGCTCTTATCCCAGCGTTCAATCCTGGACTCCCGCATATGGCCGACGCACGCTATGCCCCACAGCCACTCATTTCGGCAAGCGATGTCTTCATGTCCTTTGACGGCGTCAATGTCCTCAAGGGCGTGAGCCTCGAACTATTTCCGGGCGAGGTGCATTCGCTGCTGGGCGAAAACGGCGCCGGAAAATCCACGCTCGTCAAGATCTTGGCGGGTGTCTACCGCCCGCGCGGTGGGCACGTTTTGCTTGACGGCAGCCCTGTGGAGATCCCCTCCCCCCATGCCGCGACGCGCATGGGCATCGCGCTCATCCACCAGGAGCCGCTCGCCTTTCCCGACCTGACGATCGCGGAGAACATCTTCGTAGGCAGCGAGCCCATGCGTGGCGTGGCGCTCGACTGGCGCACGATGGAGCGCCGCGCCGCGGGACTACTCAACTCCCTGGGGCTTGACCTCAACCCTCTCCGCCCAATGCGCGGCCTATCGGTTGCCGATCAGCAGTTGATCTCCATGGCTGCGGCGCTGGGGCAAAACGCGCGCGTCCTGCTTATGGACGAGCCCACCGCCGCGCTCACCCCGGCTGAGGCAGATCGCCTTTTCGGGATTGTGCGCAAGGTGCGCGACCAGGGTGCGGCGATCGCCTTCATCAGTCACCGCCTTGAAGAGGTCTTCGCCATCAGCGACCGAATTACAGTCATGCGCGACGGCGAAATCGTGGGTGAGCGCCTCCCGGCCGAAACCAACCATGCCGAAATTATCCGCATGATGGTGGGTCGAACGCTTGAGGTACTCTTTGAGAAACCCGCCGTGCAGGAGTTCGGAGATGTACTGCTTGAGGTGGAAGGACTCACACGCGCCGGACGCTTTGCGGACATCTCCTTCAGCGTGCGCGCAGGGGAGATTGTGGGGATGGCCGGACTGGTTGGCGCAGGGCGCAGCTTTGTGGCGCAGGCGCTCTTCGGCATAGTGGGGTTGGACGCAGGGCAGATCCGCGTCAACGGCGCGCCCGTGCGCTTGAAGACTCCGCGCGACGCCATGAATCACGGCATTGCCTATGTGCCGGAGGACCGCCAGCGCCAGGGGTTGCTGATGGCGACAAGCATTTCCCGCAACATGACGCTGCCCATTGTGTCGCAGTTCGCACGGCTGGGGATTCAGCGTGAGGCACAGGAGCGACGCGCTGCACAGGATTACGTTGAACGGCTGCACATCATCCTGCGCCAGGTCAGCCAGCCGGCAGCCGAGCTCTCGGGCGGCAACCAGCAGAAGGTTGTTCTCTCCAAATGGCTGATGACAAAGCCGCGCATAATCATCATGGACGAACCAACGCGTGGCATCGACGTTGGCGCCAAGGCCGAGGTTCACCGCCTTATGGGTGCGCTAGCGGTGCAGGGCATCGCCATTCTGATGATTTCTTCGGAGCTTCCCGAGGTGCTGGCCATGAGCGACCGCGTGCTGGTGATGCGCGAAGGTAGGCTGGTGGCCGAGCTTGCCAAGAACCAGGCGACCGCGGAGTCGGTCATGACGGCGGCTACCGGCCAGCATACGCACGTCGCAGATGATATGGCGCTGATGACTGCCTCGGCTGCGGCCGCCTCTGCTCCCAACTCGCTCCAGGAGGTCTAGTCCATGGCGACCGCCGCACTTTCCGCACCGCCACGCCGCAGTCGCGCAGGAGAAATTCTGCGCAAGCGCGAAGTGGGCACATTACTCCTGCTTGCGCTTGTTGTGCTTGTCACCACGGCCATCCAGCCGCGCTATCTGAACGCTAATAGCGTACGCAGCATTCTGCTCTGGGTGCCGCTCCTGGCCATCATCGGCATGGGCGAAATGATGGTCATCATCATACGCGGCATTGACGTATCAGTAGGCTCGATGGTGGGGCTGGCGGGGCTGGTGGTGGGACTGGTCTTTCGTGACATGCCCGGCGTGCCGCTCTGGGCATGCGTACTGATAAGCATTGGGCTGGGCCTCGCCATGGGTGCGCTCAATGGCGCGTTGATCGCCTGGGTGCGTGTCCCGGCGGTCATCGTCACCCTCGGCGGCCTGAGTTTTTATCGCGGGCTGACCTTCCTCATTACCAGCGGCAGCCAGATCGACGGCAACTACATCCCGAAGCAACTTGTGCGCTGGTCGCAGACGGGACCTTTCGGCATCTATCTAGTGCCGTGGGTGGTCCTGATCGCGGGGGGTGTTGCGTTGCTGGCATGGTTCTTCCTCACTTGGACGCGCACTGGACGGCATGTTTACGCGCTGGGCAGCAACCCGGACGCCGCACGCCTGCGCGGCGTGCGCGTGGAGTGGGTGACATTCCTGGTTTACGCAATGACGGGCGCGCTGTGCGGCTTTGCAGGTTTGCTCTATGCCTCACGCTTCGGCTTTCTCAACCCCGGCCAAACCGGCGTAGGGCTCGAACTCACAGTCATTGCCGCCGTGGTGATTGGTGGCGTAAACGTCTTTGGCGGCTCCGGCAGTGTGGCCGGCGTGGTGCTTGGTTGCCTGTTGCTTGGGGCAATCAATGTGGCACTGGCCGTCCTCGGCATTGCCGGCGCGTGGCAACTGGCCGTCTACGGCATTGTGATTTTGATTGCCGTACTGGCCGATTCACTGCTGGCCAAGCGCATGCAGGGGACCAGCCCCGACGAGTGGGTCTAGACCAACTCGGCGCCACGCGGGCAGGCAGTCCGGGCGGTATATGGCTTCAGGCAGTCTGCAACTGATGGAAGGTTTCCTGTTATGGTAGGTGGACAATCCCCGGCCCAACAGATAGCGCCCTTGACCGGCGGCGCACCCCTATGGGGCGCTCGGCTGCGGTCGTTGTTGCCCGAAATCGTGGTAACACTGCTGCTGGTGCTTGCCTTCATCGGCGGCAGCCTGGCGACACCCTACTTCCTTGACGCCGACTTCCTCGTCAAGCAAGCAATGCTCTATGTCGAAATCGGCATGTTGGCGCTGGGGCTCACGCTTATCATCATCAGCGGCAACCTTGATCTCTCGGTCGCCTCCAACCTGGCAATGGTCTCCTGTGTCATGGCCTATTTGCACGCCAAGATGGGGATACCATTCCCCGTCGCGCTGCTGCTGGGCGTTGGGTTGGGTGTGCTGGGGGGCTTCTTCAACGGCGTCATGATTACACGCTTCGGCTTGCCTTCGCTCACCGTGACGTTGGCGACGCTCGCCATCTTCCGCGGCGTCGCGCAGGTGCTTGTGGGCGACCACTCCATTCAGGAGTTTCCCGCCTACTTCCTGGGTATCGACCGCACGATGTTTCCCGGCACGGCGATTCCCATTCCATTTGTGATCTTCGGTGTCACGGCGGTGATTCTGGGGGTGCTTCTGCACAGCACGGCTTTTGGGCGCTGGCTCTATGCAATGGGCACAAACGAGCGCGCTGCGCACTTTGCCGGGGTTCCCACCAAGCGCGTCAAGTTGATCATCTTCACGGTGGCGGGTCTGCTTGCCAGTGTGGGGGCGCTCATGCTCACGTCGCGCCTGCTGGTGGCCCGCTACGACCACGCGCGCGGGTGGGAGTTGGATGCCATTACTGCCGTCGTACTGGGCGGCACGAGCATAGCCGGCGGTCGGGGAACCATCTACGGCACGGTGGTGGCGCTGCTGTTGATCGCCGTGCTGCGCACAGCGATGGGCGTTGCGAATGTCAAGGTCGAGTCGCAACTGGCAGTTGTCGGCGCGCTGCTCGTGATCGCGGTTGTCGTTTCAAATCTGCTTTCGCACAAGCGGCGGTAGCCCAAACGGAACGGATATCTGCGCCGCCGTGACTCGTTTTGAGACCGGCCCGAATGTGGGCAAGCAAGGAGGTGTCTTGGGTGCGCGCAAGGTTTCACCCTCGAGAGTACACGCGCCACCCAAAACTGCATGCAATTCCTGACGAACGCCGTCGTGTGGTATGCAGGCTCCAGCTCGCAGGATCTCTGTCCTGATAGGCGCGTCTTTCAACGCGCTGATTCCGAACATTCACCTCAAGGAGGAAGCGTATGGCTCGCACCAGAATGACATCATTGTTCAGTCTGATAGTTGTGTTGTCACTGCTTTTGGCTGCGTGTGCAGGACCGGTGACCGCCCCTGCGGCAGCGCCGGCCGCCGCCGATGCCGCCGCCCCTGCAGAGGCGGCCGCGAGTGATGCAGTGACTGACACGGCTCCGGCAGCAGAAGGCGGATTGCAGATTGCCTACATTCCGCAGAACACGGGCAACCCCTACTTCGAGCGCATCAACGCCGGCTTCCAGGAGACTTGCGCCGAGCTTGGCTGCAATGTCACCTTCAGCGCGCCGGCCACTGCCGAAGCCACGGCGCAAATCCCGTTCATCCAGGAGCAGGTGCAGCGCGGTATCGACGTGCTCGCCATCCAGCCCAACAGTGTCGACGCCATCAACTCGATTCTCGACGACGTGCGCGCCGAGGGCATTCTCGTCATCACCACCAACAATGACATCACGGGCAACGAAAGCCACCGCGACGCCGCCGTGATTGCCATTGACTACGAAAAGACCGGGCAACAGATGCTCGACCGTGTCTATGACTACCTGGGCGGCAAGGGCAAGTTCGCCATCCTGAGCGCCACAACCGACGCGCCTTCGCAGCACAAATGGATCGAAGAGGCGGGTGGCGTGAAGGACCTGTTGGCCAAGGATGCCAAGTACAAGGATCTCGAGCTGCTTGAGACCGCCTACGGCGATGACGTGCCCCAGAAGAGCCTGACCGAGTGCGAAGCGCTGCTCACCAAGTATCCGGATATGCAGCTAATCCTGGCCCCCACGACCGTGGCCGTGGCGGCAGCAGCGCAATGTGTTGAATCGGCCGGCGTATACCCCGGTGGCCCCAACGCGCAAAACGGTGGCGTGATTGTCTACGGCCTGGGCACCCCCAACCAGATGCGCCCCTTCATCAAGTCGGGCGTGATCAAGGACTTTGACCTGTGGGACCCTGCCAAGATGGGCATTGTCACCGTCTACCTGGCCAAGGGATTGAAGGACGGCTCGATCACCCTCGGCGAAGGCAACACCTTCGAGGTGCCGGGGATTGGGACGGAGACCTTTGGCCCGAACAACCTCGTCATCGTCGGCTCGCTTGACAAGTTTGACGCTGCCAACATCGACGACTTCGACTTCTAGATCGCGCGTGGAGATGGCGCCGGCGGACTGGCGAGTTCGTTGCAGCAACCCAGTCCGCCGGCGGCGATCCACCAACCATTGACCAGGCAGCCAGCCATGCCCTTCGCATCAGTCAACGAAATCGAACTCTATTACGAAGTGACCGACTTCACCCGCCCGTGGGAAGGGAAGCCGGAGACATTGGTGCTGCTGCACGGGCTTCACGGCCACCTGGGCTGGTGGAACTGGTTCCAGGTGGCCCCGCTGGCGCAGCACCTGCGTGTGATTACACTGGATCAGCGCGGGCACGGCCGTTCGTTCAAGCCCGCCGCAGGTTACACGGTTGAGCAGCTCGCCAACGATCTGATTGCCCTGCTGGAGCGGCTGAAAACCGGCCCCGTCCACCTGTGCGGCGCCTCCCTCGGCGGCATGGTTACGCTGCAAACGGCGCTGGTGCGTCCGGATCTGGTGCGCTCGCTGATTCTGGTCGATTCGTATCCGCACACACCGCGGGTGATCCAGGAGGCGGTCCAGCGCTGGATTGACGACACGGCGCAGCGCGGCTATCCGGCGGTAATGGCGACGTTCAACGACGACTATGCGGCAGCGCTCTTTTCACCAGCATTCAGGCGTGCCCACCCCGAGTTCCCCGCCTACGAAACGCAGCTGGTGCTGAACAACCTCATGCCCGACGCCGCATTCATCGGCTGCTGTCGGGCAATACAAAGCTTCAACATTGAACCGCACCTCGGCGTCATCCAGCAGCCAACGCTTGTGATTACCTCCAACGAGGGCATGGCCTATGACGAGGGGCTGAAGATGCAGCGGGCGCTGCCCAACGCGCGTTTGTGGGCCCCGCCCGATGTCGGTCACAGTCCGCACGTGGAAATCCCCGCCGAGTTCAATCGGCAGGTTCTCGAATTTCTGCGCGCCCAGCAGGACTAACCGGCGGCAACAGTTGGTCTAAATGGTCGTGAATCCTTTCAGTGTCAACCTCCGTCCCAAGGAGTGTCTATGCAAACATGGGAAAAGCAATACGAGGCAATGGCCGCGGCGCTTGGCGAGCAGGGCATCGATGTGGCGGACGTCCTGCAGGTACTCAAGCAGCAGGTGATCGAGTTGCCATCCTGGTCGGTGGCCGATTCGGGAACGCGCTACGGTGTCTTCCGCCAGAAGGGTGCAGCACGCACAATCTGGGAGAAGGTGGATGACTGCGCCGAAATCCAGCGTGTTGTGGGCATTTGCCCCGTCATGGCCAGCCACGTCAATTGGGATCGCACGGATGATGGCAGCTATGAGCCGGTGCGCGACTATGCCGCCGAACGCGGGCTGCGCATTGGCACCGTCCACCCAAACACCTTTCTGGGACAGCAATTCCGGCTCGGCAGTATTTGCAGCCCGCTGGCCTCAGTACGCGACGCAACCATCGAACACTTTGTCGATTGTGTGCGCATCACGCGCGAAATGGGTTCCAAAGCGATCGGTATCTGGCTGGCTGACGGGACCAACTATCCCGGCCAGGACCATTTGCGCACACGCAAGCACCGGCTCTGGGATGGTTTGAAGGCGCTCTACGACGCCATGGATCCGGAGATGACGCTTTACGTCGAGTACAAGTTCTTTGAACCCGGTTTCTATACGACGGACCTTATGGACTGGGGAATGTCACTGCTCGTGTGCTCGCGCCTGGGGCCGCGCGCCAAAGTGCTTGTCGACCTTGGGCACCACGCGCAGGGGGTGAACATTGAGCACATCATCTCGATTCTGCTTGACGAAGGCAAGTTGGGCGGCTTCCACCTGAACGCCCGCAAGTACGGTGATGACGACCTCATGGCGGGCTCGATCAACCCGCTCGAACTCTTCCTGATCTACGATCAAATTGTGGACGCAACGCTGGATTCGGCCACGGCTGCTTGCGCCAAGTCCATCTCCTACATGCTGGATCAATCGCACAATATCGAAGGCAGCATGGAAGGCATCATCCAGTCCGTGATGAATGCACAGACCGCGTATGCCAAGGCGCTGCTCGTGGATCGCGCCGCCCTGCGCATGGCGCAAGAGGCCGGCGACGTCATTCTCGCCAACCGTATTGTCATGGCAGCCTACGAAACTGACGTGCAGCCATTGCTCAAGCGGGCCCGTGCCGAGATGGGATGCGAGCCTGATCCAATCCTGGCATTCCGCGCCGGTGGCTATCTCAAACAAGTGGGCGAAGTGCGCATCGGTCAGGGAATTGGCGGGCTGGGCGGGTAATCGACACGCCGCGCGTCGCGCAGACGGCGCCTCGCGCATGGGATAAGGAGCAGCGCGTGAAACGCGTTGGCATGACCTGGCGGGTGGACCCCGCACACTGGGAGGCGTACAAGGCAATCCACCTCAACCCATGGCCGGCGCTGATTGAAGCGATCCAGGCTGAGGGCATCCGCAATTATTCCATCTTCGCCTTCGGCACGCGTGTCTTTGCCTACATGGAGGTTGCAGATGACGACGTGTACGCTGCACTCGACCGGCTCTCGGCCACCGACATCAAGCGGCAGTGGGACGCCGAGGTGACGACATTCGTCATGCCCGAAGCCGACGAGGGCAGCGGCGTGCAGTTTCTTGAACTTGAACCGATATTCTTCTGTGCCTGACCCAATTCTCGCGCGGCGGGTGCGCTCTTTCGGCGCGCCTGCGAAGGGGGTATTGCGTGAAGCGATTCATTGCCATTGACCTGGGGGCGGAGAGCGGACGCGTGACCGTCGGTTCTCTCGAAGGCGAAATCCTCCATATGGAGGAGGTCCACCGTTTTGCCAACGGCGCCGTTGAGGTGCGTGGCAGCTTCTACTGGGACGTACTGCACCTCTTCAGCGAGATCAAGATCGGGCTGGCGCGCGCCGCGCAGCGTTACGGCGCCGCGTTCGACGGAATCGGCCTCGACACATGGGGCATTGACTATGCGCTGCTGGATGCGCAGGGCGAGCTCGTGGGTAATCCGCACACCTACCGTGACCGTCGAACGAATGGTGTCATGGAAGAGGTGCTGGCGCAGATCCCGGCACAGGAAATCTATGAGGCCTCCGGCGGAATCCAGTTCATGGGGATTAACACGCTCTACCAATTGCGTAGCATGGTGCGGGCCGGGTCACCGCAACTTGCTGCCGCGGCCCATTTCGTCATGATCCCTGACCTCTTCAACCACTGGCTTACTGGGCGCGCCTGCGTCGAATACACCAACGCGACCGCCACACAGTTTTATGATTCGTCGCGCGGCGGCTGGGCCACTGGTTTGCTGGAGCAACTGCAAATCCCTACGCACATTTTTGGCGAGGTTGTCCCACCGGGTACGGTGCTGGGACCACTGCTCGGGGATGTGGCGGCTGAGGTCGGACTGGGGAACGTGCCTGTTGTGGCGGTTGCTTCGCACGACACTGCGTCGGCGGTAGTGGCCGTACCTGCAGAGGAGGACTCCTTTCTTTGGCTTAGCTCGGGCACGTGGTCACTGCTTGGCGGCGTGGCCGACAAGCCACTGGTGACTGCCGAGGCCCTGGCTGCCAACATGAGCAGCTATGGCGGCGCCGACGGAAAGGTTCTGCCGTGGCGCAATATTATGGGTTTGTGGCTGGTTCAGGAATGCCGGCGCGTGTGGGAACGCCAGGGCACGGTCTACACGTATGAGGAACTTACGCACATGGCCGCCGGCGCTGCGGCCTTTGCCGCCGTCATCAATCCAGACGACGGTGCATTCCTTGCGCCCTCCGATATGCCGGCGGCGCTGCGCGCCTACTGCCTGCGCACGGGGCAAAGCGTTCCGAATGACGCCGCCGCGCTGGTCCGCACAGCGTTTGAAGGGCTGGCGCTGCGCTACCGCTGGGTAGCCGAGCGGTTGGAGTCGCTCCTCGGCAGGCGCTTTGAGGTGCTTCACATTGTGGGCGGCGGTTCGCAAAACCCGCTGCTCTGCCAGTTCGCCGCCGATGCACTCAACAGACCGGTGCTGGCCGGGCCGGTGGAGGCGACGGCGTTGGGAAATGTGGCACTTCAGGCAGTGGCCGTGGGCGCGGTGAAGTCCTTGCAGGATGCGCGCCGGATCGTTCGCAATGCCTCAGCCCTCACCACCTACACACCACAGAAACCCGAAGCGTGGGACGAACCCTACCGCCGTTTCTGCGCGCTCGTTGACTGAACTACCCCTAATAGTACGCCATCTCCGAGGGCTTCAATCCGGTGCCACATGCGTGGGGAATCGTAAGCCGCTCGAGGGCCTGAGCGGCTTCGAACCGGAATTCATCGGCGGAAGCGGTTCCAAGTTGGCCGCCATCTCAGCCACTTGCGGGATTCACCGAAATACAGCCTTGTGGTTTCGTGCGTCTGCCCACCATTGAGGCGCATCGCCACAAGCACGCCGTGGCCGTCGCACAACAGGTGCAGGTTGGTGCCAAAGCCGTGGCGTGAGCGGCCCAGGGCATCGTCTGGAGGTTCGGCGTTGGGTCCCCTTCTTGCGGGCGCCGCCGGCTGCGCCCTCCGTCAAGGCCCCGCAGAAGGCATCCCCATCAATACATGCGGGTCGTCCCAGTTCGTGAGCCAGGATCGCGCCGACCGGAAGGCCCTTCCAGCCCAGGTTTTCACCCACACGCACAAAGCCGCTCTCCGGTTCAACCACGGCTGCAGCGGCAAGGCCCGCTGCAGCAATTGGCTCATGTTGCGCTTCCCAGACCCCTGCATATGCTGGTGCCGCCGATGTCCACGCCCACACGCAGGCCGCGGCCGCTTTGCCATTTGCGGGAGCAAACCCATTTGGCATAAGTTCGGTTCGGCGCAGTCTGGCACGCGGAATGCGTTGCGTATCTCTGGCGAAAAATCGTGGTGCAATTGTTCTGTGTAAGAATCGCGCCGATTGACACGGTGCGCGATATTTGCTACAGTTGCAGCGCCGAAGGTAAACGTTTTCCATCACGACGGAGGCAACAGGTGCCTGCAACCGTACATGACATTGCGAGGCGTGCCGGCGTCTCAATTGCCACGGTTTCGCGCGTCCTCAACGGCAACAATCACCCCGTCACTCCGGCTACACGGCAGCTTGTGCTGGACGCAGCAAGCGCGCTCGGCTACCACCCAAATTACCTCGCACGCAGCCTGCGCACTGAACATACAGCCACAGTCGGCGTCATCACCGACGACATCACCAGCCCCTTTTCGCCTCTCATCGTGCGCGGGATCCAGGACAACTTGAAGGTGCGCGGCTACCACTGCATCGTCATTAACGCTGACTGGGATCCTGACCTCGAACGCGAGGCAATCCGCGACCTCATCAGCCGTGCAATGGATGGCGTCATCTTCGCTGAGTCGTGGCACCGGGCCGCCAACACCGAACTGGATTTGGTCGCCAAGCCCTATGTATTTGTTCATCGTCAGTTCGCCGCCTCCTATCCTTACTCAGTGGCGCCCGACGAAGTGTACGGCGCACGATTGGCTGTGCGGCATCTCTTGGGCCTTGGTCACGAGCGCATCGCCTACATCAACGGTCCCGAGCACTATTACGCATCGTCGGACCGCCTGGCTGGCTATAAGGCGGAGCTGGCCGCTGCAGGTATCGAAATGGAGCCGCAGCTTGTGGAACGCGGGGACTGGACAAGCGAGAGCGGACTTGTCGCCTGCCGCGAACTTTTGCGGCGCAAGATTGAGTTCTCGGCCCTATTCGCTGGGAACGATCTCATGGCCGTCGGAGCGATCTATGCACTGAACGAGGCCGGTTTGCTCGTCCCCGAGGATGTGGCTGTCGTCGGCTACGACGACCGCCCAATTGCCGCAATCTTCCGTCCTTCGATTACGACGGTCACTCTGCCGTGCTACGAAATGGGCCAGGCGGCGGCGACCATGCTGCTCGAGCGCATGGCAGGGCTAGACAATATCGACGCTGAAGTGCAGATTCGAGGTCGACTCATACTGCGGGATACGTGCGGCGCATTCAAATCGTCTGCTGCGCTCCGCGAAGAGACATCGGTAGAGAAGGAGGTCCTGGGCGATACATAGGCGAAGTTGGCGATGTCCTTGATCCAAGCTGCCAAAACAACCATCCACGAGGAGAAATGTATGAAAAAGGCATTCAGACTCAGTGCGTTCGTTGTATTGCTACTGGCCTTACTGGCAGGTTGCGTCGCGCCGGCCGCTGTGCAGCCTGCGCCCGCAGGTGAGGCGGCCGCGCCGGCCGCTGAACCTGTCACGCTAAGCTTCCTCTCGCGCGACTCAAACCGCGACCAGGTGGAGAAACTGGTGGCGGCATGGAACGAGAAGAACCCAGCCATTCAGATTGCAGCCACCTTCGTTCCAGCCGCCGACTACATGACGAAGCTAGGCACGAGTATTGCCGGCGGCGCGGCGCCGGACTTCGCAGCAGTAGACCTGGTCTATATGCCCCAGCTTGCTGCGGCGAATCAGCTCTCGGACATATCGGAGCTAGCGAAGGCGCTTCCCTACTTCGAACAGTTGAGCCCGTCGCATGTGCGGTTGTCCACCTATGAGGATAAGATCTACGGGCTGCCCTTCAACGCCGAAGCCTCGGTGCTAATGTGGAACAAGGACCTCTTCACCGAAGCAGGGCTTGACCCGGAAAAGCCGCCCACAAACTGGGCAGAGATCGCCGACTATGCAGCCAAGATCGCGGCCCTCGGCGACGGCAAGTCTGGCTACTACTTCTCAGGCGGCTGCGCAGGCTGCAACGCCTTCACCTTCCTGCCGATGATCTGGGCCAGCGGTGGAGACGTCTTGAGCGACGACGGTAAGATCGCCACCCTCGAAGACCCAATCGTCAAGGATGCGCTCACCTTCTACAAGGATATGTGGGAGGCCGGCGTCATGCCCCCCGCGTCACAGACAGATGGCGGCGCTGACTTCCTCAACACCTTTGCCAGCGGCACAATCGGGATGCAGGGCCTGGGCGCATTTGCCATCAACTCAATCAAGGCCAGCAATCCCACGATGAACTTTGGGGTAACTTATCTTCCCGGCAAGGACGGCGGTACGTCATCCTTCGCCGGTGGTGACGTAATCGCCATTCCGGCCGGCTCCAAGTACGTGGCGGAGGCGTTCGAGTTCATCAAGTGGCTGACGTCCGACGAAGTGCAACTTGAGATGTATGCCAAAGCAGGCAGCCTGCCTGTGCGCACCGACCTTGCCGACAACGAATACTTCGAGGCCGACCCGCGCTTCACCACCAACACCAACGCGATGGCGCTGGGCCACACGCCCTACAGCGTTCACTACAATGAACTCTTCAACGATGCCAACGGCCCATGGCTTGCCGCCCTGCAGACTGCCATCTTCAGCGGCGACGTGGACGGCGCGATCGCAGCCGGGCAGGCCAAGATGACCGAAATTCTGAACCAGTAGTAGTCTGGCACGCCCCTGCGGGCGCGCCCTGGCTTGTTCCGGCCGCCCGCAGGGACTCTCCCCTTCAGAATTGAACGAGACATTATGAGCGCAAGCGCCATTCCGCAAGTGCCCCGCGCAACGGGTTCGCTATCGCGACGCTGGAGTCGGGCTGGCTTTCTCTTTGTTTTGCCAGCCGTTGCCTTCACCACGATCTTCTTCATCCTCCCCCTATTCATGACGGGCTACATGTCGCTGTACAACTGGCCCCTCCTGGGTCAGCGCAGCTTCATCGGCCTGGACAATTATGCGACGCTGTTGAGCGATAAGCAATTTGGCGCCGCGCTCTTGTTTACTTTCAAGTACGCAGTTCTGGTTACACCTGCTATTTTCGTGCTGGCCTTTGCGCTTGCGATGCTGGTCAACACAGCACTTGCGGGTGTGGGATTTTTCCGCACAGCGTACTTCCTGCCGGTCGTGATTGGCCTCGGCACATCCAGTTTGCTTTGGGTGTGGCTGCTTGACGGCCGCGTGGGCATTTTCAACGGCATCCTGATGCAGCTGGGCGTCATCGACAAGT
Organism: uncultured Caldilineaceae bacterium; assembly: GCA_964370975.1. Taxonomy (GTDB): domain Bacteria; phylum Chloroflexota; class Anaerolineae; order Caldilineales; family Caldilineaceae; genus UBA5069. The sequence continues at coordinate 8,281 of CAYJNV010000014.1, read as the reverse complement.
CGATCATCTGGCTGGCCACCAAGAATCTTGCGCTCTATTCCATCATCGTCTCGGTCGTGTGGAAGACCGTGGGCTTTTCCATGATCCTCCTGCTCACGGGGATGCAAGCCATTCCGCTGGAGCTCTATGACGCCGCCAAGGTGGATGGTGCAGGCTTCTGGACGCAGCTGTGGTACGTGACGTTGCCGATGTTGCGGCGCAGTCTGGCGCTGGCGCTGGTGTTGTCGGTGATCGGGTCGCTGCTCGCCTTTGACCAGTTCTACATCATGACGCGCGGCGGGCCGCAGAACCAGACGATTACTGCTGTCTACTGGATCGTCATCAACTCATTCACCTACTTCAAGATGGGCTACGGCGCCGCACTCTCGCTCGTCATGCTGGTGCTGTTGGTCGTGGTAAGCCTTGTGCAATTGCGCCTGTTGCGAGACGACAGCGTCGAATAGAACAAACACGATTTCCCACCCCGCCACTGTGGAACAGGAACGACCCATGGCAATCGGTGAACAAGCCGACTCCTCGACAAGAAGCCCTTTGCGTGCGCACAGAGTCCTGTGGTACGCCGTGTGTGGAACGCTTGCCTTCGTTTTCCTCTTCCCGGTGGCATGGTCAGCGTTGACGTCTGTCAAGCCGACGCTCGAGGCGTCAGCGTCGCCGCCGACATTCCTCCCGTCGCGCCTCACCTTCGAAAACTACCTCAAATTGAGAACAGTTGGGTTGGGGATTGATGTCTATGTGCGCAACAGTTTTGTCGTGGCGATCCTGACTGCGCTGGGGACCATTCTGTTGAGCACCCTGGCGGGGTATGGCTTCTCGCGCTTCCAGTTCCGCGGCAAGAACTTCCTCTTCATTATGATCCTAATGACGCTGATGATTCCATTTCAGTCCATTCTCACGCCACTCTACCTGATGCTGGGTCGCCTGAACCTGCAAAACACGGTCACCGGCCTTGCCCTGGTCTACATCACCTTCCAGCTCCCGTTTGGCGTCTTCATCATGCGCGCCACCTTCGAAACGGTGCCGCGCGAGATTGAGGAAGCCGCGCTGATGGACGGCTGCACCCCGGTTACACTGCTCTACCGCGTCATGCTAACGCTCGTGCGCCCCGGGATCATCACCGTGGCGGTGTACACCTTTCTCAACGCATGGAATGAGTTCCTTGCTGCGCTGATCATCATGTCGCGCGAGGACAAATTCACCTTGCCCATCATCCTCACCAGTGTCCGGAGCGGCCTGTATGGTTCGGTGGACTGGGGGATGCTACAGGCCGGCGTGATGGTCGCCATCATCCCGTGCGTTCTCCTCTTCCTGGTGCTCCAGAAATACTACCTGCAGGGGCTCATGGGCGGCGCCGTCAAGGGCTGACCGCTGCCTCGCCCCACCTTTATCCGCAATAAGGATCTGCCATGATCAAGCCTCCGCTACCTGCCAACCGTGCGCCCCTGCGCGCAACCGCCTTTCTCCCCCTGCCCGTGGGCGCCATTCGCCCCAAGGGCTGGCTGTTGGACCAACTGCAAATTCAGGCGGCCGGGCTGACGGGCCACCTGGATGAGTTCTGGCCTGATGTGGGGCTTGAATGCGGCTGGCTGGGCGGCGCCGGCCACGACTGGGAACGCGCGCCCTACTACTGCGACGGCCTTGTGCCCCTGGGCCATATTCTGGACGACCAGCAGTTGATTGTGAAGGCGCAGAAGTACGTGGACTGGATGCTCAACAGCGCCCGTCCCAACGGCTGGTTCGGCCCAGCCAACCGCGACTGGTGGCCGCGCATGGTCGCACTCAAGGTGCTGATGAGTCACTACGAGGCGACGGGTGACGGCCGCGCGATCGAAGTCATGACGAACTACTCGCGCTATCAACTGAGACTTCTGCCTGGGCGCGGGCTCGACAATTGGGGATCGGCGCGCGGCGCCGACAATCTGCTGGCGATCCACTGGCTCTACAACATCACAGGCGATGCCTTTCTGATCGACCTGGCCACCATGATCGCTGCACAAACGATGGACTGGGCGCACCTGCAGGGTCACAACGCCGTGCATGATCTCCTGGTTGGAGAGCACAAGGACAACATGGCGACGCACGTCGTCAACAACGCCCAGGGCATCAAGACGCCGGCTGTCTTCTGGGTCCAGGACGGTGACCCGTGGCACAAACAGGCTGGGCGTGCGGCGATCGAGAACCTCATGCGCGAGCACGGGCAGCCGCACGGCATTTGGAGCGGCGACGAGCACTTGCATGGGACATCGCCGATCGCAGGCATTGAACTCTGCGCTGTTGCCGAGTACATGTATTCGCTTGAAGAAATGATCCGCATCCTTGGCGATCCCTTCTATGGCGACCGGCTGGAGCAGATTACCTACAACGCGTGGCCCGCCACCTTCAAGCCCGATATGTGGGCCCACCAGTATGACCAGCAGGTGAATCAGGTCTGTGCAACAATCGCGCGGCGCAACTGGACAGACAACACCGACACCTCCAACATCTATGGACTGGAGCCGCATTTCGGCTGCTGCACGGCCAACATGCACCAGGGCTGGCCCAAGTTCGTCAAGAGCCTCATCATGGCGACCGCCGACGGGGGCCTCGCCTGTATCGCCTACGGTCCCTGCCGCGCCGAGACTACTCTTGGCGACTTACGCGTTGA
>CAYJNV010000014.1:0-5540 GCA_964370975.1 uncultured Caldilineaceae bacterium | reverse complement strand
GTCTCGATCCACCGCGGCCCGTTGCTCTTTGGGTTGCACATGGGTGAGGAATGGCTGCACGTGCGTGGTGAGACGCCGCACGCCGACTGGGAGGTTTATCCAACGACCCCGTGGAACATCGGGCTGCTGGAGGGCGAGGGACCTGAGGACTCTCGCGTTGAAACGTCGGAAGTAAGCGGCGTGCCGTTTGACCCGGCACACGCTCCCGTAACGATTCGGGCGAAGGGGCGTCGACTGCAGCAGTGGATTCTGAAAGACAACTCGGCCGCAGATATCGATGCTGGGCCTCACGCATCCGACGCGCCAATCGAGGAGATCGAGTTGATCCCCTATGGCTCCACGAACTTGCGCGTGGCGGCATTCCCGTTGGCGGTCCGTTAGGGCGTGTTGATGTTCTTCTATCTGAGCCAAACCTGAGCGGAGACGAAGTTCATAAAGCCCAGGTAGCGGCTGGCGAGTTTGTCGAAGCGACTGAAGAGACGCCGGTAGTGCTTGATGCGGTTGAAGAAGCACTCGCTGAGATGGCGTACTCTGTATGTATGCCAGTCGATTTGCGGTGCTGCAATAGGCTCAGCCTGATGCTTATCTACTTGTGCGATCAATATCTCGGCCAGCGTCACGTCATGGCTCTGCGCACCCGTCAATGCAAACCGCAGAGGGTTACCTAACGCGTCGGTCGTGGTATGGATCATCCTCCTTTCGTTTCAGACGAATGTCACAAACCAGGAAATTGTTTCAACACACCCTAATCTGCAGGTTTCGACTGTGATCGCGTTGGGCCAATCGCACACTCATGGGCCGTGCGCCGTAAGCGACCCATGAGTGTGCGCCGTTAAGTTCCCCAGGTGCGCTCGGTGAACTGGTAACCGGTTGCTCGTATCACACCAGTTTTGCCAAGACAGTTCCTGGACATCGTGCGTGCTATTACACGTCGCAGCACTATGTGCCTATGGCTGAAGACCACCTATCGTTCAACGCTCGACGAGCGGAAGAAAGATCGAGTTCGCGCCCGGCGGGCCCGGCGCTCCCGTGACGGTCACCGTCACGGATCCCGCGGTTTGCCCCCCCTTCCCGTCTGCGACGATGTAACTGAAGCTGTCGCGGCCGCTGAAATTGGCATTCGGCGTGTAGGTAACGCTCTTGCCATTGGTGCCGGCCGTGCCAAACTGCGGCTTGCTGACCGCTGTGACAATCAGCGTATCGCCATTGGCGTCGCTGTCATTGGCCAGCACGTTGATGGTGACAGCCACGCCGGGCGCCGTGGTGGCCGCATCCGCCACGGTCACAGGGGCCTGGTTGCTCGTGCCCGGCACGTTGTCGTCGAAGACGGGGCGTTGCAGTGTGAAGGCGCCAATCACGGTAACGGGCGCGCGTGCCACACCCCAGAGCGTTTCCCGGTATTCGCCGGCCAACTGGCTGCCGTCGCTCTGGCTGATGGCGCCCGTGAGCCGAAACTGCCGCTGGATCGATTCCCCGTTGTACGTTTCGGCGACCCGTTCCGAAACCAGCGTGAGTTTTGCACCATCGAACGTGCCACTGACTAAGGGGCCGATTTTGAGCGCGCTCCCGTTCACCTGAATTGTATGCTGCGTGGTGAAGATAAGTGTCTCACTCAAGTCCACGTAACCGCTGACCGCGTTGCCCGTCTGGTTGAGCGAGAGCGCCAGATCATTGCTGCCCAGATCGGGCGGCGCGGGTGTGCCGGCCGTGGGAGGCGGCGGCGTGGCGAGTGTATCGCTGTAGACGCCGCCTAGAACGAGTCCCACCTTCACCACACCGCTGTAGTCACCGGCAATCTGCGCCGCGCCTGCCTGCGCCGGGGCGGCCTGGGCAACTGGCGCACGGGTCGCGATCTGGCCGACTGACGGACCCATGGCGTTTAGCCGCAAGAGCGCCATTGCCCCGCCGCCAATTCCCACCACCAGCAACAGTTCAAGTGCGATGACGGGCCACTTATATTTCATCGGAATCTCCAGTCTGGCATAGGGAGCAGGCAGCCAGAAGTGGCGCGCCCGTGCGAAACACTGCTGATCTGCCCGCCTTTACGCCTTACGCCGTCTTCAGAAGTCCACGCGTACGCACTGGGATGGCTGCGGCAAGCTATTGGACGCCCGCGTGCCATAGGTCGTGCTGATCTTCAACTCGATGTCGGTCAACTGCTGCAGGTCCAGATCGGGCAGAATGCCATTGGGAGAGCCTGCGTTGACGACCACCTGCCAGCCATCTGAGGCAAGCGGGCGGCCCAGGAAGGCAGGCGTGCTGAATCCAGAGGCGCCATTGCCATGCAGGCCATTGATGTCGCCCGAGAATGCCCCGGTCACGACGTCGGTCGGCTGTTTATTGGGGAAATCCAGCCCCATCAGCACGGCCGGTGGGATCAGCCGATAGTCGAAGAGGCAGCCGACATACGAGGTCAGCATGACTTGTCCCGTCTGGCTAACCCGCACTTGACGGTAGCCCAGATCGCCAGGCTGGGTCGTGACCAGATTCAGCCCAAAACCATTGCTTGTCGGCTTGGGCTGACCAATCCCGGCGACTTTGTGCAGCCAGTAGAAGTCGTAATCTTGCTGCACCACCTGGCTGATCAGCCCGTTGGTCGCGGCCGAAGTCGAGTATGAGAAGGCCAGGACGGGCTTGCCGTCGTTGCCCAGCACGGTGTTCAGCGCCACCCATTGGCGGAAGCGTTTGGCGCGCTCGGTCTGGAGGTTGGCATCGGCGACACCCTGACCCTTCAGGTACGCGTCGGTGAGACCCAGGACATGTTGTGCGACCGAAATGTTGAGCTCGCGCTGATTGCTGTCAGCATCTTTGACCGCGCCGGGCAGGTTGGTAATGGTGGCATCCAGGTTTTGCAGGAACTTGAGAATGTCATCCGCCGTGCGCGCGCGATAGATGTCGGAGATGCGGTAGTTGCTGGCGCTGAGGCGGGCGGTAAACTCATATTCCGCACGGCGGGCCGCCAAATAGGCCAGACGCGCGGCGATCTCAAGCTGGCTCGCCAATTCGAGCCGGTGGGAATCGCGCACCAGTCGATAGCTGGGGTCGTTGGCCGGCAGCGCGGTCGTATAGGCATGTTCGCGTTTGGACTGGTAGACGTCATGCCCAGTTTGGCCGACCACGCCGTTGAACTGCGTCAACATCGACTGGTATTGTTGGGCGGCGATGTCGATTTCACCTTGCGCCTCGGCCATGTCGTAGAATAGATTGCGAACGACCGCCTCCGAGTTGACATCTTCGATCTCCATATCATGCGCGGCCTGGCGCATGATTTGCGCCGGACGCAGCGCAGATTCGATGATCGCGCCGGGGTGAATGGTCACTTCGCCGATGGTGTTCACATCCATGAACTGGGCGCCGGCGATGATGGCCTCCATCAGCGCTGTTTCCTGTCCGGCATTCGCTATGACAGTCTTCACTTTGATGTTGCGCAGCGCCTCTGTACTCGCGCGCTGGACGATATTGTCCCGTTTCCGGATCGCGGCCTCCACCCCCAACCACGCCGTGCGCAGATCCTGACGCGCCGTGCGCATGTCACTGACAAGGATCAGCCAATTGCTGCCATCGGATCTCGGCGGTTGACCATCCTTGGTGCGCGCCATGCAGGCATCAAAACTATTCGACTGGGGGTCACACTCCATCGTGTGCTGGATCATTGTGTCGACGCAGGCATACCACTCCGCGTCAGTGGCGAAATTCTGCAGATCGCAGCCGGCTTCCTTCTGAATGTCGTTATCCACCTGGTTGTTGGTGGCGAGAATCGCTTTCGTAAGATCTTGCTGGTTGAGATCAAAGGCGCGCTCGGCATTTTCCGTCTGCTGCTGGATTTGCAGAGCGAGGCTGGCGGCTTCCTGGGCCTGCTCCCACAAACCCTTGTCGGTACTGCCAAAGGCGGTGTGGTAGGGGCGAGCGGGGGTGAAGCGGATGTCGAAGCCGAAGATGTTGCGTCCCGCGCGCATTTCGGTGGCGGCCCTGCGCGTGTCCAGCATGGTCAACGTCATCTCCGAAATCAGAGCAGCATCGGGGCGCGCGCCTTTGGCACTGCAACCGGCTCCCTGATCATTATCGAGAACCGCCTGGCCGGCGAGGCCGACCATCTTGACATAGGTATCGGTGGAGCCGGCGCGATATTGGTCGAAGGCGGAATTTTGGGCGCGCGGCACATCAGCGACCGTATTAATGTCCAGATAGCTCAAGCGCGTGCCAATCTGGTGTCGGGCGCTGAGTTCGCCTTCGACGGCGCGCGAGAGCAGCGACCATTCGCTTTGCGTGTAGAAGTCGGCGACATAGCAGCCGCTGCCCAGCCGTACATCCATCGCTGAACTTAGCTCCCCTTCGGCGAGTTGGTACTGGTATTGGGCAGCATATAACTTGGCGACCTCCTGGCGCACGAAGGTTTCGCCCCCGAGGAGGCTGCCGGCGCTGAAGTGCAGCCCCAGCGCATCAACCATAAACTGCTGGGCAAAGATCATGCGCAGATAGGCTGCCTCGCGCACGGCCTGGCGCAGACGAGCTGGAAAGTTGCACCAATCGATGATGGGCTCGAGCACCTGGCCGCTGTGGGTTGGATCGGCCGGAGCAGGGTCCTCCGGCTTGGCGCAGAGGCTGTTCTTGTAGTTCGCGCCGGGTGAACCCTGGTTGGCGCCGTCATCGAGGCGAAAGCGTGCCTCGGGGGCGTAGACGGCGAGGACGCCATAGATGTCGCGCGCCCGGAGCAAATCCGCATCGGCGATATTGATGCGTTGCTGCAAGAGAAGCTGCCCCAGAAGCTTGTCGGAATAGGTGGCGCTGAAGCCGCTATTCTCGTCAAAGTGGCGCACCAGGTCATTGAAGTTGTTGGCCCCGCGATAGGGAGAGATGTCCTGGCGGAACTTCATGCTGCGGTCAAGCAGCGTGCGCGCCTCGGTTTCCAGCGTCTTGAAGTCGACGTAGAGCAGGGGCCCCGCCGCCAGGAGGTTGGCTTGAGCGACATTGGCCGTCGTCGGCGCGCTGTTGGGGGTGGTGACGCCCACGGTGCTGGGCCCGCCAATCGCCCCAAAGGTCGCCGAGCAAAAGTCATCCAGGTTGCCGATGCCGCAGGCCGCCTGGACGACACCCACGCCGAGGGCAAAGGTGAGCGTCAACGCGACGCCTGCCACGGCCAGGAGATTGCGACGCAGCATCGCGAGCAGGCGTTTGCCCCATCTCTGTATTGTTTGTGAACTGTGGTTAGCCATATTGCCTCCCTCCGAGGCAGCCATTGACGACTGTCTGGACGGTCATCTCTGCGCCGCTTGCAATTGGTCAACCTGCGCCGATAGCGTGGCAAGTTGGGCGGTAAGGTCGGCAGCCTGCGCCTGTAGCTGCGCGACCATGGCGTCTGTCGCCGCCGTATGCGCGCTATCATTCAGCGCACCGTTGTTGAGCGCATCGAGCGCCGCCGGCGGCATGTACTGCCCGACCTGGAGCCAGACGAGCAGCTTGCCGTCATTGGCGCTGTCGGAACTCTGCATGGCATAGCCGACGATCTGGCCCGCCTGGGTCGCTTTCATGGCGACGCCGGG
>CAYJNV010000013.1:12480-26702 GCA_964370975.1 uncultured Caldilineaceae bacterium | reverse complement strand
CCCACTTCGCTGGTGCCAATGCCGAAGGCCAGCGCGCCGAACGCGCCGTGCGTGCTCGTGTGGCTGTCGCCGCAGACAATCGTCATCCCCGGCTGGGTAACGCCCATTTCGGGCCCCACCACGTGGACGATACCCTGGACATCGCCTTCAATGTCCCAGAGGGTAATGCCAAAGTCGGCGCAGTTCTCGCGCAGCGTGCGCACCTGCGTTGCGGCATCAGCAGGCCAGAGCGCGATGTCGACGTTGCGCGTGGGAATCGCGTGGTCCATTGTGGCAAAGGTGCGCTCGGGGCGGCGCACAGGCAGCCCCCGTTCACGCAGCGTGGCAAAGGCCTGGGGTGATGTCACCTCGTGAATCAAATGCGCGTCAACATAGAGCACGGCGGGCGCGGCCTCGTCCTGCGATACAATATGGGCTTCCCAGACTTTTTCAAAGAGTGTTTTGGGCATGCGTTTTCCCTTGCGAATCGTGGTCTATGTATTGGCAATCATTGCGCCCATTGGCGCCTTGGTCGCTCTAACCTCAAATGGATAATCGGGCGAAAAATGGGCGCACTTTAGTCACTCGAGCCTAAACGTCTCCGCATCGACACTGATAGCAGCAGAGTGGGGCAACTTACGCAAAAGCTCGAATACAGGACCGTCCAGCCTTTAGGGTAAATGGACTGTGCGCCCCTCGCCGCATTTGCTAGATGTCTCCTCAACCGTTGGTTTACCGGTGGCGTTGACTGCTTCATTGTGAACATGCATACCCAAATTTGTTCAACGCCGGAAGGGTAACGCCTTGTGAGTGCTGACTGCGGTCGGGCCTGTCCTTATATGTCGCGGGTGTTGTGAACGGCAGGAACACTCTGCGGCTGGTTGGATCAAGCTTACTTTCAGGATCTCAGCTTCAACTCATGGTACGCAAGTTCACCAGTAATTACTTCCAATCGTTGACGCAACTCCTGCAGCTTGTGATTCTTACTCTTTTGCTGTCCACTATAGCCGAGCACAAATAAGACGCCGAGTGCCAAGGCGCCGATGCCAAACGCCATTGCATTGTTAGCCACCGCCACCAGACCAATTACGATGCCAACGACTCCCCAACCCAAGCCAAGTGACTTCTCGGACCCGACAACAACCAAGGCTTGGGCTACTTCCTTTGAGTCCTGCCGAAGCCTCTGGATTGCGAGTTCAGTTGCCGTACGATCGACTCCCTCGCGCACTTGGCTGACGCCGGTGGCCATGCGATCCAGCCCATCCACCACCGTCTGCAGTGCAACGATGCCGCCGCCGCGCCGAACAACCAGCTCATTACCGCAGTAACCGCAAGCGAAACGTTCCAGATCAGGAGTCACCTGCAGGCGCGAACCGCACGATGGGCAGGTGAGTGATACGAAATCAGCCATAGCGTTCCTCCCAGGGGAGATGAGGGACGGCTTTGGGGCGCAGATGGGTTCAGTATTGTTGAACCTGCGCGTTAGCACCACCGACCGGACCATCAAGTGCACGTAGGTAGGCAAGCAGGTGTGGTACATCCTTGGTCGCCGTGTTCCACACTTCTTCCCAATCAACAGAATCGTATGCGTGAATCAAGTGGTCACGCATCCCAGCAATTGAAGTCCACTTAATGGCAGAATGCGCATTTCTGAACTCGCCAGAGAGGCGTTTTGTCGCCTCACCAATCACAAGCAACTGATAAAGGACTGCCGATCTCGTCTTTTCGTCGTCTTGAAACGCCTCGAGAGAAGAGCCGGCAATGAACGTCAAGATCATTTCTGCAGCGCTGCTTATGTCAAAGCATGTTGCCCTGTCACGCGTCACGAAACACCTCAGCATCGGTGTAAATCACTGTCGCGCTGCTTAAAATTTCGTCCCTGCGCAGGGTGTTTCGACTCTGTTCGATACTACGGAAGGTGACGAGGTCCACGGGTCGGTTGAGCAGCATCGCGAGTTCCCGCTCCATTGTAACATGGTCAATTAGCGACCACTGCGCACCGGGCGTAAATCGCGCCAGAAAATCAATGTCGCTTTGCGGCCCAAAATCCTCGCGCAGGGCCGAGCCAAACACGGCTAATTCCACGATCTCCCATCGACCACAGAAAGCGCGCAAGTTTCCCAAGTCTTGTTTCGACAACACACTCTCTGCAATCATTGCATCATGTGCACAATATGTGCACCCCAAAATGCTCCGTCGGGTATGGACCGCGAGTCGTTTCCAACATGTGCCCGCGGTGCGCAAACCAATCCGCTCCGTCAGCCAGCGGTTAGGCATGGTCTCAGCGTTCACGCCCGAACGCCCCGGCACCAGCCATTGTACAGGAAATCTTCGACTTCACACTCTCCAGCGGCACAGCTGATACCCAGCGCCTCCGCACTCTGCACCGGGCATTGCAGAGAATTTGTCCCCATCCGATCCCTACCCCTTCACCTTCTCTTCCTGCTCCGCCCCTTCTTCTTCTTCCGAGCCTTCGGTGGCATTCTCGATAGCAACAATGTTCTCGCGTGGGGCCGCCTGCCAGAAGAGCTGCAATTGCCGTTCCCAGTCGTCCAGAATTGCCCTGGCGCGCAACGAACCGGTCTTCTCGTAGTGCTCGCGGATCAGTTGCTTGAGCAGCGCGTCGTCGCCGTTGCCGCGCAAGCGGCGCACCGCGATCAGTTCGGGATTGTAGCGGCGCTCGAAGGTCTCGTTGATGTCGTAGACAAAGGCCTGGCCACCGCTCATGCCTGCGCCAAAGTTGCGCCCCGTGTCGCCCAGCACAACCACGACGCCGCCCGTCATGTACTCGCAACAATGCTCGCCCGCGCCCTCAATCACTGCCACCGCGCCGCTGTTGCGCACGCCGAAGCGCTCGCCCGCGATGCCCGCGGCGTGGAGGCGACCGCCCGTTGCACCATAGAGCACAGTGTTGCCGATTATTACATTCTGGTGGGGCACGTAGCGCGCATCTTCAGAGGGTCGCACGACAATTTCACCGCCGCTTAACCCCTTGCCTACGTAGTCCTGCGCCTCGCCAATCAGGAGCAGCGAGAACCCGTTGATGCCGAAGGCCCCGAACGACTGCCCCGCCGAGCCCGTGAAGGTAATGCGCACCTTGTCGGCGGGCAGCCCCTCGTCGCCATAGCGCAGCGCAAGCTGGCCGGAGAGGCGCGCGCCCACAGTGCGTTGCGTGTTGTCGATCTTGTGCGCCAGGCGCACCGGCGCATCCGGGTTGGCGCGCAGGCTGGCCAGCACCTGCTCGGTGATGCGGTCACCAATGTTCGACTCGGCGGGCAGCTCGTTCCGGGGGAGCACGTTGCGGCGTGCACTGCCCGTATCCGGCACGCCCAGCAGTGGCGACAGATCCAGGAAGCCCGCCTCGCGGCCATGGACGGCCTGCTCGAGCAACTCGGGGTGACCCACCACTTCGTCCAGGCTGCGATAGCCCAGGCTGGCGAGCACCTCGCGCACCTCCTCGGCAACGGCCGTCATGAAGCTGATGACCATCTCGGGCGTGCCCTCGAATTTCTTGCGCAGTTCGGGGTCCTGCGTGGCAACGCCCACGGGGCAGGTATTCTTGTGGCAAACACGTGCCATGGTGCAGCCTTCGGCAATCAGCACGCTGGTGCCAAAGGAATACTCGTCGGCCCCCAGCATGGCAGCCATGACCACGTCGCGGCCGGTGGCAATGCCGCCATCGGCGCGCAGCGTGATGCGCGTGCGCAGCCCGTTGGCCAGCAGCACCTGGTGCGTCTCCGAAAGGCCGATCTCCCACGGCAGCCCGGCATTCTTGATGCTGCTGAGCGGGCTTGCACCCGTGCCGCCGTTGGCGCCGCTAATGTGAATTACATCGGCGAAGCCCTTGGCAACGCCTGCAGCAATGGTGCCCACACCGTGTTGCGCCACCAATTTGACGCTGACCTTGGCCGTGGGGTTAATCGTCTTGAGGTCATAGATCAACTGCGCCAGGTCTTCGATACTATAGATGTCGTGGTGCGGCGGCGGGCTGATGAGCGCGACCCCCGGCGTGCTGTGGCGCAGCACAGCAATCTCGGCGGTCACCTTGTGGCCGGGCAACTGTCCCCCCTCACCGGGCTTCGAGCCTTGCGCCATCTTGATCTGCAGTTCTTCGGCGCTCATGAGATAGGCTGGCGTGACGCCAAAGCGGCCGGACGCCACTTGCTTGATGTTGCTGGCGCGTTCGGTGAAGTAACGCTCCTTGGCCTCGCCGCCCTCGCCCGAGTTGCTCTTGCCGCCCAGGCGGTTCATGGCCACTGCCAGGTTCTCGTGCGCCTCGCTGCTCAGCGCGCCGTGGCTCATGGCCGCCGTGCTGAATCGGCGCATGATGTTCATGGGCGACTCTACCTGCTCCACAGGAATCGCCGGGCGCGTGGCCGCAAAGCCCAGCAGGTGGCGGGGAGCCAACTTCATATTGTTAAGCAATGACGCGTAAACCTTGTGCTTCTCCAGTCCCTCGGCGCGCGAGGGCGCCTTGGCCACATCATGCAGGGCATGCACCACCTGCGGGCTCCACCCGTGCAATTCGCCGCCGCGGCGCGGTTTGTAGAGCCCCCACGTCTCGAGCTTGATTGTGCGCCCGGGCACGCCTTCGGGGTAGCCCTTGGCGTGCCACGCCACCACATCCTCGGCGACGCTCTGGAAGCCGACGCCCCCCACAAGGCTTGGCGTATCCACAAAGGCCACGTCGAGCAATTCCGTGCCCACACCCAACGCCTCGAAGGTCTGCGCGCCGCAGTAGGCGTCAATCGTGGCAATGCCCATCTTGCTCATGATTTTGAGCAGGCCTTTGTCCACTGCCTTGACAAAATTGCCCAGCGCCTGCGCCAGGGTCATGCCTTCAGTGTGGCGACCCTCGGTCACCATCTCCTCGATGGCGCTGTAGATGAGGTAGGGGTAGACGGCATTTGCGCCATAGCCGATCAGCGCCGCAAAGTGGTGCACCTCGCGCGGCTCGCCGCTCTCGCTCACAAGGCTGGCCGCCATGCGCAGCCCCTGGCGAATGAGGTGATGGTGCACCGCGCCCACGGCAATCAGTGCGGGAATCGGCAGCGTGTGCATATCGGCTTTGGCGTCGCTGATGATAATGATGTGCGCGCCATCGCGCACGGCGCGCTCGGCTTCGGCGCAGAGGCGCTCCACGGCCGCGCGCAATGCCGCGCCCACCGCCGCCACGCCGCCGTCGGGCGCCTGCCATACGGCGTCCACGGTGGCAGCGCGGAATTCGGGCTCCGTCATCGCGCGCAGCGCTGCCATGTGCGTGGGTTTGAGCACGGGCGACTTGAGTTCGATAAGCCGCGTCGCTTCGGGTGTCTCGCTGAGCAGGTTGGCGCGTTGCCCCAGCAACATGCGCGTGCTCATCACCATCTCCTCGCGCAGCGGGTCAATGGGTGGATTCGTCACCTCGGCAAAACGCTGCTTGAAGTACCCAAAAAGCGAGCGTGGTAGGTTGCTCATCACGGCGGGCGGCGCGTCATCACCCATGCTGCCCACAGGCTCCTGCCCGTTGCGCACCATGGGCCGCAGCACCACCACAATCTCCTCGCTCGAATAGCCGTAGCTCAACTGCTGCTGCACAAGCGCGGGGCTGGGCAGCGCGCCGTTAGCACCGTTGCCATGGTGATCATTGACGCCAACGCCGGCTTCGGCCGCGTGCGTCTTGCTTCTGGAAATCACGTCATCCAGGTTCACCAGATTCTCGAGCACCCAACGGTCATAAGGTTTGCGCGTAGAAAAGTAGCGCGTCACCTCGTAATCATTCATGACCGCGCCACGCGTGGTGTCTACGCAGAAGATTTCGCCGGGGCCCAACTTGCCCTTCTGGATGACGCGCGACTCATCGTAGTCAACTGCGCCTGCCTCGCTCGACTGGATCACAAATCCGTTGTCCAGCACGACGAAGCGCGCCGGGCGCAGGCCATTGCGGTCGAGAATCGTGCCCACAATGCGTCCGTCCGTCCATGTGACGGCGGCGGGTCCATCCCAAGGCTCAATTAGTGCGCTGTGGTACTGGTAAAAGGCGCGACGCGACGGGCTGACCTCGCCCTCGGGCATGCGTTCCCACGCCTCGGGGATCATCATGAGCATGGCGTGGCGAATGTCGCGCCCGCTGCGCACAAGCAGTTCAAGCTGGTTGTCGAGCTTGCCGCTGTCGCTGCTTTCTCGGGCGATCACGGGACGCAATTGGGCCACGTTGTCGCCCCAAACGGTGTGCGCCAGATCGGCCTCGCGTGCGCGCATCCAGTTCTCGTTGCCCTGTAGCGTGTTAATTTCGCCGTTGTGGCAAACCATGCGGAAGGGCTGTGCGCGCTCCCAGGTGGGAAAGGTGTTGGTGGAGTAGCGCTGGTGGAAGACGGCAATCGCGCTCGTGAAATCGGTGTCGCTCAGATCTGGGTAGAAGTGCGCCAGCTCGGTGGCGAGCACAAGCCCTTTGTAGACGACCGTGCGGCCGCTGAAGGAGGCGATGTAGAGACGCTGCACGCCCTTCGCGCGGGCGCGGTTGACAATCATCTTGCGCGCTCGGTATAGGGTGCGCTCGAATTCATCACCCGCCTCACACGCTTCGGGCGTGCGCCGCACAATCACCTGCTCCATCCACGGGCGGCTGGCAGCGGCGCGGCGACCCAACGCCTCCTCAATCACCGGCACGGAGCGGAAGGTGAGCACCTCGAGGCGCAGCTCGGCGCAGACATCGCGGATGATGGCACGTGCGCTGCTGCGGTCTTCAGCATCCTGGCGGAAGAGGTAAAGCTGCCCAACTGCCATGTCCGATGCGGGCGGCGCTTCGATACCCAGCCGCTCAAGCTCGCGCTTGAAGAACTCGTAGGGAAGCTGCGTGAGAATGCCTGCACCATCGCCCGTCTTGCGGTCATCGGCCACAGCCCCGCGGTGTGCGTGGTTGCAGAGCGCCTCGAGCGCCATTTCGATGACGCGATGCGAGCGTCGCCCTTCCACATGGGCCACAAAGCCAATGCCGCAGGCGTCATGCTCAAAGCGGGGATTGTAGAGGCCGTTCGCGGCGGGCAGATCGAAGGCGGGCGGCACAATCCCGTCGCCATCTCGTGCAGGCCGGAAGGCAGGCGTACAGTCAGACTGAGCAGGTTGCTCGGGCGAGGTGCTCAATGGGCTTCTCCTTCATTGGCGAACTGCCGACGAAGACCGCTGCTAGGCGGCCGGCGGCAAAACATGTTCGGTGTCAGGCGGCGCACCGTCGTTCGGTGTGCGGTCGGGCGACTGATGGTCGTATGACAAATCGGTCGTCGGCCGTGACGACAGGGGACCTTCCACATTGAAGGGAGCAACACTGCGTGGGATGGCGAACTTTACCACAGGATAGCACCTGCAGCAAACACTTTTTTACTTGTGCCTGGCGGCACAAGCGTGGGCAACGCTGCGGATGTGGCGTGGCCAATGACAGTTACGGCCTGCCCCGCCCGCGCCGCCAAATGAGAATCGCCGACAGAAGCGCGAGCAGCACCACGAGCACGCCAAGCAGAGTAATTCGTTGCGTGTCCGAATCTAGCGGGTTTGTGGGCGGCGCGCCGGGCGGCGTAGTGGTTGGGCGGCCGGTTGGCTGCGGCGACGCGGTGGCTGTGGGCGGCCCAAAGGTGGGCGCGGGGGTCGGCCCGGCTTCAACCTCCGCCAAGGTGCGTGCGCCGGCCACAAAGTCCCCCGCAATGCGCTGGTGGTCGGCCGTAGCCCACCGCGCCAGCCCGTAGCCGAAACGGTTAAGCTGCGCATCGTCAACCTGGGAAACGAGGGTAAAGAGCGTTTGCCCACCCAGCGGCCAGAGCACATCACGCACAGGCGCATCAAGCAGCAGGAATTTGCGCACGGCCACGCCGTCGTTCCAGGCCAACAGCTTGTCGAGGCGGTTGCGCGTCACTTCATCGGGCGCGGCAAAGCGGTGAATCCCAATCCCTGCCACCTGCGGCAGGTCCGAACCGGCCACGGCGGCCCAGGCGAGTGTCCGATCGACCGAGCCCGTATCGGTGAGTATCGCTCTGCCTGGCTCCTGCAGCATGAGCAGTTCGTCGAAAGTGCCAGTCTCCAGAGCCTGGTCGAGCGCGACTCGGCCCAGATTGTTCAGGAAGACGTCCGCAAGTCTCTCCAGGTCGTCAAGTTCGCCGAGCGGCAGGCTGCCGAGCAGCGAGCGGAAGGTCGCCTTGTCTTCGGCGAGCGTGCAGACATTCGCATAATCAGTGCAGAAGCGATCCCACTCCTCAAGCATGCTTACGGCGGTTTCGAGCGAGGCAATCGCGGCCTCTTCGGGCAGCCCGGCGCGCACGGCGTCGGCCACCTCGGTGCGAATGCGCACCTTCGCATCCTCGCTCGTCAACGCCTCCTGAATCTGCGGCAGAGCACCCTTGCCCCCCTCCACGAGGTCCCACACAATCAGGGCAATGCCGACAACCCAACCGGCCACGGGCACGAAGGTCGAGCCGGCGCGGCCCAGCACGCGGCCGATAATCTTGCCTGCGACGCGCTCGGCCAACTTTTCGCTGATGCGCGTGGCGACGCGCGCCCCCACTTGGGTGACAACGATGATGCCCGCGCCTGTAATCAGTCCACCGTGTGTGTCGACGATGCCGATGTCAATCGGGAGGGTGTCCGTGAGCGTCGTCGGTCCAGTGACGGCAAGCGTTACGTTCTCCGAGAAGGCTGCGAAGAGGGGCTCAGAATAGGCGCTACCCACGTAGTCGCGCAGGCAGAGAAAAGCCGTGGAGGCCGCTCCCGCCAGATTTGCGTTGACCTGACGCGCAATCTCAACTCCAATCGCGGCCGCCAGTTCGTTGATCCTGGCGGCAAACGCGTCCGACGTGAAGGCATCCAGTGCAACGCGGTGCGCAAACTCCTCGGCTTTCGAGGCGGACCAGCCCGAAAGCAGGCGATTCCAGTAGCTTTCATCCTGCTGCAATGTCGCAACGGCGCGGGCTACTTCGGCATCGACCACTGCATCCACATCGAGGTCGCGCCAGTTGCGGTCGACCATCGCGTCGATGTCCAGGCGGCCGGTACTGCTTCCCTCGACGGCCAGCGCCGCGGCCTGAATCTCGTTGCGCAGCGTTTCGCGGTTAATGTTGCTGCATTGGCCCACGGTGTAGCCGCTATCCACCGAGGCACGCGCTTGCGGGCTGACCGCGGTCGCGCTGGGCGCAGACTGCGGCACAGGTGTTGCGGTGGCGGTGCGCACGGTGGGCGCGATCGGCGTGGGCGCAGGCGTCTGCGCAAACGCAGGCGACGCATGCAGCAGCAGCGCAAGCACAATCAGCGCGTGGATGAGTTTCTGGTGGCGCAAGAGTCTCTTCATTGGGTGCGTGGCTGGCTACACAATGGCCGTGAAGCGGAATCCATTCCCGTAGGCAATCACCTCCACGGCGCCATCCACCACCACCGGGTGCGATATCTTGAGTCCCACGACGCCGTCATAGCCCAGCGCTGCGGCGCGCACCTCCATTTCGTCCAGCGCCATGTCCACGGCGTGCTGAATCAGCGACTCGTAGTGGGGCATGCGGCCGCCCAGGATGTTGCGGATATTCTCACGCACATCCTTGACGACGTTTGCCGCGCTAACGACCACCACGGTGACGATACCGCCCACCTCAATCGGCCGGTCGGGCAGCGTGTCCAGCGCAATCAGTTGCGTCATGGAGCGCCCTCGTCCTCGGCCTCGCCCTCGTCGTCCAAATCACGCGGCGGCTTTTTGGGATTGGTTTTGGTTGGCTTGTAGGGCGTGCTCTCACCAGAGCGGTCGCGTGGCCGGTAGGTGGAGGTTGGCCCCGCGCGCCGCCCCAATCGCCCAATTGTGAAAATGGGCGAGAGTATCCACGCGCCCGCGGCCCACAGCAGGCGCAGCGCAATCAGCATGATGAGCAGACCGGCAAGCGCCGTCAGCAGCGCTTTGTTCGGACCATACTTGGCCTGATACATACCTGCCGTCACCTGGCCTGTGACAACTGCGACGGCGTCGTTGAACATGCCCAGCGTATCGGCGCGGCTGCTCAGGAAGGCGACGGCGTGATCGATATCGACGCCGGGCGGCATGTCGTCGGGTAGATTGTAGCGCTGGAGTACGGCAATCAGCGCCGGGTCGCTCACCAGGCGCGAAACGAGGCTGTTGCGCTCAGCCTGGGCCATGGGTTTGAGCGTTGTGGCCAGCCAGCCCAATTGCTCGGATGTGAGCGACCTAGCCAGCGTGCGCAGGCTTTCGCTGGAGAGCTCCAAAAGTGTGCCAAGTTGGTCATTGGGAAGGAGCGCCACAGCGGCAACGATTTGCGCGTCGCCAAGTGCAATCAGGCGCTGAAGTGTGGCTCGATCGAGGTCAGCCGGGGACTTCTGTGTGTAAATTTCGAGGCGCACCACGTCGGGGGCCATCTCGCCGGCGGCAGTCACCCAATCGAGCGCTGTATCTACTGATCCGGTGGCCTGGATGATGGGCGTCAGGTCGGCGCTGCTCTGCACTGCGCGCGCGAGTGCGCCACTTTCGGCGGCGGCCGTCACAGCGCCACGCCCCGACGCGCCGGTGAGTGCGCCTGTGATCGCAACCAGCCGCTGCAGTTGCGCGGGTGTCTCTACAGCGCTCATGATGCCCCGATACGCCTCACTCTCGTTCGCCAGCTCGAGCGCTACACGAATGTTGCGCTTGACTTCAGTCCACTGGCTGTAGAGGCTGTCGGCCACATCGCGCGCCACCTGGGGCAATTCGGGGCCAAGCTCGGTGGCGATGGCATCGGCGATTTCGCTGCGGATGCCCGCCATCACCTCCTCAGATTGGAGCGACGCCTGGACTTCGGGCAGCGCGCCATCGGCGTTGCTCCAAATGTCATACGCTATCATTCCTGCCCCAACCACCCACCCGGCAATGGGAATGACCGTGGCGCCCACGCGCCCCAGCACGCGCGTCACCACGCGCCCGGCCACCCGCTGCGCCACCCGCTCGGTGAGTCGCACCACAATGCGCTTGGCCACCTGCGCCGCCACAATCACGCCGATACCGCCCAGCGCCATGCTGTGCGTTTGGATGACGCCCATGATGGCCGGCGGCATGTCTCCGGGGTCGAGGTTCGGGTCGCTCGTTCCTTTGCCTACGGCATCCTGGAATGTCGCGAGGAGCGCAGGCGAATAGTTGCCCTGAATGAAGGTCTGCAGGCAGTACAACGCTGCGGACGACGATTCGGCGGTGAGTGCGCCCATCTGCTCGGCAACGTCGCCGGCGACTGCGGCGGAGAGGTCGTCCATGGCGAGGCGAAAATCTTCGGCCCCGAAGGCACGGCTGCTAATGGCAAGCGTCAGTTCGCGCGCCTTGTCACCTGACCAGCCGGAAAGGAACTTGCTCCAGACATCTGTCTCGGCGCGCACGCTCTCGGCGGCACTGTTCACCACCTGGGCCACAGTGCTGTCGAGGCGCAGGCTCTCCCATTGTGCATCCACAATGGCCGGAATGTCGACGCGTGCCAGCGCATCCGCAAAGATGGCCTGCGTCACACGGTTCAGTTCATCCTGTATCGACGCCTCATCGACGCTGCTGCACGCCTCCAGCGAACCGGCGTTGACAAAGGGCGCGGCAGGCGTGCCAACCGGCGTTCCGGCTGGTGCATCCTGCGCCGCTGCAGGCAGCGGGGCGAGCACAATGGCAGCCGCGACAATGAGCAGGAGCCACCACGCGACGCGCGCGCGGCGACTCCTGGATGAGCCTCCAGTGGGGGTCATCTGATCCCTGTCCTCGTGCATGTGTATCCTGTTCACCCCGCCGTAATCGCCATGTCGCCGCTCGGGATTGCACCTGCGCGTCCCTCGCGTGCCTCGTCTTTCGACGAGGCAATCAGCTTGTTGAGCGCCTGCATATAGGCTTTGGCACAGGCTACGATAATGTCGGTGTCTACGCCGCGCCCGCTGAAGAGGCGGCGGCGCGCGCGCCCCTGCGCGGTTTCACTGTAGCCGCGGCTGTCGGGCACCTCGATGCGGATTGTTACGTCCCCGTTGGCGTCCATTCCTTCCGTGATCGCCTGCACCAGAAATTCCGCCAGGGTGTTTGGCTTTTGCACAATCTGGTTGATGGCCTGGTAGACGGCATCCACCGGCCCGCTGCCAACTGCCGCGCCCAGGTGCTCGGCACGCGTCTCCGTATCAAGCAGCTTGACGACGGCCGTGGGCGTCAGACCGGAGCCGCAATGCACTTGCAGGTTGAGCAATTCCCACGCCTCCACCGGCTGGTAGAGTTCATCGCTGACAAGCGCCTCAAGGTCCACCTCGGAAACTGTCTTTTTCTTGTCAGCCAAATCCTTGAAGCGCGCAAAGACTTCCTTGAGCTTCTCGGGCGTCACATGGTAACCCATCTCTTCGAGCTTCTTGCCCAGCGCGTGCTTGCCGCTGTGCTTGCCCAGCACCAGTGAACTCTGCGAGAGGCCAATCGTGGCGGCGTCCATGATCTCGTATGTGCGCTTGTTCTTGAGCATGCCATCCTGGTGGATGCCCGCCTCGTGCGCAAACGCGTTGCCACCCACAATCGCCTTATTGGGCTGGATGACCATGCCCGTGTAGCGGCTCACCATGTCGCTCGAGCGGTGAATTTCCTGTGTAACGATGTTGCTCTCGAGGCCGAAGACAGACTTGCGCGTGTGCAGGGCCATCGTCACTTCTTCGAGGCTGGTGTTGCCCGCGCGTTCGCCGATGCCGTTGACGGTTACCTCCACCTGGCGCGCACCGCTGCGCATCCCCGCCAACGTGTTGGAGGTGGCAAGCCCCAGGTCATTGTGGCAGTGGGTACTGAAGATAACGTCCTTGCCGCCGGGGACATTCTCGCGCAAAAATGCGATCAGGTCGCCGTACTCTTCGGGCGTAGTATAGCCGACGGTGTCGGGGATATTGAGCGTGGTTGCGCCAGCACGAATGGCCACGTCGAGCACTTGCACCAGAAAGGCAGGGTCGCTGCGGCCGGCATCTTCGGGGCTGAACTCCACATCGGCGCAGAGGCTGCGCGCGTACTCCACCATCTCGCCCACGGCTTCGAGCACCTCATTGGGCGACATGCGCAGTTTGTGCTGCATGTGGACTTCGCTGGTGGCCAGGAAGGTATGGATGCGCGGCCGAATGGCCCCCTGCACCGCCTCCCATGCCTTGTCGACATCGTTCTTTGTGGCGCGCGCCAGCCCCGCAATCACCGGCGGGGCCGTCACCTTGCCGTCCTTGTCGATGCGCGGCGTGCGCCCCACTGACTGTGCAATCTGACGGACAGCCGCGAGGTCGCCCGGTGATGCGGCCGGAAAGCCCGCTTCCATCACATCCACGCCCAACCGCGCCAACTGGTGTGCGATGTCGAGCTTTTCCTGGCTGTTCAGCGTGGCGCCCGGGCTCTGCTCGCCGTCGCGCAGCGTTGTGTCAAAGACAAGCACGGTGTCGCCGTGTGCAACGGCGCGGGCGTAGGCATGCATGTCATCAATCTTGAACTGTTCTACGTCGATTTCCGCTTTCCCGGCTACGTAAGGCTCCGCATCGGCCCTGGGGCCGCTGGTTTTCGTGTCCACTGGGGTTCCCCCTCCTGAGGGGAGGCGCAAGGTCTGCATGCAGATTGCTGATTGCTTGTACTGTAGCGCAACTTCGTAAGGGCACCAAGAGCAAGGTCACCAAGCGCATCGTCCATGCACATCACCCCCTTTCTGGAACAGGCAACGGAAGGGAACAGGCCCTGAGAATGGCGCCGCGTCCTCAATAGGGGCGGCCACCGGCGTTGAGCATTTCGATCATCTTTTCGATCCTTCTGGCCCGCGTTTCAGGCTTTTTGGCGGTTGTGATGCGATAAAGCACGGCGAAGCGGTTCTGGCTGTTGAGTCGCGCAAAGTTTTCGGCCGCAACGGGGTTCTGCGCTACCGCCTCAAGAAAGTCGTCGGGAGGCTCAATCCTGCTCTGCGACGAATAGGCCGCGTCCCAGCGGCCGTCCGCCTGGGCTCTCTCCACTTCGCGCAGCCCGGCGGGTTGCATACGCCCCTGCTCGGTCAATACGTTCACTTTCTCCACATTGATTTTGGACCAGATGCTCCTCGCACGCCGCGGCGTGAACTTCTGCACGAAGAAATCATCATCAAGCGCGTGCACCAGGCTGTCAATCCAGCCGTAACAAAGCGCCTCCTCCACCGCCTCCGCATAGGTCACGCCTGCCTGCGCCGAGCCCTTCTTGGCAATCTTGAGCCACAGCCCTTGCGATATGGCATGGTTCTCCGCAAGCCAGGCGCGCCAGGCGGGAGCAT
>CAYJNV010000013.1:7085-12380 GCA_964370975.1 uncultured Caldilineaceae bacterium | reverse complement strand
CGTCGCGCAAAGAAGTTCGGGCGGCCGGCGTGATACTCGTCCATCCACTCCTCGGCAAACGCGCCCGTCTGGATGTTGCCCAAAATCTGCTTCATGGCGGCGCGTGTGTCATCCGTAATGACCTTGGGGCCGCTCACGTAGTCGCCCCACTCGGCGGTGTCGCTCACGCTGTAGCGCATGTAGGAAAGGCCGCCCTGGTAGACGAGGTCCACAATCAGCTTGAGTTCGTGCAGACACTCGAAATAGGCAATTTCGGGTTGGTAGCCCGCCTCGACCAGCGTATTGAACGCCGCCTTGATCAATTCGCTCACGCCGCCGCAGAGCACGGCCTGCTCGCCAAAGAGGTCAGTCTCGGTCTCCTCTGCGAAGGTCGTCTCGAGGACACCCGCGCGTGTGGAGCCGATGCCCTTGGCGTAGGCGAGTGCGTTGGCCAGCGCGTTGCCCGTGGCGTCCTGCTGCACAGCCACGAGCGCGGGCACGCCCGAGCCTTCCTTGAATACCTCGCGCACACGGTGGCCGGGGGCCTTGGGCGCGACCATCGTCACATCAATATGGGCGGGCGGCACAATTTGGCCGAAGCGAATGTTGAAGCCGTGGGCGAACATGATCGTGTCGCCCGGCTTGAGGTTGGGCTCGATTTCGTCATGATAGACCTGCCCCTGGATGGGGTCGGGCAGCAGGATCATGATCATGTCGGCCTCGGCAGCCGCGTCGGCCACGCTGAGGACGCGCAGGCCATCCGCTTCGGCCTTGGCCTTGCTCCTGGAGCCTTCATGCAGGCCCACGCGCACGTCGGCGCCGGAGTCGCGCAGGTTGAGCGCGTGGGCGTGGCCCTGGCTGCCGTAGCCGATGATGGCAATCTTCTTGCCGTTGAGCAGCGACAGGTCGGCCTGGTTTTCGTAATAGATCTTCGCCATGAGTTCAGTTCTCTCGATTCTGTTGTTGGGTTTTCCACTCAAGTCATCATTGATGATTGAAGATTGATCATTGGAAACTTGTCGGCGCTGAGGCACGCCGCTCTTCGATCATCAATCTTCAATTTTCAATGATCATTGATCGTCTCCGAGCCACTGCGTTGTCCGTCACACGCCGCCGGTCTTGAAGCGCTCGGCGGCGGACGCATCCTTGCCGTTGGCCTGGGCGCGCCAGACGGCCGATGTGCGCTGCAGTCGCTTCTCCATTGCGCCGCGCACCAGCGCCACACGCCCAGTGCGCACCATCTCCTGAATGCCGAAGTGGTCGAGCAACGCAATCAGCGAATCCACACGCTCTTCGGAGCCGACAATCTGCACCACCATGCTGTCCATCGCCACATCGATGATCTCGCCACGATAGATGTTGACCATCTGCACAATTTCGCTGCGCGTCTCGGCGGTCGTGGCCACACGCACTAGCGCCAACTCGCGCGCCACAATCGGATAATCCGAAAGGTCTTCAACGCGCGTCACATCCACGCTCTTGCGCAATTGCTGGATCACCTGATCCACCATGCGCTCGTCGCCATCCACCACAAAGGTCATGCGGCTGATGCCGGGTTCTTCGCTGTGGCCCACCTGCAGGCTGTCGATGTTGAAGTTGCGGCGGCGCAGCAGCCCCGCCACCCGGCTCAGCACGCCCGGCTTGTCCCGCATCCATGCAACCAGTGTATGTTTCATCGTCACTCTCTCCACGTGTCTTTGAATTCTGTGCGCCTGCGCACTCTTGCGTCAGGGTCGCTGGTGTCTGCTCTAGAAACTCGGCTCGATGCCGCTGTAGCCCTGCATCACCGAAGGCTTGGGGCGGCGCATTCCCTCGTCCACTGCCATGCCCGGGGCCACCATGGGATAGACGTTGACCTCCTCCTTGACGCGGAAGTCGATCAGGAAGGGGCCAGGTGTCGCGTTCGCCTGGGCAATCGCCGCCGCCACTTCGTCGGGGCGATGAACCTCCAGCGCGGGAATCGAATAGGCAGCCGCCAGTTTGACAAAATCGGGTGACCAGACCGGTGTGCCCGTGTAGCGCTTGTCATAGAAGAACTGCTGCCACTGGCGCACCATGCCCAGAAAACCGTTGTTGATGATGGCGATCTTGACGGGCAGGTCGTGCTCCTGCTTGAGCACGGCCAACTCCTGCAGTGTCATTTGGAAGCCGCCGTCGCCCACAACCGCCCACACCAGCGCGCCCGGATGCGCCATCTGCGCGCCAATGGCCGCAGGCAGGGCGAAGCCCATGGTGCCCGCGCCGCCGCTGGTGATGAGCATGTTGGCATGGTCGTGCGTAAAGTACTGGCACTCCCACATCTGATGCTGGCCCACGTCCGTCACCACAATCGGCTTGACATCCTTGGTGGCGTGCCAGAGCTGGCGGATGACAAAAGGCGGAATTAGCTCATCCACCTCGTAATTGATGATGTCGCTTTGCGTGGAGTCCTCGCGCCACTCCTGCAGTTGCTGAATCCACAGCTGGTGGCGGCGCTCCCCAATTGCGTCCAGCAGCGCCGGCAGGCTCTCGGCCAGGTTGCCGATAACGGCCACGTCGGGGACGATGTTCTTGCCCACTTCGGCGCGGTCCAGCTCAAAGTGAATGATCTTGGCCTGCCGCGCAAATTTGTCCAGGCGGCCGGTAATGCGGTCGTCAAAGCGCATGCCTAGCGCAATCAGCACGTCGCAGCCCTGCACCGCGCGATTGGCGTAGGCCTCACCATGCATCCCGCCCATGCCCAGGCTCAGCGGGTGACTCTCGGGAATATTGCCCGTACCGAGCAGCGTGGTGACGACGGGAATCTCGGCGCGCTCGACCATCTGCAGCAGTTCGTGCGCCACGCCGGCGATTTGAATGCCGTGACCGGAAAGAATCAGCGGGCGCTCGGCCTTGTTGATGAGGTCGGCCGCAGCGCGCAGCGCATCCATGTCGATGCTCGGATAGGGCTCGAAGCCCGGCAGCGTGATCTCCTGCGTGTAATCGAAGAGGCCGGTCGCGTTCTGCACATCCTTGCAGATATCCACGAGCACGACGCCGGGCCTGCCTTCGCGCGCAATGTAGAACGCCTCCTTGAGGACGTGTGCGAGGTCATCCACCGAGGTAACCAGGTAGTTGTGCTTGCAGACGGGCTGCGACACGCCCACGACGTCAGCCTCCTGGAAGGCGTCGGTGCCGAGCAGGTTGGTGGGCACCTGGCCGGTGATGGCCACCATGGGAATGCTGTCCATCTGCGCAGTGGATAGGCCGGTGACAAGATTGGTTGCGCCAGGACCGCTGGTGGCGATGCAAACGCCCACGCGCCCTGTGGCGCGTGCGTAGCCGTCCGCCATATGCGCGGCGCACTGCTCGTGACGCACGAGTACGTGATGGATGCGCCCGTCGGCTTCGTAGGGCGAAAGCGCATCATAGGTGGGCAGGATCGCGCCGCCCGGGTGGCCGAAAACCAGGTTGACCCCCTCGGCGATCATGGCCTCCCACACCATTTGTGCGCCGCGCATCTCCCTGGGCTGGTTGGGTTCCGGCGCCGCCGCGCCGTTACTGGTGGAATCGCTCATGCAATACGCTCCTTTTTGAAGTGGCTTTCCAGATTCAAGTGATTGAGGGCTGTTTCGGGTAAAGTTTGGTGAGTGGAATCGTGGAAAGGATTATTGGTAAGTGGTAATTGGTAATTGGTAAGTCGTAATTGGCACCACGCGGATGATTGCTTGCCAATTACCAATTACAAATTACCAACTTCAAATGACCAGTTGCTCTTTCCACCAATCACCCACCTGCCAGTCACCCGCGTTTCCGGCAAACAAAAAACCCTTCCCGGTCGGGAAGGGTCTGCGGTGACCTTGAGTGCTGCTGTCGTCCGCTGACTAAACCTCACCAACCGAAGATGGCCTCTGGCCGAGTACTACGACCAGAAGCGCCGGAATAATGAGGCTTGCTACATTGATTGCTGTCAGACGTGCGGAGTGCATGTAGATCTCGCTGCGTGTCATGCTGCGAAACAAACGCTGCTCGCACTCCGTTGTGCGGGACGCCAGATTGCTCTGGAATTGGAAGGAAGTATACAGGCGGCTTGATCGCATGTCAACTGCGCGATCGGGCCAAATGCAAAACGCACAGTTGCGGCTGGTACGGGTCACACGCGCGGCACAGCAGCGGCCTGTGCGCCCGTGGTGCGGAGCGCTGAAGTGCGGCGCTCGTCACTCGCGGCATACCACTTTTCGGCTTCTGCCTGCCCAATTGGCCATTGCTCGGCAAACCAGGGCACAGGCTGCGCCCACATGCCGCCATAGGCAACGGGCGGCGCGGCGCTGCGCCCTGCCCCGTGCAACTGCACGTCGCCCACGATAACCCCCTCCTCCTCAACCAGCGCCGCAACATGGCTGCCGTCACCATCCACAATGGCCGAACGTCCGCAGAAACGCGTGATGATGGGCGCTACATCGGGCCCCAGGGGAATACTGAGCGGACCGCAGCGGTTTGCCACCACAATCGGCACGCCCAGCGTAGCCGCCCAGTGCGCACCAATCTCATCGGCAAGTTTGGTGAAGGCTGCGTCATCACCCGGCCGTTCGTCCCTGATGTGGCTGGCGGCGACGGAGATGAGCATAAGATCGACCTGCGCTGCGTAGAGTTCGCTCAGTCGCGCATGCAGCAACGCTTCGTAACAGATGGCAACGCCGATGCGCCCCAGTTGCGTCTCCACAACGTGGCTGCCACCGCCCGAGCGGAAGAACATCGCCTCGCCGTCGGCAGGGGGTGTCTTGCGCACACGCCCGGCAACCTCGCCCGTGGGCGCTGCCAGAAACCATGTGTTGTAGAAGTCCTCGCCCTCAGCCTCGAGGAACGAGGTGCCGATGTACATCTTCAGGCGCGCGGCCAGGGCACACACATTGCGCATAATCGAACCGCCCCACACTTCCGCAGCCTCCCAGATCGTGGTATCCAGCGCATAACCACAGGGCGCCAGCTCGGGAAACAGAAGCAGTTGCGCACCCTGCGCCGCCGCTTCTTCGGCCATGTCTGCCATGTGCGCAAGGTTCTGCGCTGTCTCGCCGGCTGCAGTGTCGATTTGCGCCGCGGCCACGCGCACACGTTGTTGCATCATCTTCGCCCCCCTGCCATAGACCCGGTCAAAATGCGGACATCTGCAGGCGACGGAAAATCGCGCCAACTCGCATTATCGCGCCAAAGTGACGTTCGCGCGCGGCTGATTTCCTGCCACGGCCTCTCAAGATACGTTGAAGGGAGATGCAGTCGAAGCGAAGCACTGATGTACGAAGGCGCGCATGTTTGCGTAGCCGGGGGCTTAACAACCCCCCCCATAAAATAATGAGAGAA
>CAYJNV010000013.1:4661-7075 GCA_964370975.1 uncultured Caldilineaceae bacterium | reverse complement strand
CCAGGTCCGCGGTGCAGAAAACCGGGGGCGGGGAAGCCCCGCCTACACAAACATGCGCTCCTGCCTGACATGAGGGACGCAGCCACTGTCAGAAGTCCCGCTTTGCACCGTTACATGAGCAACATGGCGCAACTGCGAGTCGGCCGATCCCCCTCGCGATGCCCGCCCGCGACGATTCTCCCAGACTCTGCCCAGCAGGTCATGTTCTCAACGCGCCAACGGCTCAACGGCCTCAGGCATGTGGCCGCGCCGTATTGTCTCGGTCCCCGCCGGCGCTGCCCACTTGACCGCATTGGCAAGCAGCCGCTGCACGTTCACGTTGTAGTAGGTGGGAAAGCTCTCGTGACCAGGGCGGAAGTAGAAGACCTTGCCCTGCCCGCGGTAGTAGCAACAACCTGAGCGGAAAACTTCGCCCCCCTGGAACCAACTCACAAGGACCAGCTCATCAGGGGCCGGAATGTCGAAATGCTCGCCGTACATCTCCTCGTTGTCCAGCACAATGCACTCGGGCAGCCCTGTCACAATCGGGTGGCCGGGCGCAATCACCCACAGCCGCTCGCGCTCGCCCACATCGCGCCACTTGAGGTCGCAGGTTGTGCCCATGAGCCGCTTGAAAATCTTCGAGAAGTGGCCCGAGTGCAACACGATCAAGCCCATGCCTTCCATGACGCGGTTGAAAACGCGCTCCACAATCGCATCATCCACCTCACCATGGGCCATGTGCCCCCACCACACCAGCACATCGGTCGCGGCCAGCACCTCAATGCTTAGGCCATGCTCGGGTTCGTCGAGCGTGGCCGTCGCGGCGGCATAACCCGCCTGCCCCAACGCGTCGGCAATGGCCTGGTGGATGCCATCAGGATAGACCGCGCGAATCGACTCTTCCGCACGTTCGTGGCGATACTCATTCCACACTGTCACTCGAATTTGGCGCGTCATTCCTGCCTCACATTTTCTGTTTTGATGCGAATTATGGCGGACAATGCCACGGCCCGGCACACCACTCCATCAACTTGACGGCGCAGGTTCCAACGCACGGCTCGAAACGGCGCTTATTGCTTACTCAGACGCCAAATGCACAGGCTTGCGCCAAAATAGAACATATGTTCCAATAGGCGGAGAAGATGCCGAAAGCGCCTGCCGGCGCGCACCCCCTTGAAAGCAGGTCGCCATGAGCGAATCGACACCGCAACCTCATCTGAGCAGCCGGATTCTGGAGGTGGTGTGCGCGCGTGGCCCGCTAACCTTTACGCAGATCGTGCATGCGACACGTGCCAACCGCGGCAGCGTATGGCGGCTGCTCATTTTGCTGCAGCGGCGCGGCCTTGTCCACACCCTTACACTGCATGGGCGCATTCACTATGTCGCGAGCAGCGAGGGTGATAGACCGTTGCGCGATCATTGCTAACGGACGATAGGTGATTGTCAGCTCTGCCTCCACAGGAGCACGAATCAACAATTCCTGATTGCCAATCATCAAAGCTTCATCCGTCAATCCACGCCACCATCATGAACAACCCGCAGCGGCCGTGCTCGGCGCGGTGGCTGAAGAAGTCTTCCGTGTTCTGCGCCGTGTCAATCCCTGCCAGTTCAATGTGCGCGGTTTCAACGCCCTCCGCTTCCAACTGGGCGGCGTTGGCGCGCCACAGATCAAAGTGAGGGTTGTGCTCGCGTCCCTGCGGCCAGGTGAAGAGCGCGTCGGCGTCGGGCAGCCGCGCCTGTGCCAGGCTGAGAACCTCACTGCCCACCGCGTAACTCGCCGGGCCAATGCTGGGGCCAATGCAGGCACGCACGTCGCGTGGCTGGGTGCTGTAGCCGGCCTGCATGGCCCACAGAAGCGATGCCGCGGCGCCGTTCACCGTACCGCGCCAGCCGGCGTGCACCACGCCGAGCACATTGCGCACTGCGTCATAGAGCAGCACAGGCACGCAATCGCCAAAGACCAGGCCCAACGGCAGGCCGGGGGTATCCGTAACGAGGCCATCACAGCCGGCCTGTTTCATGCCCGCATTACCCGCATCGACCTTGGCTATGCCGGTGCCGTGCACCTGCGTGCAGGTGACCAGCTCGGAACGTGCGTAGCCCAGCGCAGCGGCCAGGCGCAGGTGATTCGCCGCGACATTCTCTGCTGAATCGCCGCGCGCAATACTGAAGTTGAGCGACGCCCACGGCGCAGGGCTCACACCGCCGTGGCGCGTGGCCACATGCGCAGAGACGGGCATACCCGCGAGTTGCTCAAACTGCAAGGTGATGATGCCGTTGACGTGTGACGTACGTAACATGGAGTTTTCCCGGAGATGCTTCTGCAACGAGTCGCACGAAGTGCATTCTATCAAAGAACGAAGCGAGGCTTCCAATTGGGGGCGCCTCGCGTAGCGGGTGGGGAAAAATGGGGCGGTGGCGCCGGGCTCAAC
>CAYJNV010000013.1:0-4651 GCA_964370975.1 uncultured Caldilineaceae bacterium | reverse complement strand
AAAAACCTACGCGCGGCTACAATTGGTTCACGCCCCGCTTCGATGCTGGTCAAACATGGAGCGGTGCAGCCTGGCTCAACCGGGGTTCAAGTCGATTTGCAGGTTGTCACCCGGCGCAAGCTCCATGTCACCGTTGAGCGAGCGCCCATCCCATGTGGACGCGGTATAGGTGTACTTGCCCGCGCCCACACACTGGCCGCCCGACTCGCCCTTCTTGACGGTGAAGGTCGTGTTCCAGTTATCGCCCTGGCGCGTGAGGGTAATGTTGACTTCGATGCCGACCTGGTTCTTGAATGTGACGCAGGGTTGGCCGCCGCTGTTGGTTGCTGGCGCAGCGGTCACTGGTGGCGCAGCCACCGCAGCCAGGTCGGCGCAAACGACGTTGAGCGTGGTGAACTGTGCGGCCCCTGAGACCCAGCCCTGCACGCCGTCGCTGTCTTCCATCTGAATCCACGCGCAGTTGCCGTACTCGCCCACTGCCTTGAAAACGCTCTCCTTCTCCACACTGGCTATGATTGGGTACTCCGTGCCAGGTCCGCCGCGCACGTTGAGTTTGTCGGTCACAATGGTGACGGTGGGCAATGTCGCGCCCGTCTCGACGACGGGCACGTCCGCCACACTGCTCTGGCTGGGCACGCTTGCGTCCAGTGCAGGCGCGACGCGCAGTGAACTGAGAATCGGATCGAGGATGCTCAGGTCCTCTTTGGTGGGCGTGCCGATGTAGAGAATGACCAGCGCGTCGGGCACAGAGCCAAACTGGAGGGCAAAGGTGGCAAGAGTCGCGCCGGTGACGTCGCCGCAATCGTCCCACAGGTCATACTTGCCCGAGAAGTTGTCCGCTTCGTACTCATAACGTGCGTCGTAGGTGCACTCATCCTCGAAGGTTATGGTGTCCAGCACCTCGTCGATGTCCGCAGCGCCAAAGTCGTCCCACACGGCAATGCTCGCACCGGCGGTCTCCCAATTGTCGTTGAAATCCGCCACGTCAGGCGCTACGGTGAACTCGATGCCCACGACTTCGCCGTCAATCTCGAAGGGGCCGCTGTCGCTGTCGCTCCAGCCGGCGGGGACCTGCAGCGAGATGCGACCGCTCTCGTCCATAACGGGTCTGTATTCGTCGCGGTTAAGCACAGGCTGTACGGCCGCACCCAGGAAGAAGGACTCCATCAGCACATCAAACGCCTCATCGTCGGCTTCCTCAGTCGAGATGAAGTCGACGATATAGGCATGGTCTTTTGTGTCGGCCAGGTAGACGCCCGTATAGTAAATCGAGTCGCCGCCGTCGCAACGGGTGTAGATATCGTACTTGCCCGCGTAGGTTACGCCGTAGATGGTGTGCACGACGTCAGGCACGCGCTCCTCATAGGTGCACAGATCGCTGAAGTCCACGGCATCCATGGAGTCATCCACACTGAAGTCGCTACCCACGTCGGTCATCAGGAAAGCCTGCATGCCTGCCATATCCCAGCTGTCACGGTAAGCCTGAATGTCGGGCGAGGCTTCCGTTATGCGGCCGAGGAAATCGCCGTCATCATCGAGCCAGTCGCGCGAATTCACCTCCGTCCAGTCGGCGGGCAGGATGGCGCTGAAGTAGGGCTCATTGACGAAGGTATATTCGTACTCGAGGCCGCTCACATCCACAAGATCGAAGATGTC
This sequence comes from uncultured Caldilineaceae bacterium, assembly GCA_964370975.1. GTDB lineage: Bacteria > Chloroflexota > Anaerolineae > Caldilineales > Caldilineaceae > UBA5069. The sequence goes on along the minus strand of CAYJNV010000013.1, from coordinate 2,995 downwards.
CGCACCGACATCGGCTGCCACTTCAGGCGTCCCGCCCTTGCCGATGTAGAAGGTGTCAAGAATGTGGTCCAGCGCCATGAGGTCGGCCTCGGAGGTCGCGTAAACCTCGATGCCGAGCATGAAGTCGCCCTCGGTGGGTATGAGTGCGGCTACGACCGCTGTGGTGCTGCTGCCGCCGCAGTTGCTGTACTCATCATAGGCCCCGGCAAAGCCGGCGTCGCTGGGTATATCATAGCGCTCGACGCTCTCGCACATCTCCGAATAATCAAGCGTGTCGAGCAGCTCGGCGGGCGTCATATCATCCTGCAGGTTGTCGGAAAAGGAGAAGACAACGCCGGGCATGTACCACTCATCGTAGAACTTCTCCAGATCGGGCGTAGCCGTCAGTTGCGTGCCGCGCACCTCGTCGTCGACGGTCCAGTCGCCTTCGTTGATGTCGGTCCACGTGTCGGGCGCCTCGATGTGGACAACGTTTGTCGAGTCGCTAATTGGCACGTAGGTGTATTCGTCGGTCGTCGTTGCGAGCTCACTGCCGGTCGTGTTCGCATCGACCTCGTTGGCTATCGAGAAACTCGTCTCAAGGACGCGCCCGTTGAACTGCCCCTCGAGCACCTCTTCGGTGTCGGGCCGGAAGACCTGCACGGCCATGACGTCGGTGGCATCGTGGCTGGCAAGGATGTCGCAGTAGTCGGCCATGATGCCATCCCCGCCCACGGCCAACCCCTCAATCTCCAGTACGTAATCACCGGGCAGAATGCCGACGCGATCGGCGGGCGAACCGGACTTCACCGAGTAGACGTAGACGGCGTTTACGCCGCTCTCCGTCTCGATGGCCTCACCGTTGATGCCCAGCGATTCGACATCGGCGCCGCCAGTCAACTCGTCGATGATGCTCTGCGCATCGCTGCCGCGAATTGCGAAATACTGGTTCACGTCCGAATCTGACGCATAGTTGACGCCAACCACGCGCCCATCGACGGCCACAAGCGGCCCGCCCGAGTTGCCGGGGTTAATGGTGGCGTCATGCATATAGACGGCGCTGAGCGACGCCCAACTGCTTTCGCCGTTGGCGTTGGACTTGGACACAATGCCGCGGGTCAGCGTGTACTCGGGGTCGCCCAGGGGGAAGCCCGCAGCGTAAACGTCGAGGCCGACGCGCACGGGCTTGTCGTACCACTGCAGATAGGGATAGCCGTCGCCCTGCAGGTCAATCACTGCGATGTCGTAGCACTCGGATGCGCCGAGCACGCGTGCGTTGACTGGCTCGTCGCGCCCGGCCACGAAGACCTTGAAGAGCGCGCCGCCGGTGACCACATGGTTATTGGTGACTGCAATACCGGAAGGGTCAATGATGAACCCCGAACCGAAGCCCGGCACACTCTGCTGGCGCCCCTCTTCGGGGTCAACAAAGGTGCCCACCGCTTCAATCTGAACCACCGCGGATTCAACGCCCTCAAGCGTATCCACCGGCTCATCCTGCCGGATGGCAGGCGGCTGCACGGCCGCTGCGGCAGGCAACACAGCCCCCAGCGTCGGCAGAACCGCAAACGAAATGGCAATGAGCAGGCGCACGCTTGCTGCAAGTGACCGAGTCATGAAGCCCTCCTGTGTATGGTCGCGGGATGCCAGATGGAAGCGCACATGGACTCCTGAACGCTGCGCACACGGCATGACGGCATTTGTTGATCTGGGAAGCTATGCACCATTTTATCATGCCTGCGGCTGCGCGTGGAAGGGCGTTTTTCCGGGTGAGAGAGGGCTTCACATTCGTCTGGGTGAGGCATGCACGTAAAGTCGGACCTGCAGGCGGCTCCGGAGTTGGCACTCGCACAGTCATGCGGGAAGCGTTATCAAGCCGGCAGCAACATGCACTCGGCGGGATCCAGCGCAAAGTGCATGGCTGCGTCCTCGTTCAGCGCGAGATCGAGCGGCGCCTCAAAGAGCAGCGTCTGTGCGCCATTACGGGCAGTTACCTCAATCTCCACGCGCTGATGGCCACCGCGGAAGGAGATGTTCGACACCGTGCCGGTGAGCCGCGGCGCATTGGCAGGCGCGTCGTCGTTGAGGCGCAATGCCCCAGGTCGCACCAGCAGCACCATTGGCTGCGCAGGCGGCAACGCGTGCGTTGGCACAGGAAAGGGCCGCTCGCTCAAAGCCGTCTGCACATGCGGCAGACCTGTCTCAAAGAGAACCTCTTTCACGGGAATCAGATTGGCGTAACCCAGAAAGCGCGCCACAAAGGCATTGGCGGGCGCACGATAGAGCGTCTGCGGCGGCCCCTGTTGCACAATGCGCCCCTCGTTCATCAGCACAACCGTGTCGGCCACGGTCAGCGCCTCCTGCTGGTCGTGCGTCACATAGAGCGCCGTCAGCCCCAGCCGCTTAAGGAGCGCGTGCAACTCGTCCATCAGCACTTCGCGCAGCGCTCTGTCAAGGCTGCCCAGCGGTTCGTCGAGCATGAGAAGAGTGGGGCTGGGGGCCAGGCTGCGGGCAAGCGCGACGCGTTGCCTCTCACCGCCACTCAGGTCGAAAATCGAGCGGTCGGCATAGCCGCGCAGGTTGATGAGCGTTAGCATCTCGTCTACGCGCCGCGCAATCGCCTGCGCATCCAGACCCGCCATGCGCAGACCAAAAGCCACATTTTGCCCCACGCTTTTGTCGGGAAAGAGCGCGAATTCCTGAAACATCAGGCCAAAGCCGCGCCGGTAGACGGGCACATCAGCCAGATCACGGCCATCAAAGGTGACGCGCCCGGCATCGGCCTGCTCGAGCCCGGCAACGATGCGCAGCAGCGTCGTCTTGCCGCAGCCGCTGGGGCCCAGCAGGCAGACGATTTCGCCACGCGCAACGGCCAGGCTCACGCCGCGCAGCGCCACCACGTCGGGCGCGTACGTCTTGTGAACGTCGTCAATCACCAGTATTGGTTCGTCCATTGTGTGCCCTTCAATCGCTTAACAGCACCTCACCCCCGGCCCCTCTCCGCATGGCTATACCT
>CAYJNV010000012.1:21237-26877 GCA_964370975.1 uncultured Caldilineaceae bacterium | reverse complement strand
TTGGGCGAGACGTCCATGTAGGCGAGCTGCTCGGGCAGGGCAAAGAGGTAATCCTCTGCCCAGCGCGCCGAAGGCCGCGGGTTGCGGAACTCGCCCGCCGCGTTCAGCGCGGACGATGCCTGCGCCACGTGCATCAGTTCTTCTTCGTCCGCTGTCAGATAGACCACGTCGCGGCTGGCATAGGGCTTGACCTGCACCTTTTCCACACCCGCGGCAACAATCTTTTTGGCCAGAGCTTCGTCAATGACTGCACCCTTCTCGGCCACCTTCTTGCCCTTGCCATTTTCCACGTCGGCAGAGAGGCTATGGCCCACCAGCTCGTTCACGTCCGCCGCCATCTCCTTGAAGACCTTGCGGTAGGGCGTTTCGATGAAGCCGTAGTCGTTGATGCGCGCAAATGAAGCCATCGAGCCGATGAGGCCGATGTTGGGGCCTTCGGGCGTCTCAATGGGGCAAATGCGGCCATAGTGACTGTAGTGCACGTCGCGCACGTCGAAGCCGGCGCGCTCGCGGCGCAGGCCGCCAGGTCCCAGCGCGCTCAGACGGCGCTTGTGCGTCAATTCGGCCAGCGGGTTCGTCTGGTCCATGAACTGGCTCAACTGGCTGCCGCCGAAGAACTCGCGCGTAGCCGCCACGACTGGGCGGATGTTGAGCAGGCTCAGCGGCGTCACCTGTTCGGGGTCGCGCACCGACATGCGCTCGCGCACCACGCGCTCCATGCGCAGCAGACCGATGCGCAGCTGATTCTGAATTAGCTCGCCCACTGTCTTGATGCGGCGGTTGCCCAGGTGGTCGATATCGTCGGCACGACCCTTGCCGTTGTTGATGTTGATGATGCGCTTGACGACCGCAATCAGGTCATCCTGCGTGAGGATGCGCGACTTCTCGTCGAGGCCGAGGCGGCGGTTGAGTTTGTAGCGCCCCACCTTGCCCAGGTCATAGCGGCGATTGGTGAAGAGCAGGTTCTGCATGAAGTTCTGGGCGTTGTCCAGCGTGGGCGGGTCGCCCGGGCGCAGTTTCTTGTAGAACTCAAGCAGTGCGTCGTTGACGCCCTTCTCGCTGTCTTCGGTGGGGTTGGCGGTGGGGTCTCGCTCCAGCGTCGACTCGATGAAGGGGTGATCCATGTTGTCATCGGTGTCGGCAAAGATCTGGCGAATCTCGTCGTCCGTGCCAAAGCCGATGGCACGCATGAGGATGGTGACCGGCAGCTTGCGCTTGCGGTCGACCTTGACGCTGATGATGTCACGCTTGCTGGTCTCAAATTCCAGCCATGCGCCGCGGCTGGGGATCATCTTGCCGCCGGCCAGGTCGCGGCCGGTGCTGCGATCCTCTTCCACTGTGAAGTAGACACCGGGCGAGCGAATCAACTGGCTCACCACCACGCGCTCGCTGCCGTTGATGATAAAGGTGGCAGACTCGGTCATCAGCGGGAAGTCACCCATGAAGACTTCCTGCTCGCTGATTTCGCCCGTGTCACGGTTCACCAGTTTGACGGTGACCCAGAGGGGGGCAGAAAAGGTAATGTCGCGCTCGCGGCACTCGTCTTCGGGATATTTGGACTCGCCGAAGTGAAATTCGCCGAAGTGCATCTCCAAATTCTTGTTAAAGCTGGTAATGGGTGAAATTTCGTCAAAGAGTTCGCGCAAGCCTTCCTCTTTGAACCAATTGAAGCTGCGCAGCTGCACCTCAGTCAGGCGCGGCAAATCGAGGACCGATGGCGTACGAGCGTAATTCTTGCGCTCAGTACGCTGTCCCCTTCCCGTTTGGCTTCCGTTGGCAACCAGTGTCATGTCGCTTCAGCTCCTTACACGTTTCGGCACGGCAATCGCGGTACAGGAAATTGCGTTCTGCAATGCAGTACAGTCAGAATGCGGTACAGTCAAAATGCGGTACAGTCAAAGTGCAGTACAGTCAGAATGCAGTACAGTCAAAATGCGGTACAGTCAAAATGCGGTACAGTCAATAAGCGGTATTTGCCTGTCAATATTGACAGGCAATTCTAAACAATCCGGCTTGTTGCATGTGAGAAACTCACCGTCACTCAACTGGGTTTGGCCTCTGTCACGGCAAGCGCGCATCTGGCGACTTGACCTACGGCGTGCGATACGGGCTGTTTGTGCAAAAGCGGCAATTGGAGTTCAATGAAGGACAGACTCCTTGCAGCCAACCACTTCGCCTTCGCACTGCGCTCACCACATGCCGCACATCAAGCGCACTGTGACGCCAAAAGGCAACAAGACACCAGAGCAGGTGGAAAAACCGTCGGCGACGCCGGTCTACCATCTACAACCTGGTGTCTACGCAAAGCATCAAGAATGCGTCAATGCGGACCCATACTATCCAATTGTAGACAACAAAAAATCAGGTTCTCGCTCGGGGTTCGCCGCCCACACTGCGGGCATGAAGTAAATCGGCATGTCACCCTGATTGCGCACCTGATTCCTTATGGCGCACGCGCTGGACCAATTGTGTGCGTGCGGTTGCAGCGTTGGCTGCAAACAATGGGCACAAAACCGCTGCATCGATCGCACAGGGTGAAATCAGTCACGCGCGGCGATGGGGCTTGGTGCATCGGTACATGTTATCGTAGTGTGCGTGCAATGTCAAGTTAGAGATGCATTAGAAATCAATGCGTCGCGCGCCGCATTTCGTCCGGCCACGGGCACGGCCCTTGAAGGGGCGCAGGGTGGCTGATTGTGCGGACAACTGCAGCCTCGCCCCAACTCGAAACTGGAGAATTCCCCGGCACGCGTGGGTGCAATTCACCTTGGTAGCACGCTCTGCAAACTCACCCCCGGCCCCTCTTCAGAACATTGGGAAGCACTACAACTTGGGCACTGCTTGGCTCCATTCGGAGGCTCAGCATGGCACATGATTGTGTAAACCATGTCCCCGAACGTGTCTAAACTATGACCCCGACCTATACAAGTCTGAAAAGAGGGCCGGGGGTAAGGTGCAGTCTGCGCCCGCGCGTGCCGCATTCCTGACTCTTGAGAAGCCCTGTACACTCGGCACTTGTGTGCACCGTGCGCTTGCACATGTATTATGGTATACTCCACGTAGTCATGACGGGGGTTGCAGGGTGCGGGTCCGCATTTGCGCAACCCGTATCACGCCAGGGCAATCTGAGCCGCATTTGAGCCGATAAGGCTCGCGCACAGGCCACGGCACAAGCACCCGTCGAACGCAGCACCGGGACGCTCATTCATCGCTGCCTTTCATTGCTGGGCATTGCACCCGATGCGAAATCTTCTGGCACGGCTCGCGCCGTGCGCTGGTTGCGCCGCCCCTCCATTCTCTCGATCTGCAGACGCCTCACCGGTGTTTGCGTATTTTGGCGCGCGGCCAACTGTCGCGCATTCTGTCGCGCCAGGCAGTGTCTTTCCCACGCCACTTGCCTCAATTGCGTGCGCCAGTCCCCACATAACGGCAGACATAGCACACAGCAGGTCTACACGAACCCGTGTTGCAAAGATCGCAACAAATGTCCTCGCGCGGCTGCCCCGCGCATGTACCCCGAGTACCCCATTTCGCTACGCGCAATACGCAGGGCCGCCGTCGCGTGAGCATGCACGACGCCGTCCCCTTTACGCGCAATTTGGCCTACGATATCCCAACTTTCGCAACTTGGGAGTAGACACGCATTGGCATATCGGCTATACTGTGGGAGGTTCTGGGACAAAGTGGGAGAACATCCCTACACCGTGGCGATTTGCAAAACAATGTGAGTGGCGGCACTTGCAGCGCCTGTTGGCTCAAGCGCCGCTTGCTGTCCATCCACACTTGCACAACGGCAGCCGCGAGTCCGCCAGCCACGCAATCCCGAACCCACGGCTGACATTTTGCTCAGCAGCGCAAACGCAAAATAGCCAATTGAAGGCAGCTGCATCCCCCGCAGTCCGCACAACCGAACGGGCAGTCGCTCCATCGGCGCCCCTTTCTTTGCTGTTGGCCATTTTTCGGCGGCTTCTGCAGGCAGCGGCTGAACTCAGTGGAATTTGAGCGACGTCAACCATGTTTCTCGGCCAGTATCAGTATGCTCTCGATAGCAAGACACGGCTGACAATTCCCGCCAAGTTCCGCGAGGAATCGGCGCCGGCCCTGGTGTTCACCCGCCACCCCGGCGAGAGTTGTCTGATTGCCATGCCCATGGACGAGTGGGGGCGCTTCACCGAGAAGCTCAACAACCTGCCCATGGTGGACACCGATTCGGCTCTTTTGCGGCGCATCATCTACAGCGGGGCCGAAGATCTGCGCCTGGACGGCCAAGGCCGTGTGCTGCTCAGCCAGCGGCTGCGCGACTTCGCCCATATCGGCGCTGAAGTTCTCATCGTGGGGCTGGGCAACCACATGGAGATCTGGAATCCCGACGCCTGGAACGAGATTGAGCGCCACTTCCAGGAAACAGAACTGAACCGCAAAGCCTTGACGGCGCTGGGCATCTAGCAAGAGTTGAGGCAGAGGCGAAAGGCCAGTATCTGCGTGGCGGATGTGCAGTTCGTAGCGCCCGACCCCGAAGAAACGCAGCACGTTCCTGTCCTGCTAAACGAGGTGCTGCACTATCTCTCAGTGCAGCCAGGGGCGAGGGTGATTGACGGTACGTTGGGCGGCGGCGGACATACTCGCCGCATTCTCGAGCAATCGGCCCCTGATGGCCACGTGCTCGGCATTGACGCCGACCCGGCGGCCCTGCGGCGCACACAAGCCCAGTTGGCGGCGGCCATTGCCGAGGGACGCCTCACAATTGTGCAGGGGCGGCTGGAAGAGATTGAGGCCAATGCCCTCGCCAACGACTTTGCACAAGTCGACGCCATTCTGGTGGACCTGGGCGTCAGCACCTTTCAACTGGAGACGGCGCAGCGAGGCTTCTCCTTTGCCGCCGACGGGCCGCTCGATATGCGCTTTGATCCCCTGCAGGGGCCCAGTGCCGCCGATGTGGTGAACACATGGGACGAAGGTGAGATTGCCAATCTTGTCTTCCGCTACGGCGAGGAGCGCCACAGCCGGGCGATTGCACGGGCGATTGTGCGCAGCCGGCCGGTTGATTCTACGGCAGCCCTGGCCGCGATTGTGGAGCGGGCCGTTGGCGGACGCAGGGGCGCACGCATTCACCCGGCCACGCGCACCTTTCAGGCGCTGCGCATTGCCGTCAATCGGGAGTTGGAGCAGATTGAGGCGGCGCTGCCCCAATGCCTGCGCTTGTTGCGGCCCGGCGGCAGGCTGGCGGTCATCAGCTTCCACAGCCTGGAGGACCGCCTGGTCAAGCAGTGGATGGCGCATGAAGGACGCACCTGGAACGAGGAGCCGCTCAATCCCTACGGCGGCACGACGCACACTCCCAGCTTGCGCATCATCACCCGCAAGCCGGTGACGCCGGGAGACGTGGAGTTGTCACTAAATCCGCGCAGCCGCTCGGCCAAGCTGCGGGTGGCAGAAAAGGCAGTGGATGCGCCGGCGTCGCATTAACACACGCGCATCGGCAACGCAGGGACTCGCAAGTCCGGACGCAGTATCGGGATTTTGGCGCACTGCACGTCGCACAATGGGCTGGGGATAGAGAATGTACGACCGGAATCAGGCTGGACAGGCAGAACCGAGCTTTGCGTCGTCACTGCCTGCGTCGCTGCACACATCGCTGCC
>CAYJNV010000012.1:0-21137 GCA_964370975.1 uncultured Caldilineaceae bacterium | reverse complement strand
CATCGCTGCCGGCTGGTCGGCGGTCCACCTCCCCCTATTCGACTATGGGCATTGCAGACGATGGCTACTTCGCGCGCCATGGGCCGCTGCGCACGCGCCTGGCCGCGCTGGGCGGGCTACTACAATTGCCCACGACGCTGCAGGGCTACCTCGTTTTCACCTTCTGCTTGCTCATCCTCGCCTTTACCATGGTGTTGCATGTCACACTTTCAGCAGAGATCATGCGCCTGGATGAGAAATTGATCGCCCTGAAAAGCGACTACGAGGCCACCGAACACAAGAACGCCGGCCTCATCTACGAGATCGCCCGCTACAGTTCGCTACAGGATGTCAACCGCAAGGCGCTGCTTGCAGGCTACGTGCCCGCCGACAACTTCAAGTATGTGGTCGAACGCCCCGAGGTTGTCGACGCGCTGAACAACCCGGCCGCAACCAATCTGACACCCCAATACCTGATTCTTGGCAACGACCCGGCCGCTCAGGCTGCGCAGCCCGTTGCGCAAGATCAAGCGCCGGGAGAAAGCCCGGCCGAAAGCGGCTTCTGGAGCTACTTCCGCTGGGAGAGCGTGCGCGGGGCGCTGGCCGAGACCGGCGCCTGGCTTCGCTCGCGCTTGCCCGCATGGGGCACGCGCTGAGCGCGGCCCCACTTCATTCATGGTGATTGCCACCGCTTGGCCCGGCCACAACAATACGCCTGCACATCGCAGGGGCCAACGGTGGGATTCTCTTTCGTTCAGCATCAGGTAGGCCGATGTACAAGCCGTAGCAAGTCATCTTCTGGGACATCACGCCGCACTGCTGCCCATCATGCCGTCATCGCCGCCCATCGCTGAATCGCCGCCGCCGCACAATCATTGTTGACTCATTCCATCATCGCACACGCACCGCCGCACCGTCGCCGCCACACTGCCGTTGCATCGCACCCACACTGTCGACCCATGGCCGCAACATCACAGCCACTTCGCTGCCACATCGCTGCCCATCGCCGCTTCATTGCTGAGGCACCAAGGACAGAACTGCTTGTATGTCGGCCTACCTTGCTGATAATGAACTGAACAGCCCAGTCACGGCCGCAGGCGCGCCTGCGGAAGCCACTGCGGTCGCCCCTTCACTGCAGGAGCGCCGGCGCTGGCGCTTCTTGTTGCTTGTCGGCGTGCTGGCCGCTGCGGGCGCCCTGATTGCGCTCCGCCTGATGACCTATCAGGTGGTGCAGTGGGGGCTGTCGGTGCCCATCTACAAGGGGCACGAGGGCAGCGCGGCGCGCGGCACGATCCTCGACCGCGACGGCGTGTTGATGGCTGCGGATCGCTTCTTCTACAGCGTGGCCGTCAACTCGCAGGGGCTGCGCAACGAGGAGCAGCGCGTGGCTGTGGCGCAGCAGTTGGAGGAGTTGATCGGCCTTCCCGCCAACCGCACGCTGGCGCTGCTCAACACCTGGCCCGACACCTACTATCTGGAGGTTGCCAAGGAGATTACGCTCGCGCAGGGCAAGCGTATCCTGGACAGGCAGGAAGAGTTGAGTCAGGAGAGCGACCTCTACCCGCTGCGCACGGTCTTCCTTACACCCGTGCCCAAGCGCTATTACCCGCAGCACGAAGTGGGCGCACATATGGTCGGCTTCGTCAATGCCGAGCGCATGCCCTTCTATGGCGTGGAAAGCTACTACGACCGCTTCCTGATCAGCGACAGTGGCATCGGCTTCACAGAAAAGCCCAATGGCACCCTGGCCGACCTGCCGCTCTCGGTGCAGCGCTTTGTGCCTTCGTTGGCGGGCAAGGATCTTGTTCTGACGATTGACTCCACAATGCAGTGGATTGCCGAAGAGGAGTTGCGCAAGGGGCTTGAGGAGTACAAGGCTGAGCGGGGCACCATCATTGTCATGGATCCGCACACGGGCGAGATTCTGGCCATGGCCAGCGAGCCCAGTTATGACCCGAACCAGTATGGCAATACAGAGGTCAAACGCTTTCTAGATCCGGCCATCAGCGAGCAGTACGAGCCCGGTTCGGTCTTCAAGGTCGTCACAATGGGGGCGGGGCTCGATACGGGCACCATCACACCCACGAAGACGTACAACGACACGGGCATGATCAGCGTGGGTGGACGCGTCTTCTTTAACAGCCAGCGCGTGGGCTATGGCGAAGTGACGGTGCAGAGCGCGCTCGCCAATTCGCTCAACGTCGTCACGGCGCAGGTGGCGCTGGACACCGGCAAGAACGCCTTCTACGACTATGTGCGTCGTTTCGGCTTCGGCTCGGCCACACAAGTGGACCTGGCGGGCGAAATCCCCGGCGCACTCAAGACGCCCGGCACCCTCGACTGGAGCGAAGCGGACTGGGCTACAAACAGCTTTGGGCAGGGGCTAGCCGTTACGCCGCTGCAGATGGTCAACGCCGTCGCTTCGATAGCAAACGGCGGCAAGCTCATGCGCCCCCACGTCGTCAAGGCGCGCATCTATGACGGCGACGTGCTGCTCTCGGTGCCCACGGTGATTCACACAACTTTGCGACCCGAGTCGGCGCGCCAGTTGACCGACATGATGGTCTACACCGTAAGCGAGGGCAACAAGCTGGCGATGGTGCCTGATTTTGAAGTGGCGGGCAAGAGCGGCACGGCGCAAATTCCCGGCCCCGACGGCTACCTGGAGGACCAGGTGAACGCAAGCTTTGTGGGCTTTGTGCCTGCCCAGGACCCGCAACTGGCCATCATTGTGCGCTACGAGCGCCCCGACCAGAAAGTCACGTTGTGGGCCAACCAGAACGCCGCACCCACATTTGCACGCGTTGCCGCACGCATTCTCGACTCGATGAACATGGCCCCGGACGCAATTCGCGCAGTTGTGGCAGGGACGCAGAACAGCGAGGAATTGAGAATTGACGATTGATCATTGGTAGGTCGCAGGTCATACGTGCGCAACCGCCCGAATCGGGCGCAGCGGCCAACTGTGTTCCTTTGGTCATGCATTACGAGTTTTCGTCTGTCCGTCACCAGTGCGCAGTCATCTCTTCCATGCCCGATATCGGCCCATCCGTCGAAAGCAGCATCACGCTGCACACACTCTGGCAGGCGTTAACGGGGACGCTGCCGCCGCTGGCGCTGCGGTCGCGGCCGCTGCCGCAGGCAACGCTCGACAGCCGCGCCGTCGTCGCGGAGAGCCTCTTTGTGGCGCAGCGCGGGCAAAAGACAGATGGCCACAACTACATTGCCGCCGCACTGCATGCGGGCGCACGTGCGGTCATCTGCGAGGCGCAGGGACGCGACGCAGCAGCCGCCGCCGGAGCAGTCATTGTGGACTGCACGACGCTGGGCGCCATGCGCGATGTGCCTTCCGCCCAAAGATTGGCCGAAGACGACGCGCGCTTCGCCTTCATAGTGCCGAACGGCACGCGCGCGCTGCAGCATGCGGGCGGCTTCCAGCGGATGCACCGCACCCGGCCCGACCTCTTTGCGATTGGCATTACGGGCAGCGTAGGCAAGACGAGCACCAAGGAACTCACCGCCGCCGTCATGCGCCAGCGCTACGCCACGCTCCACTCGCCGGGCAACCTCAACAGCGAGCAAGGGCTACCGCTCACGCTGCTGGGGCTGGACACCCGCTATGAGTGCGCGGTGCTCGAAATGGGCATGTACGCCCAAGGGGAAATCGAAACGCTTTGCCTGCTGGCACGGCCGCGCATCGGCATTGTCACCAACGTGGGCCCCGTTCATCTGGAGCGGTTGGGCACAGTTGCGAACATCGCCGCTGCCAAGAGCGAGCTGCCGCGCAATTTGCCCGCCGCAGACGAAGGTGGCGTGGCCATCCTCAACTGGGACGACGCCCGCGTGCGCACGATGGCGGAAATGACCCGGGCGCGCGTCTTTCGCTACGGGTTGACCGAGGAAGCCGACCTCTGGGCCGACGAAATCCGCAGCGCAGGTATGGAAGGCATTCGCTTCCAGTTTCATCATCGCATTGCCGATGACAAGGTGGAGAATCTGCATGTACGGGTGCCGCTGCTGGGTCGTCACAGCGTGCACACGGCGCTGCGTGCGGCGGCGGCAGGCATTGTGGCCGGGCTGGAATGGGATGAGATCATCAAGGGCATGCAGAGCATTCCGGCTCAATTACGGCTCGTTACAGCGCCGGGCATTAATGGCTGCACTGTGATTGACGACACCTACAACGCCAGCCCCGACAGCACGATTGCGGCGCTCAACCTGCTTGCCGACCTGCAGCCTGCAGCCGGTGGGCGGCGCGTGGCCGTGCTGGGCGACATGCTTGAGTTGGGCGAATATGCGGACGAAGGCCACAAAATGGTGGGCTTGCGCGCCGCCGACGTGGTGGACCTGCTCGTCACCGTGGGCGACCTGGGACACGCCATCGGCGAAGCGGCCGCGACTGGCCTTTCGCCCTCAGCCCTGCGCATGGTGCCAAGCGATCGCGAAGCCGTTGACATTCTGCGCAGCACGCTCCAGCCCAACGACCTGGTGCTCGTCAAGGGCAGTCGCGCCGTAGGTATGGACGCAATCGTGGCCGACATTTTGCTCGTGCCCGAGCGGCGGCCCGCCAAGTGAGGCGGAATGCAGGAGCGCCAACTTCGCCTGCAAGTGGACAGACCAGAATGCCCACGGATTGGATTTTCTCATGGCCTATGCGCTAACGCTGGGCGCAGTCAGTTTCATCATCGCCGTCATCTGGGGCATGCCGCTCATCGGGCTGCTCAAGCGCTGGAAGATGGGCAAGCAGATCCGCATTGAGGGCCCGGAGAGCCATCAATACAAGACGGGCACCCCTACGATGGGCGGCATCCTCTTCGTGGTGCCGGTGCTGCTGATAACGGGTGTGCTCAACTTCTTCAACCTGTGGGGCTGGAACCTGATTGGGCAAAGCACGCTGATTCTCTTCTTCTGCGTGGCGTCACATGCCATTCTGGGTGCGGTGGATGACTGGCAGGGCGTGCGCGGGCTGCGCGGTAAGGGCGAAGGCATGAGCGCCCGCATGAAGAGCTCGTTTCAAATCCTCTTCGCCACCATCATCGCACTGATTCTGTATTACGGGCCACCCCACTGGGACTACATGGGTGTGCCCGGCGTGGAGGAGTTCTACCGCATTGGCCCGCTGATCATCCCGGTGACGATCTTTATCGTCGTGGCCTTCAGCAATGCGGTCAACCTGGCCGACGGGCTGGACGGACTGGCAGGCAGCATGGCCATGGTTGCCTTCGCCTGCTACGGCACCATCGCCTATCTGCAGCAACAGGTCTACCTGACGGCCTTCTGCTTCACAATTGTGGGCGCGTTGCTGGCCTTTCTCTGGTTCAATGCCCACCCCGCCGAGATGATCATGGGCGATACGGGCAGCCTGGCACTGGGCGCAACGCTGGGTTTGGTGGGCGTAATGACTGGGCAATGGCTGCTGCTGCCGGTGGTAGCACTGGTCTTTGTGGCTGAAGCCAGCTCGGTAACGCTGCAGGTGCTCTACTTCAAATTCACCAAGCGCATGTACGGTGAAGGGCGACGTATCTTCAAGATGGCCCCGCTCCACCACCACTTTGAACTCAAGGGGTGGAGCGAGATGCAGGTGAAGGAACGCTTCTGGATTGTGGCGGTATTGAGCGGCATGTTGGGTGTGGCTCTGGCGCTGGTCTAGATTGAGTGCAGAGCGGCTCAACGCCAGGCAAAGCACCAAGCAGTGGAATCCTGTGCGGCGCAGAACGCGATCGTTGGACGGGCAGTGAGGAAATGCTCGAAGTGATACAGAGCGACCAGAATAGCCTACAGAATCCCAAGAGCGGGTTGCGCGCGCTGGAAGGCAAGCGTGTGCTCATTCTGGGTCTGGCGCGCCAGGGGATGGCGCTGGCCCGCTACTGCACCGCTGCGGGCGCACAGGTGACCATCAGCGACATGGCCCCTGCCGACAAGTTGGGCGACGAGTTGGCCTCGCTCAACGGCCTGGTGCGTGCAGGACGCGTGGCGCTGGCGCTGGGCGGCCACCCGCTTGCGCTGCTCGACGGCTGCGAGCTGTTGTGCCTGAGTGGCGGTGTGCCTCCGCAAAGCCCTATCGTGCAGGAGGCCATACGCCGCGCGATCCCGCTGAGCAACGACAGCCTGATGACCTTCCAGATTGCCCGCGCGCGGGGGCTGGGGCCACTCATCGGCATCACTGGCAGCAGCGGCAAGACGACGACCACAACGCTCGTGGGGCAAATGCTCGCCCAGGGCGCGAGCCGCCCTGTGCACGTGGGCGGCAACATCGGCGCACCGCTGCTGGACAAGCTGGACTCAATCGCACCGGGTGAGCCGATTGTGCTCGAACTGAGCAGTTTCCAACTCGAGATCTATGACCCGGCACTGGCCTGGGGCGCGGTGGAAGGTGCGGGGCCGGACATTGCGGCGCTGCTCAACGTGACGCCGAATCACCTGGACCGCCACCCCACCATGGCGGCGTATGCGGCGGCCAAACTCAACCTGCTGCGCACCATGCCCGCCGGCAGCACGGTTGTCCTTTCGGCGGATGACCCCGCCACGGCGCAACTGGCACGCGCCGCGGCTGTGGAGACCGGTGACGCCACGGACGCGCCCGTCGAGTGGGCGCTTGCGCCGCTGCTCGACGAAGTAGGCGCACACCTGCGCAGTGTGGGTGTGCACATCGCACTATTCAGCCGCATACACACGCTGCCGCAGGGCGCGTGGCTTGAAGGAGAAGAGCTTGTGTACAACCGCACCGTCTTCTGCCACAAGGCCGACGTGCAACTGCGCGGCGCGCACAACCTGAGCAACCTGCTGGGCGCGGCGGCCATCAGCGGCGCGGCGGGTGCAACGGTTGCGCAGATGCGCCATGTGGCCACCCACTTCGAGGGCGTGCGCCATCGTCTGGAAGTGGTGGGCACCGTAGGTGGCGTCACCTGGATCAACGACAGCATCGCCACCTCGCCCGAACGCGCCGTCGCGGCCTTGCAGAGCTTCGAGCCGGCGCAGCAGACGATCATCCTGCTGGCAGGGGGCAAGGACAAGAACCTGCCCTGGGAGACGTTTGCCGAAGAGGTGGTGGCGCGCGTCACCTTCTTGATTGGCTTTGGGCAGGCCGGGCCGATGATTGTTGACACGGTGCGCCACCATGCCGAGGGCAGACCCGAAATGGCGCTGGGAACGGCGCTTGTGCATCGGCTGGACGAGGCCGTGGAGCTTGCCGCGCGCAGCGCCAAGCCGGGCACGGTTGTGCTGCTCTCGCCCGGCGGCACCAGCTATGACGCATACAAGGATTTTGAAGCGCGGGGGGCGCACTTTGTGGCCCTGGTCGAGCAATACAGCGAACTTGCATTGCGCGGCGCAGACGCAGAAGGGGAAAGTCAGCCGGACAACCAGTCCAAACAGCAGTAGGGTGAGCTCAGTCCTGCTCGTTGTGCACGGGGCTGGCCCCGTGCGCAACGAGCACCCACCCTGCCCGGATTGGCCTTTTCCACCGACGCTCAGGTAACGCCGCCGCCACATTGCTGTCGCATCGCCGTATCACTGTCGCTCAATGCCGCCGTCATTATCGCTACATTATAGTCACATCATTCTCGTCATCGCTCCCGCACCATTGCCGCACCGCCGCACGCCGCCGTTCACTGTCGTATCATTGATGTATCATTGCTGACACACAATTGCCGCATCATTCACGCACCGCCGCAACATTGCCGCTTGCATCGAGGAACATCAAAGCTGCATGGCACGAGTCAACGTAGAATCATCGTCGAATTCATCGCGCAGCACCGGGCAGGGTGGGGGCAGTTTTGATTGGCCCCTGCTCTCCATCGTCACGGCCATGTTGATCTACGGACTCATCATGGTCTTCAGTTCGAGCTACCCCTACAGCGTGCTGGGCTGGGATCACCCCTTCTACTTCGTCGGATACCAACTGGCGTGGGTTGTAGCAGGCGTGTTGGTCATGGTCGTGGCCGCTCGCATCCCCTACACAATATGGGAGAGGTTGAGTGTGCCGCTGATGGGGGTGACGGTGGCCACGCTGGTGCTGCTGTTGCTCTTCGGCATCGAACGCTTCGGTTCCACACGCACGCTGGTGGGGGGCAGCGTGCAACCCAGCCAACCTGCCAAGGTGATCATTGTCATCTACATTGCCGCCTGGCTGGCCAGCAAGGGCGACCGCATCCGTGATGTGCGCGTCGGGCTGATTCCCTTTGGCGTACTGCTGGGCGCGCTCACATTGCTCGTGGTGCTGCAGCCATCCATTAGCACGGCGGTGCTGATTGTGCTCACGGCGTCCATCATGTTCTTTCTCGCAGGGGCGGCGCTGAGCCAGCTTGTAGTCATCGGCCTGATTTCGGGGCTTACCTTTTGGTTCGTGATCAACTATATTGCCTACGCGAGCGACCGGTTGACGAAGTATTGGAACTCGATTTGGGATCCAATCAACAGCGCCGAACATCAGGTGCAGTACAGCATTCAGGCGCTCACGCATGGCGGCCCGGTGGGCGTGGGGATTGGCCAGGGCGTTGCGCAACGCCCGGGCTTTGTGCCGGTGCCCTGGTCGGACAACATCTTCGCCGTCGTTGGAGAAGAACTAGGGCTCGTGGGTACGCTGCTGGTGATCCTCCTCTTTGGGTTGCTGGCGTGGCGGGGCTTGCGCATTGCCATGCGCTGTCGCGACCCCTTCGGCATGTTGCTGGCGGTGGGGTTAACCTCCATGCTCGTGGTGCAGGGCCTGCTCAACATGGGGGTAGTGGTGGCGTGGATTCCGCCAACAGGCGTGCCCATGCCCTTCTTCAGCTATGGCGGCAGCGCCATGTTGGCGACCATGGCGGCGGTGGGGCTGCTTTTCAGCATCAGCCACTACAGTCGCCATCGACCGGCCTCCAAGCCGAGCGTGCGCACAACTGCTGGGCTGGCAACGATTGGCCCCAACAGTGCTGGACCGCGCAGGGCAATCCCAGCGCGCAAGAGTTACGCCGCACAGGCGCAGATAGGTGTGGAGAAGCATGCGGGTCTTGATTTCGGGTGGGGGGACGGGGGGTCACGTCTATCCGGCGCTGGCGGTGGCGGCACAGTTGGAGCGGGCAGCCGCTCTGGCAGCCAATCAGCAAGCAGCGGGCAGCGCGGCAGCCGTTCCGCAGGCGGCCGGGAGCACGGCTAGCGCCTTCGGGCGTGCCGCCACTGCACCTGCCACACAAAGCGCACATCGATCCCCGGAAACGCCTGCCGCGGCCCATGCCGCGAAGCAGGTTGATTTGCTTTGGTTGGGCAGCCAAGGGGGGATGGAGGAATCGCTAATCCGTCGCGCCGGCATTGCGTATCGCGGCGTGGCTACCGGTAAGTTGCGCGGGGCCAACCCAATCAAGAGCGTGCAAGCGGCGGCGGCGCTGGCGCTGGGCATGCGTCAAAGCAGTGCGCTGCTGGGCGACTTCGAGCCAGACGTCTGTTTCGTCACCGGCGGCTACGTCTGCGCACCAGTGGTGGCGGCGTGCAGCATGAAGAAGGTGCCCGTCATCATCTACCTGCCCGACATGACGCCCGGCTGGACAATCAAGTGGATGAGCAAGGTGGCGCAGCGCGTCGCCGTCAGCTTCCCGGAGGTCGCGCCCCACTTTGGCGGCCTCTACCCCGCGGGCAAGGCGGTTGTCACCGGCTACCCCGTGCGTGATGAGCTTGTGCGTTGGGCGAGCGACAGACCCGGGGCTCGGCGCGCGCTGGCGCAGGCGCTCGAGCGGCCGTCGCTTGAGGAGCGGGGTGTGCCGCTGGTGCTGGTGTGGGGCGGCAGCCAGGGTGCGCGGGTTATCAACGAAGCCACCTGGGCCGCGCTGGCGCAGCTGCTGCCGCAGGCGCATATTCTGCACGTGGTGGGGACGCGCGACTGGCCCATCTACCAGGCACAAATTGGTGAACTGGCCGCGGCGACGGGCGAGCACTTCGCAACGCGCTACCATCCTGTGGCCTATCTGCACAATGAAATGCTTCTGGCGCTGGCCGCCGCCGATGTGAGTGTGGCGCGCGCCGGCGCAAGCATCCTGGGCGAGTTCCCTGTGGCGCACCTGCCCTCTGTGCTGGCGCCGCTGGTGGGCGTGAACCAGACGGCCAACGCCGAGCAATTGGCGAACCAGGGCGGTGCGGTGATTGTGGCCGAGGAGACACTGCACGCGCAACTGCCCGCGACGCTGCAGACGCTGCTGCAGGACCCGGCCCGTCGCTTTGCCATGGAAGACGCGCTGCGCAAGCTCTCCCGCCCCGATGCCGCGCTGGCCATTGCGCGCGAGATTGTGGCGCTGGCGCAAGGGTCCGCTCAAGGAAACGGTGGCTCTGCATCATGACCCAGGATACGCAAGTACTTCTCGCCATCCTCCTCTACCTCGCCTTCTTTGCGTGGATTGGGTGGCGGCGCGGCCTGCGCAGCGAGTTGACGGTTTTCATCGTCGCACTGCTGGCCTGGGTTGTCCTGCAGGAGCGCGGCACCATCTTCGTGCGGTTGACCAACATCATGGTCAAGTTTGCGGGGGTGCTGGGCTCATCGCTGGCCACGGGTGAAGTCAACGAAGGCAATCTCACCAGCGGGAACGACTTCGTGGCCCCTGGCGGTGAAGAGACTTTTCTCTTCCTGCTCTGGATCATCGCGCTCTTTCTCACCTATTTCATTACCAGCCGCCCCGGCTTTGCCAAGACCAGCAAGAAGACGGCATGGGCGGCGATTGTGGGCTCCCTCAACGGCTTTCTTTTCCTGGCCGTCATGCTGCCCAAGTTCAACCAGCTCTATGTCATGGGCGGCGGCGAATTCAGCCAGGCGCCGCTGCGCACCTTTGTCTCGCTTATCACGCAGTTCATTGGCTACCTGATCGACGGCCTGCGCAGCTTCTGGCAGTGGGTGTCGCCGCTGAGCCCAGTAACGCTGCTGGCAATCATCACAATTGTGTTGGCGCTGGCTGCGTTTACGCTGCGCGGCGGCATGAAGGCAAAGTCCTGACTACGAGCACCGTCCAGACGCGACAATCCGGCGCGCCGGCGCGGGAACGCATGACAACGCAGGATGCAAGGCATCGCAACGCAACTGATCATCGCGGAAGAACATCAAACATGGGTCCAGTCCAGTACGTCTATCTCGCCATCGCCGTCGTCATAGCCCTCATCGGTCTGGCGCGCGGTTACGACAAGGAGCTTGGCAATACGATCATCTTCATGATCACGATTGCGCTGCTCGGCTTCATTGAAGGGCGCTACGAGACGCAGCTCAGCGATTTGGCCGGGCGCATTCTTGGCGTCAACAATACGAATACGTTTATGTTTCTGCTCTACTCGCTCGCATTCATTGCAGTGGTCTTTTCAACCTACAGCGGCATCACCTTCAACTATGGCGGCACGCCGCTGAAGGGTTTTGGGGGGCAACTGCTGAGTTTGGTCGTCGGCCTCTTCAACGGTTACCTGATTGCGGGCACCCTGTGGCACTATGCGAACAAGTTCGGTTATCCGCTCACGGGCATCACGCAGTTGGACCCGAGCCAGACGCAGGCGCTCGGCCTCCTGCCGCAGACGATTTTCCCCGATACCCTCTTCTGGGTGGTGCCTGCGGCCATACTATTGATCATGCGCGTGCGGGGGTAGTGATAATTGACAATTGATAACTGATAATTGGTAGTACGCAAGGGCGCGGCGTGTGTCAACAATTATCAATCATCAGTTATCGGTTATCAGTTATACCTTTACACGTTACAATTATGTAGTACAGACAGGCAGCCAAATGGCACGCAAACGCACAACAATCAGCGAAACATGGGAACACCGACTGGCCGAGGCCGATCGGTCGTTGCGCGTCCACCTGATTGGCATGGGCGGCACGGGGCTGAACGCCATTGCGCAGGTGTTGTTGGAACTGGGCATCCATGTCAGCGGCAGCGACCGCGCCCACAATCCCGCCATCGCCCACCTTGAGGCTCATGGCGCCCGCTTCCTTGAGGGACAGGTCGCCGAGAACCTGACCGCGCTGCCCGCCGATGCACGCCCCGACATCGTGCTCATCAGCAGCGCCGTGGACGAGAGCAACGCCGAGCGGCAGGCCGCCGAGGCGCTGGGGCTTCCCGTCGTCAAGCGCGACCGCTTCCTGCCCGCGCTGCTGGCGCGCCGCACGCTGATTGCCGTGGCGGGCGCGCACGGCAAAAGCACCACCACGGCCATGATTGTCAAGGTACTGCGCGAGGCGGGCATCGACTGCGGCTACATCATCGGCACCACGCTGCCGGGCTACGGCAGCGGCAGCGCGGGCACGTCGCCCTACTTCGTGCTCGAGGCCGATGAGTATGACCGCATGTTCCTGGGGCTGCACCCCACCGCGGCAGTCATTACCAACGTTGAGTGGGATCACCCCGACTGTTACCCATCGCCTGCCAGCTATCGGCGCGCATTCATGCAGTTTGTGGATCTGGTGGCGCGCGAGGGCATTGTCATCTCCTGTGCCGATGACCCGGGCGCCGAACAAGTGCGCGCTTACAGCCTCTCGCGCGGCCCCAACTGGATTGCCTATGGCACCGATCCTGGGGCCGACCTGCGCGCCAGCAACCTGCGCCCCATCCCCGGCAGCGGCACGGCCCTGGACATGATCTGGTGGAACGCGCCTGCAGGCAGCATCAAGCTGCAGGTGCCGGGCGAGCACAACGTGCGCAACGCGCTGGCGGCGCTGGCCGTTGCGGCCTGGTGCGGCATCCCCTTTGATATTGCGGTGCCGGGACTTGAGGCGTACAGCGGCACGGCGCGCCGCTTTGAGCGCAAAGGTGAAGCGGGCGGCGTGCTCATCTACGACGACTATGCCCATCACCCCACGGAGGTTGAAGCCACGCTCTCTGCTGCGCGCCATCGTCATCCGCAGCAGCGCATTTGGGCGCTCTTCCAGCCGCACACCTTCAGCCGCACACGCCACATGCTCTACCGCATGGGCGACAGCTTCGAGCTGGCCGACGAGGTGATTGTTACCGACATCTACGCCTCGCGCGAACAGTTTGACGACAGTGTCAGCGCCGCCGAACTGGTGGCGGCCAGTGGTCACCCACACATCCAGCACATCGGCAGCCTTGATGCCGCAGCTGCGTACTTGATTGCGCACCTGCAGCCGGGTGATGTTCTGCTTACGTTGGGAGCGGGCGACGGCTACACTGTGGGTGAGGCAGTGCTTAGGCACTTTGCGGGCGAATCTGCGCAAACGGAGGCAACCGCATGAGCATACGCTCTGCCGCGCTGCTCTCCCGTGAGAATCAGTATGACTTTGCGCCCCTGGATGCGCTGGGGCTGGAGCTGCGCCGCGACGTCGGTCTGGCGAACCTAACCACCATGAAGGTGGGCGGCCCCGCCGAATATTACGTGGACGTGAGCACCACCGCACAAATGATCCAGCTCGTGCGCTGGGCGCATGAGGCCGGGCTGCCCTACTTTGTATTGGGAGGCGGCAGCAACATCCTCATCAGCGACGCCGGCATGCGCGGGTTGGTCATCCACAACCGCTGCCGCACTGTGCGCATAGACGCCGCCCCCTGCTGCGTCTTCCCGCTGGATGAGCGCCCCTATCTCTTTGCCGAGAGTGGCGCACCCACGGCAGGCGTGGCGCGCACAAGCGTAAACGGCGGGCTCATCGGCTTTGAGTGGGCCATCAGCGTGCCGGGCACCATTGGCGGCGCGGTGCTGGGCAACGCAGGCGCACACGGCGGCGCGGTGGCCGACAATTTCGAGTATGGTTACCTGATTGACGCTAGCGGCGAAGTACGCCAGTTTGACAATCAGGAAATGGCGTATGCGTACCGCGACAGCAGCCTCAAGCGGCTGAAGCCGCTGCAGGCAGCCTTCAAGCCGGTGGTGCTCAGCGCCAACTTCCGCCTTGTGGAGGCGGAGAGCGCAGAGGCGGTTGCAGCGCTCAAGCAGCGCGCTGACGACTTCCTGCAGCACCGGCGGCGCACGCAGCCCACCGAGCCAAGCCTGGGCAGCACCTTTGTCAACCCGCCGGGCGACTATGCGGGGCGGCTGATTGAAGAGGCTGGGTTCAAGGGCGCGCGCGAGGGAGCGATTGAAGTGAGCGCCCCGCATGCCAACTTTTTCATCAACACGGGCGGCGTGGGCAAGGCCAGGGCAAGCGACGTGCTGACCCTTGTGCGACGCGTGCAGGCTGGCGTTGCCACACAAACGGGCGTGCAGCTTGTGCCCGAAGTGCAATTTGCCGGCGAATGGGGCGACTCGCTTGCCGGCTTGGAAGAAGCGCGTGAAAACAATGTTGCATAACGGGCATTCCCACATTCGCGTCGGCGTCCTCTTTGGCGGGCGCAGCGGCGAACATGAAGTCTCGCTGGCCAGCGCGCGCAACGTCATCGATGCGCTGGGTAAGGCGGGCTATGCTGTCGCGCCCATCGGCATCACGGCGCAGGGCAAGTGGCTCACTTCCGGTGATCCAATGCGTCTGCTCTCGGCGCAGGCAGCCGGCGCACTGACGGACGCAAGCGCAGCACCTGTGGAAGGTGAAGCGCAGCCTCAGAATGGCGACACGGCGTGGGCGCTGTTGCCCAGTGCCACCCGTAGCGCACCGCTGCCGCCTGTAGATATCATCTTTCCCGTGTTGCACGGCCCCTTTGGCGAGGATGGCACCGTGCAGGGGCTGCTCGAGATGGCAAACATCCCCTATGTGGGCTGCGGCGTGCTGGCCAGCGCGGTCTCCATGGACAAGGAATTGGCCAAGCGACTCTTTGCCGGCGAAGGGCTGCCTCAGGCCGACTACCGGCTCGTGCTGCGCAACGATTGGGCACGCGACCGCGAGCTTGTGCTCGTCAACATCGAACGCAGCCTGGAGTACCCCCTCTTCGTCAAGCCTGCCAACATGGGCAGCAGCGTGGGCATCTCGAAGGCTGCCGATCGCGCAGCGCTCGCCAATGCGCTCGACCTGGCGGCCCGCTACGACCGCAAGATCGTGGTGGAGGTTGCCGTACCCAATGCGCGCGAGATCGAGGTGAGCGTGCTGGGCAATGACGAGGTCTTTGCCAGCGTGCCAGGCGAGATTGTACCGGGGGCGGAATTCTACGACTACGCCGCCAAGTATCTGGATGAAACGAGTGAACTGCGCATCCCTGCGCCGCTGGATGATGTGACCACCGAGCAGGTGCGCGCGATGGCCGTGCGCGCCTTCAAGGCCGTGGACGGCACGGGGCTGGCGCGCGTCGACTTTCTGATAAACGGCGCAAGCGGCGAGATCTTCCTCAACGAGATCAATACCATGCCCGGCTTCACGCGCATCAGCATGTTTCCCAAGTTGTGGGAGGCATCAGGCACTTCCTACGCCGAACTGGTAGACAAGCTCGTCAAGCTTGGAATGGAGCGCTACGCCGACCGCCAGCAGAACAACACGTCGCGCACATAACGTGACGCAGGGTGGTCCGCAACGACCCTGCAACAAGACCAAAGCAGCACACTGAGCCACATCGAGCAGCATCGCAGCTTTCATTGACACATTTGGGTGCATTGAGCCAACAATGAGCACACCGCAGCCGCAAATACAGCGGAAGTCAGAGCCGGCCACCATACGCACGCAGACGCCGCGTGCGGCTGCGGCCGCGCCCGGCGCGCGCCGGCGCGCCAAGCGTCGCCAGGCCATGGGCGACCGGCTGCTACGCTTTGAGGCCGCGCTCCCCGGCCTGCGCATGGAGCCCCTGCGCGGCCCCGCAGTGCCTATGAGTGCAATCGGCTTTACAGGCTTTGTGTGGAGCAAGCTCGTCAGCCTGGCCCTGCTTGTCGGCGTGCTTACCGCCCTCATCTGGATCAATGGCGACGAACGCTGGTACGTCTACCCCGAGCGCATTCAGGTGTCAGGCGCGCGCCTTGTCGGCGCGCCGCTGCTCAGCAAAACTGCGGGCGTAAACGGCTGGAACATCTTCTGGCTACGCCAGGGCGAAGTGCGCGGCCGCATTCTGGAAAACCCGTGGGTGGAGACTGCGTCCGTCTCCTTTGGGCTGCCCGCGCAGGTACGCGTCAAGGTGACGGAAGCCCCGCCGATTGGCGTCTGGTCCACCAAGCAAGGCGAACACTGGATATCGCCCACGGGTGCGGCCTTGCCCATGAGTGAAGCCGCCCCACCCGACATGATGCGCCTGATTGATCCGCAAATGGCGGCCGCGCGCCCAGGCAGCGCACCTGGAACTGCAGTGGACACAAACGTCGTCGCGAGCGCCCTGGCGCTCATGGAGAATGTGCCGGGCGTCACCGAAGTGCGCTACAGCCCGGACGTGGGGCTGCACTTCGGCCTGCCGGGCACTACGCTCTACGTTCACTGGGGCGACGGCGAGGCTGTGGAGCGCAAGCTGGAAATGCTCAACCTGGGACGGCAATTAGCTGCTACGGGTGAACTTAAGGGCCAGATTCTGGACGTACGCTTTCCCGATGTGGTCACGACGCGCTAGCCAATGCCGCCGCTGCGCCTGACGAATGCTCACTTGAGGTGTCTGTGCAAGAAATAATCGCCGCAATTGACGTAGGCACAACGAAGATCTGTGCGCTCATGGCCGCTGTAGAGCATGACGGCCTGGGCAATCTGGGCTTGCGCGTGCTGGGCGAAGGGCATGTGGCCAGCCGCGGCATCCGTCGTGGCGTGGTGGTGAATGTAGCCGAGGCCAGCGCTGCGATTGGCGAAGCCGTGGAGAAGTGCGAGGCCGAAGCAGGTCGCCATATCCTCAAGGCCAACGTAGGCATCGCGGGCAGCCACATTGCCACCCTGAACAGTTCGGGTGTGAGCCCGGTGGACCGGCGCAACGGCATCACCACTGCCGACATGCAGCGCGCGCTCGAAGGCGCGCGCGCCGTGGCGCTGCCGCAGAACCAGGAAGTAATCCATACGATTGCCCGCTACTGGACCGTGGACGGCCAGAGCGAAATCCACCATCCGCAGGGGATGACGGCCTATCGCCTCGAGGTGGACGCACACATCGTCACCGGCAGCAGCACAGCCATCAGCAATCTGGTGCAGTGCGTTACGAAGCACGACATTGACATTGACGGCCTTGTGCTCGAGCCGCTGGCCAGCAACGCCGCCGTGCTCACGCCGCAGGAGCGGCAGATGGGCGTGGCCGTGGTGGACATGGGCGGCGGCACCACCGATATTGCTGTCTTCCGCGATGACGGCCTCTGCAGCACGCAGGTGTTGGACCTGGGCGGAAACCACCTGACCAACGACATAGCCATGGCGCTGAGCACCCCGTTTGAGACGGCTGAATCGATCAAGGTGCGCTACGGCCACGTGGTGCCCGAACGGGTGGCCGCCGACGAAGCCATTTGGGCAACAGTCTTTGGCGAGAAGGCCGAACGCTCGTTCAGCCGCCGCTTCATGTGCACTGTGCTTGAGGCGCGCGCCGGCGAGATGTTCGAGATCATCCGCGACAAGCTCGAAATGAGCAACGACTTCAACCGCCTGCCGGCGGGCATTGTCCTCACGGGCGGCTCAAGCCAGTTACAGGGCATGGTGGAACTGGGTCGCAGCATCCTGCAAATGCCTGTGCGCGTGGGTGCGCCACAACAGTCGCTGCCCATTGCGGGCCTCAGCCGCATGCTGCAGTCGCCCAGCTACGCAACCACCGTAGGGCTGCTGCTGTGGGGCTTGCGCGCAGATGGTGACCAGGTGCAGCGCCGCTTCCAGGCGGGCGAAGCGTCCAATGGGCCGGGCAGCACGTCGCAGTTCTGGATCAAGGCGCGCAGCGTTTTCCGGTATCTGTTGCCGGGATAGGAGAGGAGACGACAAATACCAATGAGGGAGCAGGCCAGCCGCAGCGTCAGCAACCGGCGCTGTGCGGGCCCGAAGCGCACGACCGTCGCAACCAGCGGGCGTGCGCCTGCGAGAGCCATTTTTTCGATTTGCATAGATTGATATTGAGGCAGCACCGAGACCTTCAAGCGCCCCGCAACCAGGGCCAGTTCAGCACCGTTCGTTCTTGTCCAAGGAGCCGAAAACCATGACACGGAAGAGCACAACGCCGCAATTCGTTGAGAATTTTGCTCAAATTAAGGTCATCGGAGTGGGGGGCGGCGGCCAGAACGCCGTCAACCGGATGATCGAGGAAGAAATTCAGGGGGTGGAGTTCATCTCCGTCAACACCGACGCCCAGGCGCTCATGCTGGCCAATGCACCGCAGCGGCTTCGCATTGGCGACAAGCTGACCAAGGGTCTCGGCTCGGGCGGCAACCCTGAAGTGGGGCAGCGCGCCGCAGAAGAGAGCCGCGATGAGTTGATGGAGTTGATCAAGGGCGCCGACATGATCTTCATTGCGGCAGGCATGGGCGGCGGCACAGGATCGGGCGCAGCCCCGGTGATAGCCGCCATCGCCCGCGAAATGGGTGCGCTGACGATTGGCGTCGTCACCAAGCCTTTTACCTTTGAGGGCAGCCAGCGTCGCCGCACTGCCGAGGGCGCCATCGAGCAGATGGTGAAGAACGTGGACACGCTCATCACCATCCCCAACGACCGCCTGCTGGCGATTGTGGACAAGAAGGCGGGGCTCAACCAGGCCTTCCGCACGGCCGACGATGTGCTGCGCCAGGGCATTCAAGGCATCAGCGAGTTGATTACCACGCCCGGCCTTGTGAACCTGGACTTTGCCGACGTGCGCTCAATTATGGCCGACGGTGGCCCGGCGCTGATGGCCATCGGCCGCAGCAGTGGTGAGGGCCGCGCGCGCGAGGCCGCGGAACGCGCCATCCATAGTGCGCTGCTCGACGTTTCGATTGACGGCGCGCGCTCGATCATCTTCAACATCCGCGGCGGCGAAGAGATGAGCCTCTTCGAAGTGAACGAGGCCGCCGAAGTGGTGCGCGCCAACACCCACCCCGAAGCCAACATCATCTTTGGTGCAGTGATTGACCCTTCCATGAAGGACGACCTGCAGCTCACCGTCATTGCCACAGGCTTTGAGCGCACCAAGCAGCAGGACCCGCTGGACTTTGGCAAGAGCCTCTTTGAGTCGCGCCCCGCGCAGGAGAAGAACGCCGAGCAGGCCGCCAAACCCGCCAGCGACTACCTTGTGCGCACCTTTGACCGCGACGACCTGGACATTCCCGCCTTCCTGCGCCGCTCGCGCCAGAACGGGAAGTAGCCCCATGCCGGCCCGCTAAGCCGGACAAGCCGCTACGCGGCTTGTCCGGTTGCGCGCGCCTGAAAACAGAGGATTGATAACTGAAGATTGATGATTGGTGGCGTCGCGAGAAGATGGCGCCGTTGCGGCGGAGGGCCTCCTGGCCCTCCTTTGATTTGCGCTGGGGAAGCGATTCGCACCGCCTCAACCCCCTCCCCACTCCCTACGCCCTACGCCCTACGCCCAAAAATGTTAACCTTAAAGTTTGGCAACTATTGGAAACCCGGTTGGCAGCGCAAAGCGTTTACTCTGGTAAGACACATTTAGAACGCCTGTACGCCATTTGCACGCGCGCCAACGCTCTGTTATACTGACAGCCCGTCACCCCAGATATAGTATGACGTGGCTAGCCATCCTCCCATATGTAGGGGTTTCCTGTGCAGTGTCCGCACTGTGGCGCAAGCCAACATCGGGTGATCGACACCCGCGATACCACCGACGCCATCCGCCGACGCAGGCAGTGTGAAGCATGCGGGCTGCGCTTCACCACCTATGAGCACATTGCCGCCAACCTGCTTGTATCCAAGAGTGACGGCCGCCGCGAACCATTTGACCGCCAGAAACTTCTGCAGGGCATCCAGATCGCTTCCACCAAACGGCCCATCAGCCGGGAGACGATTGAAGGAGTTGTCAATCACATCCAGGAGCAGGCGCTCAATAGCGGCAAGGTCGAAATTCCAAGCGCCGTCATCGGCCAACTGGTGCTCGATCACTTGGCGCAGATTGACCAGGTTGCCTACATCCGCTTCGCCAGCGTCTATCTCGACATTCACGATCTGAACGAATTGCGCATCGAGATGGATCGGCTAATGGGCCGCACGTAACAGGGCCTGTCGCCCGCTCGCCGGGCCATTGCAGTAGCGCAACGCTCTCTCACCGCAGACTTGCTTGTCTGTTCATTCGTTTCGGATTGCAGCCGCCGCCGCGGGATGACTCCAGCGTTGGAGTCGGAGGTGCGGTGTTCGTTGCAGCGATGGCACGCGCCCTGCACCCGGGCCCATCGAACCCAATCCTGTCCAATTTGAAGGCGTCGGGCTGATTCGACCACGCCGAACCAAACTATTTGCAGTCGACCATCAGGAGCAAAACCATGTCGCTTCAAACGTCCGCCAGCGCCACCAACCAGGAGCTAAGCAAAGCCGAGCAGACCCCGCTCCAGCCTAACGCGCACGGCGCGTACACGGTCATCGAAATTGTCAAGGGCGAGCGCAATGCCATCACCCCGCCCGACTATGTTGACGACGCCACGGTTGCGCTCACCGAAAACAGTATCAAGGTTCTTGAGAAGCGCTACCTGCGCCGCGACACCGTCGGCAGGCTGCTCGAAACGCCGGCCGGCATGTTCTACCGCATCGCCTGGGTGATGGCGCAGGTGGACACCCAGCACGGCGGTGACGCCACGGCATCCACGCGCACCTTCTACGATCTCCTCACCGAGCGGCGTTTCTACCCCAACAGCCCCACCTTCACCGGCGCAGGCACGCCGCTGGGGCAGCTTGCGGCCTGCTTCGTGCTCCCCATTGCCGACGACATGGGAAGGGATAGCGACGGCATCTTCAGCACACTGCGCGTGGCTGCACTCATCCAGCAGACGGGGGGCGGCAACGGCTTCTCCTTCTCGCGCCTGCGCCCGCGCAACGATGTGGTGCACACTTCGGCCGGGCGCGCCACGGGGCCGTTAGGCTTTCTGAGCGTCTACGACCATGCCTTTGGCGAAATTGCCCAGGGGGGCAGCCGGCGCGGGGCGAATATGGGCGTGCTGCGCATCGACCATCCGGATATAGAAGCCTTCATCGAGTGCAAGTCGGTGGAAGGCTCCATCTCGAATTTCAACATCTCTGTGGCGATCACCGACGAGTTCATGCAGGCTGTAAAGGACGACGCCGACTTTGGCCTGCGCAACCCGCGCGACGGCGCCGTTGTGCAAACAGTGCCCGCACGCGAACTCTTCGCCAAGATCGTCAAGTTTGCGCACCACAACGGCGAGCCGGGCGCGCTCTTTATTGACGCCGCCAACCGCACAAACCCGGTTCCGCA
>CAYJNV010000011.1:691-26926 GCA_964370975.1 uncultured Caldilineaceae bacterium | reverse complement strand
GGGTACCCCCCCGTCTACGAAAATTTGCGCCCCTTCATAACATGAGTTCACCAATTACCAGTCCACCAGTCCACCTGTCCACCAATCTTTCTGTACCGAGAAACGACACATGCCCTTGTTCGCAGATTGGCTCCAGCGCACGGCCCACGCCATCGGCACAACGTGGCGGCGCAGCCTGGCCGCCTTCTCCAATGCACGGCGGCGCGCCGGACGCAGGCTGCTGCCCGACTATGTCGTCTTCACGCTTGACCAGACGCTGACCGACATCGCGCCCGCACAGCCGTGGTGGATGCGCTTTGTGCCCACCATGCAGCCGCCTCTCTCCCTCCTCGACCTGCAAAAGGCGCTGCGCAACGTGGCCGACGACCCCGACGTACGCGGCGTAGTCATTCTCGTCAAGGGCGCCGCGCTGCAGCGCACCCAGGCGCAAAATCTGGCCGCGCTCTTTGGACGCTTCCACGCGTGGGACCGCGCGCTCCATCCAGACGCGCCCGCCAAGACAATCCACCTCTTCCTCGAGCAGGTGACTACTGCCAACTACCTGGCCGCCTGTGCCGCCGACCGCATCTATGTGACGCCCTTGACTACATGGGAAGTCATCGGCATGCGCATTGAGGCCGCCTACTACCGCGATGCGCTGGCGCGTCTGGGTGTGCGCGCCGAGGTGGTCAAAGTGGCCCCCTGGAAGACTGCCGCCGATAGCCTGGCCGAGGCGGAGATGACGCCCGCAGCGCGCGACCAGTACGAGTGGTTGCTCGACAGCCTCTATGGCGACATGGTGCAGGCAATCGCCCACGGGCGCGGGCTGGATGAGGCGACCGTACGCAGGCTGATCGACGGCGCGCCATGGAGCGCCGAAGAAGCGCGGGCCGCCGGCCTGGTGGATGCAATTCTTTACGAAGATGAGCTACCCGCGCTCCTCGCCGTTCACGGTACGGGCAGCGCTCCCGCCGAGAGCGCGGAGATACCCAAGCCGGCGCGCTTCAAACGCTATGACGCAGCGCGTGGGCTCCTCTACCGGCGCGTGCGCCCGCGCAGCGGCAAGGCAATCGGCCTGCTTGACTTCTCCGGCTCCATCGTCTCCGGCAAGAGCCGCTCGTTCCCCGTCCCCCTGCCGCTGTTGGGAAGCGACATGCTGGGCAGCGATGATGTGCAGCAGGCCGTGCGCGCCGCGCGCCGCGACGACAGCCTCGCCGCTGTGGTGGCCTATGTGGATTCACCGGGCGGCTCGGCGCTGGCAAGCGACCTTATGTGGCGCGAACTTACGCTGCTGGCGCAGGAGAAGCCGCTGGTGATCTATATGGGACCCGTGGCGGCCAGCGGCGGATACTACATTGCTGCCGCGGGGCGCTGCATTATGGCGCAGGCCGCCACCCTCACGGGGAGCATTGGCGTGATCACCGCGCGCATTGTCACCGATGCGGCATACCAGAAGCTTTCGATTGGACGCGATGCCGTACAGCGCGGGGCCAATGCCGATCTCTATACCGACGCCCATGGCTGGAACGCAGACCAGCGCACCAAAGTGGAAGGGGGCGTGCAACAGGTCTACGCTACCTTCAAGCAGCGCGTGGCGGACGGGCGCACACTCGACGCCGCGGCCGTCGACGCCGTCGCGGGCGGCCGCGTATGGACAGGCGCGCAGGCGCTGGAGAACGGTCTGGTCGACGCGCTGGGTGATCTGCCGGCGGCGCTCGCGAAAGCCGCCGCCCTGGCCGGCATCCCCATCGCCGAGATCGAGGGCGACCTGCGTGTGGACACTGTTGCGGGCGGCAGGAGCTACCTGCTCGCGCAGCCGCTTAAGCAGGCGCTGGATGCTGCTGCACTCACCACGCTGCTGCCCCAGTGGGCGCGCCTGCTGCGCAGCGACCGCTGCTGGCTGATCGCCGACGGCCTGCCGCGCCTGGACATCTAGGCAAGAGGGAACCCCGACGCAAAGGCGCAAAGCCGCAAAGGAACGCAAAGAAAAGCAGGATAGACACAAGATTGGTCTTTCTTGCCTTCGCTATTCTTTGCACCTTTGCGCCTTCGCGTCGGGGCTAAATGTCCAACCCGATCTTCGTCTCGGCAATCAGGTGGTCCACCACCGCCTTGAGGTCACCATCCGTCGCGTCAAAGACGCGCAATTGGCGGTCGGCGCTGGTGCCGTGCGAGAGCATCGTCTCAATCGGCTGGATGGCGGCGCGCGTACCCAGTTCGTCCAATTCCTCGCTCACCATGTCCAGCAGTTCGCGGATCAACTGGCGCGTGGGCAGTTCCATCGTTTTGCCAAAGTCAATCATCTTGCCGTCGAGGCCGTAGCGCGCGGCGCGCCAGCGATTTTCCTCAAGCAACTCCTTGCGGTAGGTGCGAAAGGTGATATTGCGGTGGCGCAGTTTCCACAGCCACAGCACAATTGCCTGAAAGAGCGCCGCTATCGCAATCGCCTCATCCACGCGCGTGCAAATGTCGCAAATGCGAAACTCGAGCGTGGGGTAGGCGTGGTGCGGGCGGCAGTCCCACCAGATCTTGCTGCCGTCGGGAATGCAGCCCGTGCGCATGAGCGTGCCGATCATGTTGTCCCAATCGCCCACGCTGCGCACCAGTTCGGGGATGCCAGAGCGGGGGAAATCCTCGAATACGAGTGCGCGGTAGCTCTTGAGCCCGGTCTTGCGACCGCTCCAGAAGGGACTGCTGGTGCTGAGTGCGAGGATGTGCGGCAACATGTAGCGGACGACATTCATGCAGTCGAGCGCAAAGGCGCGGTCTTCAATGCCCACATGCACGTGCATGCCAAAGATGAGCAGCCGCTGTGCGAGCATCTGCATCTCCTCGAGCACCCCCTGGTAACGGGGCAGCGGCGTCACCGGCTGGTCCACATAGCTGCTGAAGGGGTGCGTCGCGGCCGCGGCAATCTCCAGGCCTTTTTGTTGGGCCAGCCCTGCCAGCCAACTGCGCTGCTTGATAAGTTCCTCGTGCAATTGCGCTACATTCTCACACACAGGCGTACCCAGCTCCACCATGGATTGGTGCAACTCGGGCTTGAGGTCGCGCTCCACCATGACGACCTTGCCGTCGCTGATGAACTGCGTGATAAACGAGCGCATCTCGCGCGTCTCGGGGTCGATGATCTGGTACTCTTCCTCGATGCCCAGCGAGAGCGAGGGGCGTGCGATCATGGGGCTGCCTCAAGAGTCGAGTCATGAATAGTTGTAATTGGTAAGTGGTAAATGGTAATCGCATGGCGCAATTACCATTTACCACTTACCAATTACGTTGCTGTTATTGCAGCGCCTCGGTTTGCGCCACAAGGTTGTCCACGACGGCAGTCAGCGCCTCGGCGCCTTCGCCTGCCTGCTGCCAAACGCGCAACTGCTGCTCAGCGCTGGTGCCACGCTGCAGGATCGTCAGCACGTGCTGGAGGTAATCCGTGCTTGTCAAGCGCGCGGCAAGTGGCTCCACCCGCTCCACCAATTCACTGATCAATTGCGACGCGGGCAACGACTCCTCGATGCCGAAATCGATCAGCCGCCCCTCGAGGCCATAGCGCACGGCGCGCCATTTGTTCTCGGCAATCAGGATGCGTTCGTAAATCCGGAAGGACATGTTGCGCTGGCGCAGGTCAACCATCCACGCCATGGTGGCCTGGATGAGTGCGGTGATGGCCAGCGTGTCGCGCATGGAGGGGGCCATATCGCAAATGCGCACCACCAGTGTGGGGAAGCGATGGTGGGGCATGATGTCGTAGCGGATTTGCCCGGCATTGGGAATGCTGTTGGTGCGCACCAGTGTGTCCACAAAGGTGCGGTACTCCTGATAGGAGGAGAAGGCGCCGGGGATGCCCGTGCGCGGCAGCGCATCCATGAGCACGGCGCGGTAGCTTTTGAGCCCCGTGTTGCGCCCATGCCAGAAGGGGCTGCTGGTGCTGAGGCAGAAGATGTGGGGCAGCAGATAGCGCATGGTGTTCATCACATCCACGGCCAGCTCGCGGTCCTCCACACCAATGTGAATACGCACGCCAAAGGCCAACATGCGCCGCGCCACCATCTGTGCATCCTCGAGCATCGCGCGGTAGCCGGGCAGCACGTCGCCGCGCGCCTCCCAACGGCTGAAAGGGTGCGTGCCCGCTGCGGCCAGGCGGCAATCCTGGCTGTGGGCAAACTCGAGCATCTGCGTGCGCATGCGCAACAAGTGGTCGTGCGCCTCGTGGATGTCAGCGGCGACGGGGGTGCCCGCCTCAATCACCGCCTCGCGCATCTGCCTGGCGAATTTAGTGTCAGGCGTGCGCTCGCGCACCACCATTTCCTCGCGCGCCATCGACTGCGTCACATAGCCCAGCAACTCGCGGCTTTGCGGGTCAATAATCTGGTACTCTTCTTCAATGCCGATGTTGAACGAGGGGTAGTACATGGGGTTACCTGGACATTGGGCAGTAGGTACTGGGGAGTAGGGAGTAGGGAGTAGGCAGTGGGCGATGAGAGAACTGTCGGGGTGTGCCTGCAGCCCCGACTGCCCATTGCCTACTGCCCACTGCCTTTTTCTTCCACCACAAAAAGCGGCACGACGCTGCCGCCGCCCGCCGTCACATTCAGCAAGGTCACGGTGCTCAGGCGCACGAGGCAGCCTGCCATGCTGTCGCCGTTGAAGAGGAAGGGGTCGCAATCGACCAGCCGCCGCCCCATTTCTACACTGCCGCGCTCGTCGAGGCGCGGAAAATCCTCGTAGGCAATCTCGGCGCGCTCCTGGATGATGCTGGGGTCGTCGATTGCGGCCTCGAGCGCCCGCTCCCATGTGCTCTGATCCGTCTCCCAACCAATCAGCACGCCCTTGCCGCCATACTCGTCGTTGGGCTTGAGCACGAGGCTTTCGCGCCGCTGCGCAGCCCACGGCAGCAGGTCAATGCGTTCGCCGCGGCTGTCAAGCGTGTGGCGCTCGGCTACGGTGCGCGTCCAGGGGATATGGGCGCGCACGGCGGCGCGCTCGGCGGCGCTGAAGAGCTCTTCGTTGCGCTCGTCGGAGACAAACGCGAACGATGCCTTCTTGTGCAGCAGCTTGCAGGTGAAGGGATTGGCAATGCAGACCACCCCAGCGCGCAGCGCGTCAATCATGGGGTGGTCCAGCCCGTAGCGTTGCAGCAACTCGGTGGTGAGCACCCGTTTGTAGACGAAATCGACATACTCGCCTTTGGCATAGAGCTTGCCGCGCACAAAATCCAATTCGTCGGGCGTGCAGATTACGACGGTCATGCCCCGTGTGCGGAAGTAGTTGGCAAGGATCGTGAATTCGGGTGTCGTGGGCACATCGGCCCAGTCGACAATCGCCATATGTGGCTTGTCGCTGCTGTTGCCCTTCCACTGCGCATAGATGCGCAACAGCGCGTCGGCGGCATGGGGGCGCGCCATGATGGGCCGTACCGTGTAGCGCTCCTGGAAACGCTGCATGAGCGGCGTTTCGAGGAAGAGCTCGGCCAGCACGTCGCTGTAGCCCATGCTCGCGGGGCTTTCGCCGTTGAATTCGATAAAGTTGAGTGTGCGGCTGCCGTCTTCATGGCGCAGAAAGAAGCTGTCGAGGCGCGCAGTGGGAATGTTGGTGCTGTAGCCCGTGGGGATGCGCACCAGCTCCTCTTCGTCGGGGGTGAGCGCCATCTGGGCGCGCAGCCCGGCGTCGCGCACCATCGCGTCCGACGCCTTGCGAAAGACACTGAGCATGAGACCCGTGCGTGCGCTCAGCCAGGCGTAGTCGGCCTCGGTTTGCAGCATGGGGCGCAACACGGTGCAGAGTGGGCGGTCGCCAAAGTAGAGAAGCCGCTCACGCATGCCCGGCTCGAGAACGGCCCAGGAATCCTGCGCGAGCGCGCCGGCGTGAACGAGATCGTGATAGAAATCGATCGCGGGATGGACTGTCGTGTTGTCTGCAGCCATTTTGTCAGCAATCAGGTGCGCCACATGGACGTCGGCCATGCGGCGGAGGCGCGGGTAAGCAACCCGGCGGTGTTGGGTATTATGAGAGAGGATGGGACTGTGTGCAAGTGAGGAAATTGCAGGGTGTGGGCAGTGGGCAGTCGGCAACTGTCATTGGTCTTGAGGGGGATTAGCTGACCGATGCAATTGTTCACGCCTGCCCACTCCCTACTGCCCGCCGTTCTACGCCAGCCCCAGCACAAACGACTTCTTTTTGGGGAAGAGGATTTCCAGCAGCGCTGCGCCCTGCGCGTTGGCCCACACGTCGGGCAGAATCGCGCCTATTTCGTCCAGCGTGCGGTAGCCAAAGGCCACGTTCCAGAAGAGATGCCAGGGGAATTGAGCGTCGTAGCCATCCTTGCCGCTGACGGTCGTCACATCTGCCAGGCGGCCATCTACAAAAGCCAGGCTGACGCCACTGAGGCCGTAGAAGCCAATGCGCAGCGCACCCGTGTAACGGTTCGCCCCCGAACCTGCAAGCCGTTGCTCGAGAACAGGTGCGATGTGCTTGAGGAACGCGACCGCATCGGGCACACGCAGGTACCACGCATATTCGCGCCGCCGGATCTGACCGCCGGGCGTACGGTCGATCAGTGTGTCCAGCGTCTGATGGATGCCGGGGGAGAAGACCACAAAATCCGGGCACGCATCGTACTTCGTCGTAGCCCACTGCTTGATGCCCTGGAGCACATCGCCATATGTGGCCATATAGGAGGACTTATCGCCTACCGCAAAGACAGGACAGCGCATTTGGCTGGGCCTCTCCAGCATTTCCGAGAGTGCGACAAAGCCCACGCCCTCGCCTGTGGCATCCACAATCACAAGCGAAACGACACGCGTCATGTTGCCTGGCGTCGATCCCTCGATATGGTGGCGCATCATGGCGGGGCTGAATTGGTCGCTGAGCACCCGCTCGCGTGCGACGACGTCCATCCAGCCGAGGATGGCAGGGATGTCTTCCAGCGCGGCGGGGCGCAGCGTGAAGGCGGGCTTCTGCTCGGGCGGCAGGGGTGCAAGCGAGGCAAGCGGCACGAGCGCGTGGTTGTCCAGCTCCACCGCCATGGTGTAGCCGACCTGTCGATAGAAGTAGGGAATGCCGGTAATGGCCTGCACCATGTGGCCAAGCGCAGCGCTGCGTGCGTGCACCACGTCAAAGAGAGCGCGCACAAGGCCGCGTGCGCGGTAGTCGGGCAGGGTGCCCACAAGTTCCGGCCGGCCAACCGCGAAAGGAATACCCTCGTAGCGCCACGTTTGCGGAATGAGGAGCGTGGCCGAGGCGATCAGGTCATCGTGCGCCGGGTCCACCACCACGAAGATGTCGTCAAGCGTGACCGTGGGGTGCCCCTGCATGAGATCACGCGTCCAAACGCGCAGCCCCTCCTGCACGTGGGGCGGGTCATCCTCGCCATTGACCATTGCGTAGAAATCGGGCAGCCGCTCGATGTCGGTTGCGTGCCCTTCACTCAGCGAGCGCAGGATGAGGCCGTTGGGTAGAAGTTGTTGCATGGGTGAGTTGCCCCTGCCAATAGGCTGTTGGTTGCGAAAGTGTACCGATTATTGTAAGTGCGCCGAACCGCTCCCACGAAAACGGAGGGCCGCAAGCCCCCCGCTTCGGTCTGCACGCGGCCCGTGGGCCGCAGCGGAAGGCATCGCGGCCTTCGGTGCGGCACCAGAGTTCGCGGCCACCGCGACGAAGGCCGGGAGGCCTTCCGCTCTACCGTGTGGAGGCGCCTGCTTCCGGCGCCTCCAACTTGCCACGCTCGACCGTTATACAAGCCGCTCCGCAATGATCTCGGCCACGTCCTTCACGGCAACGCCCTGGCCGGCGGCCTTGGCGGCGTCGTTGAGCATCGTCAGGCAGAAGGGGCAGCCCACGGCAATGGTGTGCGCGCCCGTGGCGGCGGCTTCTGCATAGCGCACCTCGTTCACCTTGGCGCTGCCGTGCTCCTCTTCCTTCCACATTTGCCCGCCGCCCGCGCCGCAGCAGAAGGACTGCTTGCCGTGGCGGGGCATCTCCAGCACAAAAGCGTCAGTGCTGCGCAGCACCTCGCGCGGGGCGTCCACAACGTCGTTGTGGCGGCCCAGATAGCAGGGGTCGTGGAAGGTGATGCGGTCCACCTGATCGCTCCCCTTCTTCACGCTAATCTTGCCGGCGGCGGTCAACTCGCTTAGCAATTGCGTGTGGTGGATGACTTCGTAATGCCCGCCAAACTGGCCATACTCCTTGCCGATGGTATGCATGCAGTGGGGGCATGTGGTCACAATGCGCCTTTGCGCTGCACCGTTGCCACCCTTGCCCACGCCGACTTCGTTGAGGGTCTCGACATTGCCCTTGGCCATCTCGAAGAAGAGCGCCTCGTTGCCTGAACGGCGCGCCGTGTCGCCCGTACACGATTCCATCTCGCCCAGAATCGCGTAGTTCAGACCCGCCGCGTTCAGTATCTTTGCAAAGGCGCGTGCCGTGTTCTGTGCGCGCGGGTCATACGAGGGCGCGCAGCCCACCCACCACAACATCTCAAAGTCGGGGTTGTCCTCGACTGTGGGAATCTCGAGACCCTCCGCCCACTTCATGCGGTCGCGGTTGCTCAGATTCCACGGATTGCCGTTGCGCTCCATGCCGCGGTAGGCCAGTTTGAGCTCCTTGGGATATGTGTCCTCCATAAGCACCTGGTTGCGTCGCATGTACATGATGTCGAACATGGGTTCATTGCCGACCGGACAGATGTAGACGCACGCGCCGCACGCCGTGCACGCCCACAGCGCCGATTCGCTCATAGCATAGTCAAGCAGGTTGAATTCGGAGGCCGCGCCACCCGCCAACGCGCTGAGGTTGCCGTTGAGGTAGTAGCGCTTGTTCACTTCCAGCGCCGAGGGCGAAAGCTCCTTGCCCGTTACATACGCTGGGCAGACATCCTGGCAGCGGTTGCACATGATGCACGACCACGCATCCACCAGGTGCGTCCAGGGAAGCTCCTCGATCTTGGCCACGCCAAACTTCTCAATCGACTCGTCGTCGAAGTCAATCGGCTCGAGCGTACCCAGCGATGTGCGCCTGGGCTTGGTGAGGAAATTCACCCCCGACATGATCAGGTGGAAGTGCTTGGTATAGGGGAAGTAGGGCAGGAAAGCGAGGATGGTGCCAATAGCCAGCCACCAGAAGAGGTGCTCGCCCACGCGCAGCACCTGCGGGCTCATGCCGGTGAAGGCGCTTGCCAGCGCGCTGCCAAAGGGCTGCCAGCGGTCCACGGGCAGGCCCTCGGCGCGCTCGCCGGCAAGCTGGAAACCTTCGGCCAGAAAGCGCGACCCTACGTGCACAAGCAGAAAGAGGCCCACAATCAGCGAGTCGCGGCGGATAGCCCCCTTGGCCACAGGCTCCAGCAGCTTGATGTTGTTGCTATACTTGAGGCGCGGGCTGTTGAAGACGAAGCGGCGCAGGAGGAAGTAGACCGTCCCCACCAGCACGGTGATTGTGAAGATGTCGGCGAGCAGACGGTAAATGTTGCCAATCCACGTGTCGCGCCCCAGGAATGTGATGGGGAAGAAACCTTCCACCACGTCGCCGAAATTGACGAGGAAGTAGAAGACGAAACCCGCCGAAATGCCGAAGTGGAAGAGGGTGCTCAGGCGGCGCGAGCGCCATGCGGGCAGCGTGGCAATCCACTTGACGGCCGCCTGCCATAGACGCCGGAACATGAAGCTGACGGTGGGCTTCTCGCCCGCACCGCGCATGACGATGCGATAGATCTTGGCGAAGCCCACGTACGCGAAATAGACGGCCGCCACAACGGCGACAATAAAGAGAATCTTCTCTATCAGCGTCAACATGAGCACAGCCTCCACAACAGGGTCACCCGCGGGTGCGAAAATGGGAAGTCGGGTTGGCTCGATTATCCACGTACGTAGTGGCGGGCGGGTTGCCGCGCCGTGGAAAAAGAGGGAGCAGCCGCCACAGAGGGCGCTGCACTGCCAATGCGCACAGCATAGAAGATTGTGCGGGCTTTCACAAGGGACAGGTGTACCGTTGACTTGCGTCAAACGTACATATTTGGAATCGATCGACCGAACGCAGCGAACAGAAATAGGCCAGACAACAACTGACAAAGGCACGTTGCCCTGTCCGTTGTTATCTGGCCTAACTCTCGTATCTATGTACGGTCGTCTGGCCTAGTAGATGTCCAGTGGCTGTATGAGGTAGCTTTCGCCGCTGCGGGGCAGGGCACCCAGCGTGGTGGTGGGCGTGACACAACCGAAGAGGCTGTACACAAGCGCGTCCTGCCCTTCAACGCCCACCGTCGCGTTCTCGGGTCTGCCGATGAAAGAGGGCGTCTCTTCAAAGTTCAACCCCACACTGCCATCTGTGGCCAGCACAATCTGAAAGCTGACCTCGTAGGTCTGCGCAACGGCTGTCGCAGGCACATCCTTGAACTCAATCACAACGCGTCCGTCGGAGGTCACAAAACTCGATACGCGTGCGCCCGCGGCGCTCGGGTCCAGGTCCGCCCACCAGCCAAAGACCCCTTGCGCCGGGTAGGCCAGCGCCGGGATGCAGCGGTTCTCGCCCAGCGGAGTTGTTGCTAAAGGCGCAAGATCGGCGCTGGAGTTGCCCAGCGCCACGAAGCCGTCGGCATGAATGCGTGCCGCGGCAAATTGCTGCGCGCCTATGCGAATGGCCGCCGGCAGTGTGAGCGTAACCGCGCCGGTATCCGTGAGCGTATAAGTAATGCGCGTATTCTCTGCGGCGGGCGCAAGCCACTCGAGGTTGCCTGCTGCGATGGTATCCGTGGGCAGCGAGCCGCCGCGAATTGCGGGCAGGTAGAGCTTCACCGGCTTGTCTGAGGCCGATGGAAGGGGCGGCTGGGGCGTTGCCGTGGCGCCGGGCGGCACGGGAGTAACCGTTGCAGCGGGCGGCTCGGGCGTCCCGGGCGCGGCCGTCGGATCAATCGTGATAAGGATTCGCAGGGGCAGCGCCTCGTC
Organism: uncultured Caldilineaceae bacterium; assembly: GCA_964370975.1. Classification (GTDB taxonomy): domain Bacteria; phylum Chloroflexota; class Anaerolineae; order Caldilineales; family Caldilineaceae; genus UBA5069. The sequence goes on along the minus strand of CAYJNV010000011.1, from coordinate 16,013 downwards.
CGCCGTGGTCCCGTCACCCCGCGTGCCACTCACGCTCAAGTCAGCGACGTAGGTGCCGGATATGGCTTTGGTGGGCGAGACCAGCAGCGTCACGTAGTCGGGTTCGCCATAGGTCAGCGTGCCCACCTGCACGTCGTTCAGCCCGCTGGTCATGGTAATCCACGCGCCTTGCGTGGCCGTGGGCGAAACGCCGGCCGCCAGCGGGACATTGAGCGCGGCCGAGAAATCAATCGCTTCCAGGCTGGGATTCTGCAGTGCCACTGTAATCGTCATCGGCAAATCAACTGCCCGCACCTCGGTCACAAAAGCTGAGGCGACGATATCCACGGTGCTGGGCAGGATTTCGCGCAGTGCGTTGGCCACGTTGAGTTTGCCCGCTCCCACATACTGCGCCACCTCGTTGAGCGGGTCGGCCGCATCGCGCAAGAGGGCGCGCACGTCGGCGGCGGTAAGCGAGGGCTTGATTGACAGGAGCAGCGCGGCTGCGCCCGCCACGGCCGGTGTGGCCTGGCTGGTGCCCGAGCGTGTGCAATAGGCCGCACCGCCTGAGTAGACGGGCGCCGCACAGCGCGCAATCGCATCGGCCGACCAGGTGGAGAAGACCTTGTAAAGCGTCAGGTCGCCGCCCGGCGCCGATATCTCGATCTGTGGTCCGAAGTTGCTGTAGGAAGTGCGGTGGTCGTTGTAGTCCAGCGCCGCCACGGCCATGACTTCAGGGTAGGCGGCGGGCCAGTAGACAGTGCCCGTGGAGCCATTGCCGGCGGCGGCCAGCAGGAGCGCGCCCTTGCCCGCCGCATAGACCACGGCGTCCTTGAGCGTGCTGCTGGCGCTGGTGGTGGTCAGACTCATGTTGATGATGCGCGCGCCGCTGTCCGCTGCATCGACGATGCCGGCGACCACGCTTGCGATGGTGCCGCTGCCGTCATCGCCCAGGACGCGGTAGGGGGCGATCTTGATCGTGGGCGCTACACCGGCAACGCCTACCCCATCATTGAGGCCCGCCGCGAGGATGCCCGCCACGTGGGTGCCGTGGCCGTACCCGTCACGCATGGGCGGGTTGCCCGTGCCGATGTAGTTGTAGCCCGGCAGCAGCCGCCCGGCAAAGTCGGGGTGGGTGGTGTCGATGCCCGTGTCGAGCAGAGCCACGGTCACCTCGGCAGTGACCGTAAAGAGGCTCTGCACAAAGATCATCTGCCATGCGCGGGCGGCGTTAATGCGCTGCATGTTCCATTGATTGGCAGCGTAGAGCGGATCGTTGACGACGTAGCCGGGGCTCACATCAATCGAGTTGGTGTCCGCTGTCGTGGCCGCGTAGTCGGGATCCTGCGCCACGGTGACATACCAGTTGGGCTCCACATAGACGACACCCGGCTTGCCCAGCAGTTCGTTGGCAACGGCGTACTCCTGGCCGGGTTCGGTCTGGAGCAGATAGGTCACCTGCCCATCCGCCGGGCCCGTGGCGTCGATAATCTCGGCCACCTGCGCGCCTGAGGCGGCTACCGTGACGGCCATCGCGTCGGCGCTGGTGAATTCAGCAGCTGCCACACTCGCACCTGCAGGCACAACACCGGTGCGCACGCCAACCAGAAGTTCGCCCGGCGCAAAGGCGGGCAGCGCGGCGGCGGCAGGCTCGGGCGTGGCAAAGGCGGGGTCTACGGGTGGCGTGGGCGTGGCCGTAGGCAATTGCGCCCAGGCAGCCTGCGGAAGGCCGGCCACCAGCAAGCCAGTCACAAGCAAGGCGGCGCTTGCGCCGCGTACCATCACCTTCCAGTCAAGCGAGTTCATGCGTTTTCCTGTTTGAACGAAGAGAGGCTATCAGTAGCTCTCTGCAGATATCCACGCGTGTCCATATCCTCCGTCTCGGCCATTTCGCCATCAAGCGCAGCGAAGAATGCAGACTGACGCTCATGTCGCGCCTGGCCCAAACGTCGTCCCGTGGGTGTCTGAAGCGTTGCCAGCAGACGGTTCAACTTGTACACGTACTCGTGCACGGGTGTGTAATCTGCACCGTGCGGTGGCGTGGCTTTCGCCTCGATTGCGGCAACCGGCACATGCCAGAGGCGATTGCCGTGCGTTCCCGCAAAGGCAAAGGCACGTGCCACGCCGATGGCGCCCATGCTGTCGAGTTTGTCGGCGTCATAGAGACAGCGCGCCTCCAGCGTCTGCGGCATGATGGACGCATCGCGGAAGCGATGCGCCGCAATGCAGTGCGCCACGTTGGCCACGTCGGCGGGCGGCATGCCGCGCGCTGCTAGATACTTCTCGGCAAAAGCCGCGGCCGCTCGGTGATGGTCGGCGCGGGCGCCGGCGGCATCCTCCGCCGGGGCGCTTGCCGGCACGTCGTGCAGCAGCGCCGCCGCGGCCACCACGCCCACATTGGCGCCTTCGGCGCGCGCAATCGTCCGTGCCAAGTGGGTGACGCGGCGTATGTGGTCAAAGTCATGCGCCGCATCGCCGCGACCATAAAGCGCGACCGCGTCGGCCTCGCTGATCCATTCAACTACTGAATCGTCCACCATGCTGTGATCCTGCGCACCAGCCTGGGATTGACAAACGCGCCCGGGAAAGAAGTCGACGCCACGCATGAAGCATGGTGAGAAGGATAACAGGTTTCAGCGTTTGGCAAACAATACGGGCAAGACCATTTGCCGCCGTACCGGCAAAGGAGCACGCGCGTAGGGGTGGCGTTAACGCGTGCGCAGTCCGCCGGCATGAGGATCTGGACGCCTTCCACTGCGAAAGCGTGCTCGTTTGTGAGGAGAGTTCGTAGCGCGTCAACAAGAACGTTAACCGGAAGCCCCACGTTGCAGGGATTCCAAACGTCATGATCGTGAGCGAATGAACTCGTCGGCTGTCATCCCAATATCTTTGGCGATTTGACGCAGGAGTGCCGGCGCAATGTCGCGTCCAGCGTGGAACGGTACGGTGGTCGCCCGCCCGTCCTTGTGGCGATACTGAACATGCGAGCCACGTCGACGCACCTCTTCAAAGCCGAGTCTTTCGAGGATCCGCATGACCTCAGCGGGCTTCAATACCGGTGGCTTGGCTCCCTTGCATTGCTACCTCTATCGATTGTGTGCCCACGAATCGGGCTGCGAGTTCAGGCTCGCCATCCTCCAGGAGCATGGCGATGACCTCCTGCATATTCGTATACAACTCGTCCAGTGTCGCGCCCTGGGAATGCGCACCCGGAAAGTTGGGCACGTATCCGACGTAGAGCCCCGTGTCGTTGTCGCATTCGACGACTGCTGTGTAGTTAGTCACAGTACCCTCGCTCCCCACCTGCCTGCTAAAAGAGACAGCCTGCCTGTAGATACCGAGGCAGGCTGTATTATCGCACATCTTGCTCGGCGGAATCGTTACGCCGCCGCCTTCGTTCGCTGTGCAGGGCGTTCGCTGGGTGGCTGCTGGTCCGGTGTGCCGATGAAGAAGCGTTTCACCTGCGCCAGCGTGGCGGGGATGTTCGTCCAGTTCTCCTTGAACATCATCTTCTCAAGCACACGCTCGGGGCGGTAAAGGTAGAAGCGGCGGTAGGCCTCGCGCCACTTCTTGATGATGAGATCGGCGTCGTAGTTCTCGTTCATGGTAAAGCGCGGCTTCTGCTCGTGAATCGCAAAATCGCCCCAGTTGTCGGCAAAGACCTCGCCCCCCTCCAGAATCATGTCGTACATGGCGGTGCCGGGGAAGGGCGCTGCAAGCATGAAATTGGCCAATTTGGGGTCCAGTTCGAGTGCCAACTGGATGGTCTTCTCCATTGTCTCTTCGTTGTCGCCGGGCATGCCGAAGATAAAGAAGCCCATCGTCTGCAGGTTGGCCGCCTTCGCGTTGGCAAAGGCCTCGCGCACCTGTGCCAGCGTCTGCCCCTTGCGAATGACGTTGCGCAGCATGTTTTCGTCGCCATTCTCCACGCCGAAACCCACACGTTTGCAGCCCGCCGCCTTCATCAACTGGAAGAGCTCGGGGTCGGTGTGGTTCACCTTCATGCCGTGCACGGTGACCCAGGGCACTTGGTTGAGTCCCTCTTCCACCAGCCGGCGGCAAAGTTCCTTGGCGCGCGGCAGCTTGAGATTCCAGATGTCGTCGGTTACGCCAATTTCGGTCGCGCCCAGCCCATGCACCAGCCACTTCCATTCCTGGATGACACTCTCGACGGAGCGCGCGCGCCAGGTGTCGCCCGTTACAGGCTTGGAGCAGAAGGTGCACTGGTAGGGGCAGCCGCGGCTGGTGAGGATGGTAAAGGAGCGCGCGTTGCGGTCCAGCCCATCGGTCAGCGGCTGCAGATTGGTGTAGCGGTCGATCTTGAAGAGATCATGCGCGGGGAAGGGCAGCGCATCCAGATCGGGAATCATCGGGCTCTCGGTGCTGGCGATGATCTCGCCGTTGCGCTTGAAGTGAATCCCCGGAATGATGCCCGGCTCGCGCCCGGCCTGCAACGTGTCAATCAATTCGAGGAAGGAGTACTCGGCTTCGCCCTTGAAGACATAGTCCACATAGGCGTCGTGGGGCGCCTGCAGCGACTCGAGCGGCATGATGGTAAGGTGCGGCCCGCCCAGCACGGTGATTAGCCCGCGCTGTTTGCCCAGCTTCGCCATCGCCCAGGCGTCGGGCATGAGGGGCGTTGTGGCGGTGACGCCGATCATTTCGTAGGGGCGCCCCTCGGCCACGGCCAGGTCCAGGTAATACTCGACGTCCACATCTTCCACCGAGGCGTCGAAGATCATCACTTCATGGCCGCCCTCGCGGATCACGGCCGCCAGATAGCCCAGCCCCAGGGGGATGTGCTTGCGGGCGCTCCACACTTTGGCTTCGGGGCTGGCAAGAATTACACGCATTCGATCGAGCCTTCCAAATGCTTTGACGCAAACGCGCAAAGACGCAAAGGAAACGCAAAGAACAGCAATCGTAGAACAGCGACACAGATGCACAAAGTCACAGGGGCACACTGAGAAAAGCGCTTGGGCTCTGCATGTGCTCTTCTTTGCCCTTGCTTTTCTTCGCGCCGTTGCGCCTTTGCGTCGTATTTACACTTTAGAGTGCGCCTTCGGCCTCGACCGACTTGCGCAGGCCGGTCTTTTCCTTCTTGGGCACAAAGGTGCGCATGGCAATGCGCACATTGCGCGGCAGGTTGAGCCAGAAATCCTTGTTTTGCAGCCGCCGCATGATGGGCTTGGGGCGCAGGTAGAACTGACGATAGGCCTTGCGGTACATCTCCTCCACCAGTTCGGCCGTCATATCGCCCATCTCGTAGCGCGCCTGCTGCTCGAAGAAGACGTAGTCATCCCAATCGTTGATGAGCATGCGCCCCTGCCGCTTGACGATCTCGTAGACCTTTGTGCCGGGGTAAGGCGTCATCATCGAGAAGTTGGCAATCATCGGGTCAATTTCGATGGCGAAGTCGATTGAGTTCTGCATCGTCTGGCGTGTTTCGCCGGGCAGGCCGATGATCATGAAGGCGATCGTTTCGATGCCCACTTCCTTGGCATTCTTGAAGGCGGCGCGGATCGTGTCCAGGTCGATCTTCTTGTCGATGCTCTTGAGGATTTCGGGGTCGCCCGTCTCCACGCCAAAGGCGGTGCGCTTGAGGCCCGCACGCTTGAGCAGCGTGAGCAGCTCCTTGGTGGCGAGGTTGGCGCGAATGCCGTTCACAAAGATCCACGGCACGTGATTGAGATTGTTCTCAATCAGCAGGTTGGCAATCTCTTCGAGGCGCTTCATGCGGATATTGGCGCTGTCGTCCAGCACGCCAATCTCCTCGGCGCCCAGATCCTCCACCAGATGTCTCCACTCGGCCAGCACGCTTTCGGGACCGCGGCTGCGCCACTTGATGGGCATGATGCTCTGGCTGCAGAAGGTGCAGCGGTAGGGACAGCCCCGGCTCGTGAGAATGCTGAACGACTTTGCGCCGTCCACGTGGTCTGTGGCGGGCTGCAGGTTGGTGTAGCGGTCCATCTTAAAGAGATGGTAGGCGGGCCAGGGCAGGCTATCGAGATCGGCAATCGGCGTGCGGTCCACATTGTTGTGAATCTGGCCGTCACTCGTTTTGTAAGTAATCCCCTCGCAGTCAGCGAAGACTTCGTTTTCGAGGGCCATGAAGGCCTCGGTCTTGAAGTTCGCCTCGTTGTACTCGGGGTGCTCGCGCAGAAAGGTTTCCAGGCGCACGCAGATGTCAATCCATGTCTCTTCACCCTCGCCGCGAGCGACGATGTCCACATAGGGCTTTTCGCACGACTCTTCGGGGAGCACGGAGACGTGCGGGCCGCCGATGACAACCGGCACATCCAGCACTTCCTTGACGGTCTTGGCCGTGCGCCAGGCCTGCTTTACCTGGGGCGTGTTGGCGGTAATGCCCACAATGTGCGGGCGGTAGCGCTGCACAAACTCGGCAACCGTTTCCTTCTCCACGTCGGCGTCAAAAACGACCACCTCGTCGCCACGCCGCTCGCTGACGGCTCCCAAATAGGCCAGGCCCAGGTGCGCCGTAGTGCGCGTGTCAATGGGCAGGCGAAACTTCGGATTGATGAGAGCGATGCGCATCTTGAGGAAACCCCTCCTGAACGAGTTAAAACGCTGCACTCAATCAGCAGTTATCAATGATCAATGATCCATGATCCATGATCCATTATTGATAATTGATCATTGATCATTGATCATTGATAACGATGACTGAATACAGTCGCTACGCTGTCCGGTTATACAGAGCTGACATGTCGATGTCCGTCATGGCGTTGACGCCGCGCACATCATCGGGAAACTTTTCCTTGAGCAGCCGCTGGATGCCCAGCTTCATGGTCAGCAGGCTGATGGGGCAGTCAATGCAGGCGCCCATCATGCGCAAGTGAACGATGCCCTTGGCATCGACCTCAAGCACTTCGACGTCACCGCCGTCCATGTAGAGCGTGGGGCGGTAGTCGTTGAGCGCTTGCTGAATGCGCTCCTCGAGGTCAGTGGCGGTATGAACAGGTGTTGCGGAGACATCAAGCATGCAGACGACTTTCCTGAATAGAACATTCGTGTTGGGGCGCGCCCACGGCAAACACACCCCCCGCCCCTCTCCAGTCTGGAGAGTGGAGCAAAACAATATCGTCACGTCTCCGACGTGACCTACGACGCGGGCGTTCTTCACCCCCCTCCAGACTGGAGAGGAGCCAGGGGTGAGGTTGCCGTTGGCGCTGCGGCAAATCTACCCCAAGAGTGAAATACACCCGTTCCGACTCGGTGTGGTTCTCATGCAATACGGTCGTCCAATGGGTGGCGCCCGGCGAAGCCTGCGTCCATCTCGTGCCAGAAGGCGATGTCGTCTTCGCCATGCTGCCAGCAGAGGTAGACCGGCTGGCCATCGCGCAGCCCCACAAAATCCACCAGCCCCGCATCCACATCCTGCAAAACAATGCCCATGCCGATAATGGCTTTGAGGCTCGACTCAAGCGCGTTGAATGCGGGCAGCGAAGCGCTGGCCTCGGCGTTGCCACCGTTGGTAGCGGCGCTGCGCAGCACTGCCCACAGCGCAGGCTCGTGCGCCACCAATAGCTTGCGCGCGGCTTGCGCTTGTTCCATCAGCGCCTTGACTTGCGGCAGCAGCGCGCGGGCTCCTGCCAGCGTAAAGGTGCGCGGCCGCATGGTAGTGGGCATCATCTGCGCCTGTCTGTAGCGAAGGCAGGCGCACCGTCAAATGTCCAGCGCGCCTGTGCTTGGGTTGGCTTCGATTAGTGGCCGTGGCTGCACGACTCGGCCATCTCTTCGCCCGTGTGCGACTGTGCCGTGCGGAAGCTGCTGCCGCACCCGCAGGAGGATGTTGCCTGCGGATTCTCGATGTGGAAGCCGCCACCCATGAGGTTGTCCACATAGTCAATCGTGGCGCCCTCGATGTAAAAGAGGCTGGTGGAGTCCACAATCACGCGCAGGCCGTGCTGCTCGTAGACTTCGTCGCCCTCGCGCGCCTGGTCGAAGGTCATGCCGTACTGCATGCCGCCGCAGCCGCCGCCCTTGACGAAGACGCGCAGCGCGTGCTCGGTGTCAAGGCCCTTTTCCTGCATCACGCCCGCAAGCTTGCCGGCGGCATTTTCACTCAGCGTAATCATGTGCATATCTCCCAATAAACAGATTCGAAGGTTCCAGAGTTGAAAAGTTCAAGAGATCAATGCATGTGCTTGGGTCTTTAAACCCTTGAACTCTTGAACCAAGAAAAAATCATCCGCCCAACTGATTCATGGCCCGGTTGCCTGCAACAAGACCCTGCGCCAGGCCGTGGCCCCAAGGCTTGTGGTACGCACCATCCAGCATCAACTGCTGCATCTCGGCAAAGGTGGCGCCCTGGCGCAACGGCGTCAGCAGGTCCACTTCATCCTCGCGCAGCAGGCAGAGGCGCAACTTGCCATCGGCCGTGAGACGAACGCGCCCGCACCCCTGACAGAATGGCTCCGTTACGCTGCTGATAAAGCCCAGCGTGCCCGCCGCGCCGGCAATGCGGAAGGGGCGGCTGGGATCCACGTAGTCGTAGGTGGTCTCCTCCAGCAAGCCAAAGACGGCCTCAATCCGCTGCTTCATCTCGGCATAGGTGACCACGTTGGTCTGCTGGAAGTCTGTGATCTCGCCGAAGGGCATCATCTCGATGAAGCGCACGTCCCACTCATTTTCGAGGGTGAGGCGCGCCAGATCGATCATGTCCTCCGCGTCGTTGAAGTTGCGCACGACCACGCTGTTGAGCTTGATGGGCAGCAGCCCGGCGGCTTCGGCGGCGTGGATCGCGTTCCAGACATCCTCCACGTGGCCCCAGCGCGTAATGCGGTGAAACTTCTCGGGATTGATTGTGTCGATGCTGATGTTGACACGCTTGAGACCGGCGTCGGCCAGCTGCTGCGCCATCTTCGCCAGCATCAACCCATTCGTCGTCATCGCCAGGTCGTCGATGCCAGGCGTGGCGGCAATCGCACGCACAATCTCCACCACGTTGGGGCGAATACTCGGTTCGCCGCCAGTCAACCGCACCTTGTTGACGCCCAGACTGGCCGCCACGCGCACAAGCGTGAGCAACTCCTCATCGCTCATCAAGCCGGCGCGCGGCATGAAGTGCATATCCTCGGGCATGCAGTAGACGCAGCGCAAATTGCAGGCATCGGTAAGGCTGATGCGCAAGTAGTTGATGCGCCGGCCGAACGAGTCCGTGGCGAGGCGCGCGCCGCCCGGCGCGGGGTCCATCGTCACCCGACCCAGGGGCTTCTCAAGCAATGAGATGGGAAAGGCCGTGTCGGTCTGCATCATCAGGCCACCAGTGCAATCGAGCTGCGCAACACGGCATGAGGCTCGCTGAAAAGAGCGCCCGCCTCGCAGGCGCAACCCTGGGAATCCGTGTGCACCCGGTATGTGCAGCAATGGTCGTCACTCCCCATGTGCGCAACGCGCTCGCAGTGGCTGGCAAAGAGCGTATCCACCAGCGCCTGGTCCATGAGGCAGAGTTCGCCGTGCTCGTCGGAGACGCCCGCATAGGGGCAATTATGCTTGTGCAGCAGAAAACTGCCGTCGTCTTCGCGTTCCTGCTCCCAACTGGCCAAATAGCCGCGCGCGTTGAGGAATGCGGCGACATGCTGCATGCGCTCGGCCATGGGAAGTGCGGGCGCGTCGGCGACCTCAAACTCGGCGGCCAGTTCTCGTGCCATGGCTACAAAGATCTGGTCCACCTGGCATTGCGGCAAAATGTGTTTGACCTGGCGCAAAAGGTCCCCAGCGAAGGCGGCAAAGTTGTTGGGAAAGAGTTCGCCCGCTTCGTCGGTGAGGACATAGATTTGCTGGGGGCGGCCGACGCTGCCCGTGCGCTCCAGTCGATCGACGCGAATTAGCGCATCACCCTGGAGGATGTCCAGGTGATGGCGCACGGAGACTGGGGCCATCGCCAGCGTTTCCGCCAGTTCGGCCACGGTCGCGCCGTTGCGCTCCTTCAGAATCTCGAGAATGTGTCTGCGCACTGCGTGCACAAGGACTCCTCACCAACCGCGAACGCACAAGCTGCGAAAGCACCGACTGCGAACGACACGTGCATTGTACCCCGACGACGGCCTCGCGTCAATTACTCTCAAATCCGTCATAATAATAGCGGCGACGCCTCACTGGCCGCGACCGGGCACAAAGGTGGCGGCGGGAAACTTCATGTTGCTGGCAATCAACCCATTGCGTTCGAGCGCCTCGACATCGCGCGCTGCGACCACGCGTGCAGGCGCGCCATTCAGCGGGTGCAGCCTGTATTCCTTCAAGCCATCCTCGCTGCGGTGCACCTTAAGCACATCGCCCGCATAGACGGCAAGGAAAAGCTCCTGCTGCGCCGGTGTGAGGCGGATGTCCCCGACGGCGCGTTTCACCCGAGCTCCTTGACGTACTGCTGCAATTCGCGCTGGTTGATCTTGAGATAGCTGTCGCTGCGGATCTCCTGCATCTCCTTCTCGCTCAGGCGGATGCGCAGGACTTCAAGCGCGTCCTCGGGCGTCTGCCCATAGGCCAGCTTCTTCTTGCCGCTCTTGAGGTCAAAGAGATACATATAGTGAGGATTGCTGAAGCTGCTCATCGTCCACCTCTGGAAGCCTGTACGCAGAGACAACGGAAATCGCGGAAACTGCATGCTCTCTCTTGTCTCTTCCTGCTATTTCTGTCGATTCTGCGTACCCAATGTCCTTACGCCTTGATCAACGAGCCTTCGTAGTTGCCGCCAAAGCCCGCATCGCCCATGCCGCGGTAGATTTCCGCATCAAACTTGCCCGCCAACAGTTCACGGTAGAACTGGTAATCTATCCCCTTCACCTTTTCGTCGTCGGGGAAGCGGTGGTAGTTCTCGCGGCTCATCAGGCTCTTGCCCTCGGCAATGAGTTGGTTGCCCAGCGCACTGCCTGGGTAGGGCGCGTAATAGGCAATTGAGGGGAAGACGCGCTTCATGCGCTTGAGCATGCGCATGGTCTTGAAGGCATCCTCGGGTGTCTCGCCGGGGATACCGAGCATGATGTTGGACCAGAACTTGGGCGGCTGCTGCCCTTTGGCCTCAAGCTGATCACCGATGCGATTCACCAAATCGATGGTGAAATCGTTGTCCTCCTCGGTGCATTCCTTGTTGAGCAGGCGCAAAATGCGGTCGCTGCCCGACTCGAAACCGATGGAGATGGTGCGCCAGTTGGTTTCAGTCACCAGCGCCTCGAAGAGGTCGGGCCATTGGCGCACGGTATCGGAGCGCCCGGCGGCCCAGTAGGTCCAATTCTTGGTTTTGCGCGGATACTTCTCGATCCACTCCTTGAGCCACTTGGGGTTCTGGAAGAACATCGAGTCGTGAATCACCACCGAACCGACGCCGTATTTGCGGTCGAGGAAGTTGAGTTCATCGATGACGGCGTCCACAGGGCGGCGGCCCATGTTGGGGATGTATGAATTTTCATTGCAGAAGACGCACTGCCACGGGCAAACGCGGCTGGTAATGATCGTTGCCACGGGGCTTGGGCCCCAGCCGCAGGCGGGCTCAAGCGGCCACTTCCAGTTCCACTTGCGCGCTGCCTTGCCCGCAGGCTTGGGCCACATGGTGCGGTCGAGCATGGGCCACTCAGCCATGGACTTGGCCCCCTGCGCCTGGAAGACGCGCGGGAAGGACATGGGGTCCTTGACGAGGTCAACAATCACCTCTTCGCCCGGGCCGCTGCAGATGCGGTCAAATTCAGGCACCGCTTCCATTTCGTCAGGCGCGACAGTGGCGTGCATGCCGCCTGCGAGCACAATGCCGTTTGGGTTGATCTCCTTGAAGAGCTTGGCCGAACGGTAGGCTACAGGGAAAGTATACGAGCGCACGTTCATGATGAGCGTGCTGTATCCTTCCATTTGCGTGGCAAGTTGCTCCCACGAAGTGACGGCACGCGTCGAGGCCAGGTCGGTCTCGATGCCATTGTTCTTGAGGATGGTGCGCAGGAGGGCAAGACCATGGTCCTGCCATTGCTCATGGGGACCGGACGGAGTCACAAGGTCACCCAGGTCACCCAAATCGAGCCAGAGAATGCTGGAGGTGCGTTTGGGTGCTTTGGCCCAGGGCCAGGAAAAGGACACGATAGAAACCTCCACAGGTGGGGAGAGAGGCGTGCTGCGGGCAGTGCGGCAGGGCCGAAAGCGTGAACGATAGCGCCGCGACCCATGTGCCGCGCGAGTACGAGACGAACTTGGGCGAGTATATCATAGGGCATTCGCCTCGTGCAATTATTATGAAGTTGACTAGAATTATGCGCCCGCAGGTGTGCCGCCCGGGCCATGCTATAATCGGGCGCGCAGGCTCAATAGCTGCTTCGTAGGCATTGCGCAGGGCGAAAGGGGTAGCAAGTAGGCATGAACGTGGACCAATATGTTGAGACGCATGTCTTGGCGCAATACCGCGATGTGGCCGCGGCATTGCGCGCTTTACTGCGCGATTGCGCCCCCAGCGCGCACGAGGCCTTCTCGTATAACATGCCGGTGTGGGTGGGCAGGCGGATTGTGGCCTATATGAACGGGAGCCAAAAGGGCATCACCTTCTCATTTGTATATGGCACCGAGCTGCGCGACGACTTCGGGTTGCTCAAGGGCGTCGGCAAGACGGCCCGCTATGTCAAACTGAAGAGCGTTGAGCAGTTGGCCACACGCGAGGCGGCGCTGCGCGACTATGTTGCGCAGGCGCTCGAGATTGACGCACGTCCGCCTGCGCAGAGTGGCCAGGGGTGAGGTGATGTTGTACGCGGCGCCAAAGCATGCACCCGTATTCGTGTAGATTGTCCACCGCGTCGTATGCTAATCGCACTTTCGCCATGCATTTCGCAGTGAAAATTATGCAAAACAGAACTGAGGAGACCCCAATGATTCACACACCGCACACCCGTCCCCCATTGCGCGTCTTGATTGTCGCCACGTTGCTGCTATTTGGCCTGCTGGCCGCGCTGCCCGCCGCCACCGCCCTGGCGGCCGCCCCGGCGCAGAGCGCGCCTACAGGTGATCCGGTCATCTACCAGTCCGCCGAAATGCCGTCGGCCTCCAGCCCTGGACGCGTGGTCACCCTGACGCTCGACAGCACAGGCGTTGCTACAATCAGCACCGACTACATGAATGGCGAAGACCCCATTGTGGAGGACGGCGCCTGGGTGCAGATTGGCGACGAGTTAAGCGTTACCCTGACGGGCCGGGGCGACCTGACCTACGAGACACCAGAACAGATCGTCTTCACAGAGCAGGCTGACGGCTCGCTTGAAGCCACCGAGTACGACATCAATGTCTACGGCAACGAAGGGCTTACCCTCCTGCCCGCGGCGCCTGCCCGCCCCCACGCCGCCGGCGCCGCCAAAACGCGCCCAAACGCCAACACCCCCGACAAGCTGGCGGGCGTCTATTCATCGGGCCAAATGCCTGCGGCAGACACCCCCGGCCTGGTGATGACATTGACCCTCAACGATGACGGCACGGCAGCCATCAGCACTGACTACATGAACGATGAACCGGCCGTCGAGGAAGTTGGCGAGTGGACGCTCAACGACGATGGCACGGTTACCCTTGCCATCACGGGCATGGTGGACCAGCCCTACGACGAGGCGCAGGTCATTGAGATGGTTGTGCTCCCTGACGGCGCGCTCAAGACTACAGCGCCCGACTTCTATGATGGCGCAGGCATTACCTTCAGCCCCGTTCTGGGCGACCCGGCAGGCGTCTATGTCTCGCAGATTGTGCCCGCCGCCTCCAGCCCCGGCATGGTCGTCTTCATGATTCTGTACGAGAGCGGCGACGTACAGGCCAGCACCTACTATCTCAACAACGAGCCGCCTGTGCAGGAGAGCGGCGCCTGGGCTGCCAATGTGGACGGCTCGGTCACCGTTACCGTTACGGCCAGCGCCGACCAAACCTACGACCAGCCGCAGACGCTCGTCTTCCAGCGCAGCCGCGACACGCTCAGCTTCCTTTCGCTGCAATTGACCAGGATCGAAGCCGCGCCTGCATCCAGTGGCCCACAGCCCACTGCCTGGTACCAGACCGACGTCATGCCTGCTGCCTCCAGCCCGGGCCTGCAGAAGAGCCTCATCCTCTACGACGATGGCAGCGTCCAGATGATTACCGACTACATGAATGGCGAAGCGCCCATTGTTGAGGTGGGCGAAACCATTGACAACGGCGACGGCACGATCACCGTTACGCTCACCGGGCAGCCCAACAGCACCTACGCCAGCCCCGACGTGATTACCTTCGCGCTGGAAGGCGACGCGTTGACCGCCACCGCCTACGATGAGACAATCTACGGTTCGGCGGGACTTGCCTTCACTGCACAGCCGCTCGACGGGCTGCCCGCCGAAGAGAGCGCCGCGAGTGATGCGGCAACTGGCGACGGCGTTGCGAGCGATGCACCCGCCATGACAGACACCGTGGTCCTCACCGGCACGGAAGGGCTCAGCGAGAGCTCGGTCCTGACAGAGAGCGCCGCCCCGGCCGCTGAAGCGCCTGCCGCATCAGCCCCTGAAGCCGCCCCCTTTGAGGTGCCCTCCGGCGCGGTGGGCGTCTATGCCACCGACATGCTGCCCGCTGCCTCCGGCCCCGGCATGCAGATGCGCCTGGTGCTCTTTGCCGACAACAGCGCGCAGATGATTACCGACTACCTGAACGGCGAGGATGCCATCATCGAACTGGGCAAGTGGACGGAAAGCGCCGACGGCAACATCAGCGTGTCACTGCTCGGGCGCATTGCCAATGTCTATGCAGAGCCCGTGGAGTTCGTCTTCGAACGCACGGACACAGGCTTGACGGCCACCGAGTACGACACGGCCATCTACGGCAACAGCGCACTGGACTTCAACACGGAGTTTGAGGCGTAGCGCCAACTGATTGCTTGCAGGGTACGAGTCAAGGGCGGAAACAACGGCAGTTCGCCAGTTGTTTCCGCCCTTTCCGTGTACAAAGGCGTTTCTTTGGGCCGGTGCTATACTTGCGCCATGCTGATTGCGCCTCACCTCACACCCAACCCCAATGCACGCAAGTATATCCTGCCCGTGCGCTGCTTTGCGCAGCCGCGCAATGTCTCCACGGCCGCAGCCGCTGCCGCTGACCCACTGACTGCGCGCCTCTTCGCGCTCGAGGGCGTCTACAACGTCTTCTGCGCACAGGATTTCGTGACCATCAACAAGCGCCCCGATGTCGCGTGGGAGCCGCTTGAGATGCAGGTGCTTGAGATTCTGACCGACTACCTGAGAAACAGGAGCCAGTACGCAGACGTTCATGCCTAGTCGGCACAACGCAAGATGAAAATGGTTCGGTGTGGGTAGCGGAAGGCCCCCTGGCCTTCGGTTTGGTGGCCGCAGAAGCC
>CAYJNV010000011.1:0-681 GCA_964370975.1 uncultured Caldilineaceae bacterium | reverse complement strand
GGCGGCGGGGGGGGGGCCGCGAACGCCCCCCTGCCCTCGGTTTTGGGGCCCCCAGACCCGCCGGCCCCCAAAGACACGCCCGGGCGGCCTTCCGCTACGAAGGGCGCGCGATATTCTGGGTAGAAAGAGCGGAAGCAACCGAATAACTTCAAAACACAACAGCAGGTCGGTCTTTCCTGCTTTTTCCGTTGTTCCAGCTGTTTCCGCGTATCGGCTTTCTTTTGTTCTCCTTTCACCATCACACAGACTGCGATTTCACAATGATTCCTACGCTTGTTTCCAGTGAAAATGGCCGCCAGGGCGTGATTGCAGCCATGGCCATGCTGCGCCAGGGCGGCGCGGCGCTCGATGCCGTCGAAGCCGCCGCGCGCGTGACCGAGGCCGACACCAACGATGCCAGCGTCGGGCGGGGCGGCTTGCCCAACGTGCTGGGCGAAGTCGAGCTTGACGCAAGCATCATGGACGGGCGCACGTTGCGTGCAGGGGCCGTGGCCGCCGTCCAGGGCTATGGCCACCCCATCACAATTGCACGCGCCGTAATGGAGCGTCTGCCCCACGTGCTGCTGGCCGGACGCGGCGCGGAGCGCTTTGCCGCTGAACTGGGCATGGAGCCTGAGGATCAGCGGGTGGACAGCACGATGGCGCGCTGGCGCGAACGCTTTGGCCATTACGGCCTCGACC
>CAYJNV010000010.1:0-26963 GCA_964370975.1 uncultured Caldilineaceae bacterium | reverse complement strand
ATGCCAAGCAGATGCTCTACACGCAGTTGCTGCGCGACAAGCTGCACGAAGAACTGGCCGGCACGCGCAGCCTTGTGGAGGCCGCCGACCGCCTCGCCGGCGAGGAGGATGTCTTCTTTTCGCAGCGCTTCCTGCTCCAGCGGCCGCTGCTCAAGGCCATCCTCTCCGATCAGCCGACCGTCCTGCTGATTGACGAGATCGACCGCGCCGACGCCGAGTTCGAGGCCTTTCTACTCGAGGTGCTCAGCGACTTCCAGGTGACGGTGCCGGAGTTGGGTACGCTGCGCGCGGTGCACCGCCCGATTGTGCTGCTCACCTCCAATAACACGCGTGAGTTGAGCGAGGCGCTCAAGCGGCGCTGCCTCTACCTCTTCATTGGCTACCCCAATGTGGAGCAGGAGCTGGCCGTCGTGCGCCTCAAGGTGCCCGAGCTCAACGCCAAACTCGCGCGCCAGGCCGTGGAGCTCGTGCAGCGGCTGCGCGACCTGGACTTGCGCAAGTCGCCCAGCATCAGCGAGACGCTCGACTGGGCCAACGCGCTGGTGGCGCTCAACGCCAACCACCTGGACCCGGTGACGCTCGAAACGACGCTCAGTGTGCTGCTCAAGCACGAGAGCGACCTCAGCAAGGTCAAACGCCGCCTTCAGGTGACAGACCGGGGCGTGGACGTTGGCGGTGACGAGCAGCGGTGGCGGAATTAGGGATTGGCGTGGAGAAGGAGGGGGGAAGGGCATAATTGATAATTGATCATTGGCGGCGTACTGGCTGGGCCGCCAATGATCAATTATCAGTTATCAATTATGCCCTTCTTGCTCTCCCCGAGGAGGGGTACCCATGGAAGAACGCATGATTCGCTTTATTACGGCGCTGCGTGCGGGGGGTGTGCGCATCAGTCTGGCCGAGAGCGCCGACGCCTTCAATGCCGTTGACATGATGGGCGTGCAGGAGCGCGACCACTTTCGCCTGGGGCTGCGCGCCACCCTTGTCAAGGACGCGCCCGGGTTGGGCGTCTTCGACGAACTCTTCCCGCTCTTTTTCGACAACGCGGGCACGCCCGAAATGCAGGATGTGACCGAGGATATGTCGCCCGAGGAGGCGCAAGAGTTGGCGCAAGCCATGCGCCAGTTCAACAAGCAGTTGCGCGAGATGATGGAACGGCTGCTGCGTGGCGAAGCGCTTTCGCAACAGGAGATGGAGCGGCTCGGGCAGATGGTGGGGCTCAACCGCATGGATGACATGCGCTACAAGGACTGGATGGCCAACCGCATGTTGCGCGCCCTCAAGTTTGAGGAGGTGCAGCAGGCCCTGCAGGAGATGATGAAGCTGCTCCAGCAGATGGGCATGAACAAGCAGCGCCTCGAGCAGATGCGCGAGCTGATCAAGGGCAACCAGCAGGCCATGCAGGAGCAGGTGCAGCGCTTTGCCGGGCAGAAGATTGCCGAGAACATGAGCGAGGCGCGCCCCGAAGACGTACTCGATGACTTAATGGATCGCCCCTTCAACGCCCTGAGCGACCGCGAGATGGATGCCTTGCGGCGCGACGTACGTCGCCTGGCCAACCGCCTGCGCAGCCGCATTGCGCTGCGCCAGAAGCGCGCCAAATCGGGCCAGCTCGACGCCAAGGGCACAATCCGTGCCAGCCTGCGCCACGGTGGCGTGCCTTTCGAAATCAAGCACCGCGATCACCGCCTCAAGCCCAAGCTCGTGATCATCTGCGACATCAGCACCTCCATGCGCTACTGTTCGGAGCTGATGCTGGCACTGGTGCACGCGCTCCAGGACATGGTGACCCGGGCGCATTCCTTTGCCTTCATCGATCACCTCGAGTACATCACGCCGGACCTGGCCGGACGCGAGGCCAACGCGGCCATCCAGCAGGTCCTCGTGCGCATGCCCCCCGGCCACTACAGCACCGACATGGGCTTCGCGCTCGAGGGCTTTGCGCACAATTACCTCGACACGGTGGACAGCCGCACAACGCTGATTGTGGTGGGCGATGGGCGCAACAACTACAACGATCCCCAACTGGAGATCTTCCGGCAGATGACGCGGCGCGCGCGCCGCACAATCTGGATTAACCCCGAGCCACCCATGCTGTGGGGCAGCGGCGACAGCGACATGCTCAAGTATGTGCCCCTCTGCGACAGCGTGGTCGTTGCCTCGACCCTTAATGAGTTGACAGCGGCGGTGGATGGGTTGATGGTGCAGGGGTAGAGGTTCGCAAGCGGGCAAGTCCGCTGCAGGTGTGGCGCTGCCGCAGGCACGCCCGTGTGGTAGAGTAGCTTCATGCACTTTGACGCGCTCTGCCTGGCCTGTATGGTGGATGAACTCAACGCACGCCTCTGTCCTGGACGGGTGCAGCAGGTTGTGCAGACCGGCGCGCGCAGCCTGGGGCTGGAAATTTTCGGCCACGGCGCGCGCCATGCACTTGTGCTGGATGCAGCCGCTGACTACCCCATGTTCTATGTGGCGGAGGGCAAGCTGCGGCGCGGCACATCCGGCGAGACGCCGCTGCTGCTGCTGCTGCGCAAGTATGTGCGCAACGCCGGGCTGGTGGCCGTGCGCCAACCCATTGCCTGGGAGCGTCTGCTCGAGTTCGAGTTTGCCAGCAAGGAACACGGCCCCACCGTCCTTGTGGTTGAACTGATCGGCCGCGCCGCCAATGTGATCCTGCGGCGCGCCAATGGCATGATCCTTGATTGCCTGGTGCGCGTGCCGCCCGCAGGTGCTGGCGCGCGAACCATCATGCCCGGCCGCCCCTATATGCCACCCCCGTCGCAGGCCAAGTTGCCGCCGCTCGACGACGGCTCCGCCGACTACTACGCGCGCCTCGCCACCATCCTCGCAGCCGAAGGGCCGCTGTGGAAGGCGCTTGTTGCGCAGGTGGCGGGCGTGAGCCCGGCGCAGGCGCGCGAGATCGCGTGGCGTGCCGCGGGCGCGACCCACGCGCCGGCGAATGCCGCCTCTTTGCCTGCACTGGTGAGCGCGCTGCAAGCGCTGTGGCTGCCTACGACGGCGGGCGAGTGGTCGCCCGGCTGCCTGCTTGCGGCGGATGGCCGGGTGACCTCCTATGCCCCCTATGTGATTCACAGTGAAGAGGGCGCGTGGCAGCCGCAGCCCACGCTGAGCGCGGCGATTGCGGCCACTGTGGCGGCGCGCGCTGTGCCCGCCATGCCTGTCATGGACGCGGGCATGGCTGCTCCCGCAGAAGCTGCGCCGCGTGATGAATATGCAACGGCGCGTGCGGGTGCGGCTGCGCATCTTCGTACCGCGCGCACACGCGTGGAGCGCCAACTGGCCGCGCTCGCCGGGGACCTGCCCGCGCCCGGCGAGGTTGATGCGCTGCGTGTGCATGCCACCTGGCTACTCGCGCTGCAGCAGCGCATTACACCGGATCAGACCGTGCTTGCGGTGGGCAGCGAGGAGACGGGCGACGCGCCCCTTGCCATTCAACTGGACCCCACACGCACGCCCGTGCAGCAGGCCGAGGCGCTTTTCAAGCGTGCGGGCAAACTGGAACGCGTGGCGCTCTTCATCCCCACGCGCCGGGCGCAACTGCAAAACGACATCGACTATATTGCGCAGCTCGAGGCAGACCTTGCCCAGGCGCAGAGCCAGCCGGAGATCGCCGCAGTGGGGCAGGCGCTCGCCGCGGCGGGGCTGCTGCCGCGCACCAAGGCCGCCAGGCCTGCGCGCGCAGCGCCCCCGGCAGGGCCGCGTCGCTACGTTGTGGCCGGCTGCACAATCCTGGTGGGGCGCAATGCGCAGCAGAACGACAGGCTTACTTTTACGGTTGCCAAGCCGGATGACTACTGGATGCACGTGCGCGGCGCACCCGGCTCGCATGTGTTGGTGCACTGCCCGCAGGGAGAGCCGAGCGCAGAAACCTTGGCTGCTGCGGCGCGCTTGGCGGGCCACTTCTCCACCCTGCGCGGCGAGCGCGCCGTGGATGTGATTGTGACGCAGCGTCGCCATGTGACGCGCCCGCGCGCGGGCCGCCCCGGCCAGGTGCTTGTGCGCCAGGAGGAGGTGCTGCGCGTCCCCGCCACCCTGCCCGAGGGCGTGCACGAAGACGCCGAATAGATGCGACGTGAAGGCGCCAACATAGATGCGACGCGAAGGCGCAAAGGCGCAGAGGAAGCGCAAAGAAAAGCAACAACAAGAAGTGTCTTTCTCGTTGTTGCTTTTCTTTGCGTCTTTGCGCCTTTGCGTCGAGAGGTTCTGCTAGCTGTCGATGGCAATGCCGCCGCGGCGGTCACGGCGCGCGGCGCGCGCCTGCTGTTCCTTTTCGGCGGCGTTGGTCTTCTCAATGATCGACTCGAGCGCGGCGTGCATGGCAAGCAGCGTCTCGCGCCGCGCCGCTGCCGCGTGCATCCAGAATTCTTCGGATAGGCCAAGGTCGTTGTGGCGCAACTCGTCCGCGATGCCTGTAGCGCCCTCAAGCATCCAGGCCAGAAGGTCAAACGCGTTCTCGCGCTCTTCAGTGGGGCGGCGCGAAGGGCGGGTGTAGTTGGGCGTGTAGGCGGTGCGCGACGCGCGCGGCTGTGCGGCGGCCCCTGCGCCATTCTGCGGCGCCGGCTCTCTGGACCCGGAGATGCTTGCCTCTTCGTCCGGCTGCGGTTCGGTTGTGCTCTTGCGCGTGGCTGCCATGATTCCTGACCTGGCGATTGCGTGTGGATTGCGTGGCGTCAGTATAGCACGTAGGTGTTCGGGGCTGAGCGCAGCGTGACGTTCAGAATCGAGAGAATACGTGTGTTCACGCGCTGCGCTCGGCAATGACGCGCATCACGCTGTAATCCTTGCTGCCGAAGTAGTACTTGTATGCCTCGTCGCCCTGCATGAAGTCGAAATGGGTGTCGCCTACGGCAATCGCGTACTGAATCACATAGGCAAGCTGCACCCAGCCGGGGCTCAAATGGGCGTGCGCCTCAGGGTCGTAGCCCGAATTGTAGAGGAGGAAGCGGCGGTTGTACTCGAACGAGAAGAGCGACGCGGCCTTCTCGCCGTTGATGGTGAGAAAACTCAGGCGCAGCCAGCCGGCGTCAAAGAGCGTGCGTGCGGCGGCGTGGAAGAAGCGGCGCATAGGAGGCGTCATGAACTCCGACTTGTCGGCGCGGCTGGCGCGCTGCAGGGCGATGAAGTCGTCGACCTCGGCCTCAAGGCTCTGCTCGCGGCCCACGAAGTAGAAGCCAATCTCTGCCTCGCGCTCGGCGCGGCGCTGCTTGCGGCGAATTTCGTGGCGCTGTTTCTTCTCCACCTGCTCCTGCAAATAGGTTTCATAGTGAAGCGGGAGCGCAAACTGCGGCGCCACGTCTTCCTGAAAGGTGCGCACGGCCAGCCCGGCTTGTGCAAAGAGGGGCGGCATGGCCTGCCAGGTGCGGCTCTCCTCGGGGATGTTGCAGAGATCCACAATGTCCCAGCCCGGGGCTTCGTCACTCAGCAGCCATGCTGCAAAGTCGGCGTAGACTGCCTCTTCGCGATTCTCGTCCACGATGATGTCGAGGTAGTCGCTCACCTCAAGACAGCCCACAATGTTGAGTTGCGTTTTGCCCGCCAGTTCGCCTTTCGCAAAGGTGATGCGGTAGAGGGGTGCGATGCCCACCAGGCGGCCTGATTGCGCCTCGCGCCAGGCAACAATCCACAGGTCGCCCTCGCCCAGGTGACGCCACCAGGTCGTTTGCCACTCGTGCGTAAGGAAGAGCGTGCTGAAGCGGGCGCGCCCCAGCAGGGCGTTCCATTCATCCGCCAGCGCGTCAAAGCCGTTGGGTTGCGCGTCGGGCGCGTAGACTGTGCGCACAAGCTGCGGCGCGGCTCGCGTATTTGCTTGCGCCCTTTCACATTGTCCAACCGCGCGCGGCGCAGGCAGCCGGGGCGAACCTTCAGCAACTTCGCTCATTCCATCTCTCCACGCACGGACCGCCGAACAACAGCGGGATAGTGCCCGATCATCTGAATTAGGTCCCACGTACCATCCATGCCGCGTCTACACAACGTCGCAGCCTAGTTTCTCGGTTCAAGCCAGTATAGCCCACGGGCGAATGGCCTTCAAGTAAGCGTGCGTACCACGCCTGGCGCCAAAACGAAGCGAGGCTTCCACATTGGGAAGCCTCGCTTCAAGTGCGGATGACGCTGCAATCAGGGCGTGGGGTTGCGCGGGCGGGAGATGGCGCGCAAAATGCCGATGGAGAGCCCTCCCACCACGAGCAGCACAAGGCAGAGCGCAGCGATGGTTACCGTAGTGCGGCGTGTGGTGTTGCCACCCTCGGCAGGCGTGGCTGCGGCGGCAATGGCCTCTGTGCTGACACTGGCCTCCGGGTTCACGTCGCCCATCTGGGTAATATCCAGCGCGTCACCCGAGCCGTTCAGGGCGGCGTTGGCATCGGGCGTCGCCTCGCCGGGTTGCGGCACCGGGCCGGGTGGCAGAGTTGCCATTGATACGCTTGAAGCGCTTGCGCCCGTCGCTTGCGCGGCGGGGGCGGGGTTGGCTGCATAGGTGGCCGGAGGGACGGGCGTTGCCGCCTGACCGTAATTGGGCAAAGGCTGCTGTCCCTGGCTGCCGTCACCCTGGCCGCTCTGGATTACCGTTGTCTGCGTGCCTGCATTCGCACCCGTATAACCGCTCGGTTGCGCGCCGGTAAAGGGCACGGCCTGCATGTCGATGCAGAGCAGCGCGCTGTCCACATACATCCATGTGCGGCGGCCATTTCCGTCGTTGAAGGCGTTGAAGTAAACATAGAGGCTGCGCCCGCGGTACTGCGACAGGTCAACAACCTGCTGCACAAAGCTGCTGGTGGTGTTGCGCGTGCGGAAGACGACGGCAATTGTGCTCAGGTCGGGGTTGAGCAGGACGACGTCCTGGCGGTCTTCGCCAATGCCGACGAGGTTGGAGGGACTCTCCTCAGTGCCGAGCAGTTGGAACCAGATCAGGCGCGCGCTGGGGCTGTTGGCCGGAATGGAGACGAGTTGACGCATTGACGAGAAACTGAACATGTCGCTGCGGAAGTTGGGCGGGTTGCCCAATTGCGCCGCGCGATTGCCCGCTTGGCGGAAGGTCCACACGTATTGCCCGGGAATCGAGTTGGGGCCAAAGCTCCAGCCCGCGTCCGACTCAAAGTCGCCGTTGACGAGGATGTTGGTACAGCCCAAATCGGGCGGCAAGGGTGTTGGCGTCACAGAATAGGTGGAAGGCGGGAAGAACGTTGCCGACGGGATGAAGGTGGGCATGAAGGTCGGCGTCCACGTGGCCGTGACGGTGGGCAAGGCCGTAGGCGTGGAGGTGCAATAGTAGAGCGAGACTTCGTCCAGATTCATGGCCAGGCGGGCGTTCTGGCCGTCGTTGTCCACGCCAAAGGAAAGGCGCACGGTGCGGCCACGATAAGCAGTGAGGCTGTATTGTGCGCCCAGCCAGAGGCGTTCCTTGTTGCGCGCCTCAAATTGGCGCACGATGAACTGGTTGGTGCTCGCGTCAAAGATGTCAAGATACTGGCGGTCGTTTGCCCCCAGTGCAACCTCGTCATCCGTGCGCCCGTAGTAACGGAAGGAGAGAATGATGGAGCTTGCATTGGCGGGCAGAGCGATGGTTTGCTCGACGCGGCTGCTGGAGGCTACATTGGCCTGCCCGACATTGCCCAGGCGCAACGAAAAATTGCCCGCAAAGGCGAGGCTGTTGTCGTACTCTGGTGGGTTGAGGCTGGGCGGCAAATACCAGACCTGATTGATCTGCTCAAACGAGCCGTTGCCAATGAGCTCGCTGCAACCGCCGGGCAATTCGGCGGCCGCGGGCGCGGAAAACGGCGCGGCGCTGGTTGCTGCGGGCAAAATCCCCAGCAGCATAAAGAGCAAGGCTGCACTGACGGCCCCCATACGCGCGACAAAACCGGGCACGCGCCGTGCGTGTCCAGGCTGTTTATGCGCAGGGTGGGTGGAGGAAAGCGCCGGGGTCTGCGAAGTCGGCTGCAATGGTTTCATGGGTGGCTGGGATGGGTGCGGGAAGCCCGCACAGGCCGCGATGCGCCGGCGCCATGCGGAAACCGGCTGACGCTATTGTAACACAGCCGCAGGTGGGCCGCAATGGGGTTGCGGCGGGCATTTTTTCGGCAGACGGGGCTCGGATTTCGCGGTTGTGCACTGCCCACTGCCCACTCCCCACTGCCCACTCCCCACTCCCCACTGGCCACTGCCGCAGTTACGCGTTGCTGCGGTGCACAATGCGGCCGTTGCACATGGTGAGATTCACGCCGACACGCACAATCTCTGCGGCGGGCACGGCGAACAGATTTTCGCTGAGCAGAACCAGGTCCGCCAGGTAGCCGGGGCGGAGCATTCCCTTCTCGTGCTCCATGAACTCGGCATAAGCGGCGTCGCGCGTGTAGCCGGCGACCAGATTCTCCAGCGTTTGGCGCTGGTCCGGGTCACCGGGTGCCCAGGGCTTACGGTTCATGCCGGCGTCGAGTCCCAGCATCGGGTTCATGGCCACCACCGGCCAGTCCGAGCCATAGGCCAGGTGCGCGCCCGCCTGGCGCAGCGTCTCCCAGGCAAAGCTGCGTGGCCAGCGCGCCGCGCCGGCGCGTGCCGGCCAGATGTCGCCGGGGTGCACAGTGTGCGGCGCATGGTGCGGCTGCATGGAGGCGATCACTGCCAGTTGCTTGAAGCGGGGGATATCGCTGGGGCTGATGACCTCGATGTGCTCAATGCGGTGACGGCTGTCGCGCCGGCCGTTGACGCGCAGCGCGTACTCGTAACCATCGAGCGTGCGCCGCACGGCGCCGTCGCCGCAGCAGTGGACAAAAATCTGCAGCCCCAGCCTGTCGGCTTCGGCGGCAATCGCATTGAAGCGCTCGGCGCTGTGCAGTGCGTCGCCCAGGTTGCCGGGGTGGGTCGCGTACTCATCGAGCATGAGTGCCGTGCAGGACTCGAGCACGCCATCCATGAAGACCTTGACGGCGCCGGCGCGCACGAGCCCTCCCTGGAAGCGTTCGCGCAGGGGCACGGCCTTGCCAATCGCCTCCACCGGTGTGTCGGGGTGAATGTCGAAGGGAACGTAGACGCGCAGCGTCAGTTCGCCCAGGTCCTCGAGCGCGGCATAAAGCTCTATCGACTTGTCTTTGTTGTCCATGTTGTGGACGCTGGTAATGCCGTACTGCGCGGCTTGCGCCATCCCCTTGTGGAGCAGGGTGCGCTTGTGTACATCGTCGGCTTCAGGGATCAGTTCCAGCACGGGGCGAATGGCTGCCAGTTCGCGCAACTCGCCCGTGGCGGCGCCATCGGCGGCCATGACGATCTCGCTGCCGGGCGGCAGGTCGCGCCCGTGGAGCAAGCCGGCGCGGCGCAGCGCTTCGGTGTTGGCCCACATGGTGTGACGGTCGAAGGAGAGCAGCACGAGCGGGCGGTTGGGCACAATGGTGTCGAGCAGGTGGCGATCAAACACCTGCTCCTGGTGCGCCGGCGCGGGATAGTGCACCTGCACACCCTCAATCCACGACAGCTCCGGGTTGGCTGCTGCGTAATTGCGGATAGCCTCCAGAACGTCGGGGATGCTATGGGCGGCCTCGAGATCAAGCAGGTCAAGCTGTAGCGAGCCGGAGAGGAGGTGAAAATGGCTGTCGATGAAGCCGGGCATGAGTGTGCGCCCGCCACAGTTGATGACCTGCGTTTGGGGTGCGTGGTGGTGAATGGCGCCACCGTTGTCGCCCACGTAAAGAATGCGGTTGTCGCGCACAGCCACGGCCTGCGCGGTGGGCTGTTTGGCATCCACGGTGTACACGGCCGCGTTGAGAAAGATATAGTCGGCCGGCGCGCCGAACATCGTCGGCATGGTCACGCTCATGGGCTGGTTTCGTTTCCAGGTAGGGCCGTGGGGCCAGAGGTCGTGCGCCCACGGCCGCAGTTCAGTCTGCTGCGGCCTTCAGTTGGCCACGTCCCAGGTGAGGCTGCCCCACACGTTGACGTTGCAGCCGCTCAACTTGTCGGATGCGCCGTAGCGCTCGGTGAAGTTGACCCGGCGCGGAGCGTAGTTGCCTGCGGGGTTGTCGGCGCCGGGCGTGCCGCTGGATACAAAGGTGTCGCGCAGGCTGGTCTGCGCAGCCATACGCAGGCCGGTATCGTAGACCAGCCCATCCTGGACGCCCAACTGGCGGGGCGCGTAGTCCTGTCGGCAGCCAGGCCGAAGAGAAGTCGTCATTCTGGAGGGTCGCTTCGATGCCCACCGCGAGCCCAATTGTTTGCCCATTTCGGACGGCGCACAGACGAACGCGTATGGCTTGCGTAGCCAATGCGCAGCCATCGCGAAAATTGGTCACAACTTTTGCGTGCCCTTTTGCGTCCTTGATTGTGAACGGCCATTGCAGGTGTGCGTCGTGCGCGCGCTGCTGCCGCATGCGAGCACACAGACCAGGCTCCGTTCAGCTGTCCTCATAGCGTGCGTGATGCGCGCAGAATATGGACACAGCGCAGAGTACGATTGAAGCCGCATAGTTGTTTTCCATTATCGCTGCATTGCATCGCATTGCATGAAAGGAGTCGTACCATGAAAACGACCCAGTCCCATTCTCGACTGCGTCTTCTGGTGCTGACGTCGCTGGCAATTCTGGCCCTCCTGCTGCCGAGCGTGGCCCTGGCAGCGCCGGCCGACGTGCAGGCGGAGTCGGCAAGCCAGTGGTCTGGCTGTTCTACCTGGCATACGGTTCGCGTTGGCGAAACGCTCTCAGGCATCGCGCGGTACTTCGGCGTGTCGACCTCGTCGCTGATGCAGGCGAACAACATCTCCAATCCCAACCGCATCTTTGTGGGGCAGTCGCTCTGCATTCCCACAAGTGGCGGCAGCGACTGGGGCAGCTCAAACTGCAGCGCGATCCACGTCGTCTCGCGCGGCGAGACGATGATCGGCATCTCACGCTACTACGGCATCTCGGCCTATGACATCATGCAGGCCAACGGCATCTACAACGGCAATCACATTTATGTGGGTCAACGCCTCTGCATTCCCGGCGGCACCGGCGGCCCTGTGCCGCAACCGCCCAGCAGTGACTGCTGGAATTGGTACACTGTGGCGCGCGGCGACACGCTCTCGAGCATAGCACGCTGGTACGGCACAACCGTCGGCCAGATCATGTGGCTCAACAACATCAGCAACGCCAACCACATTTATGTGGGGCAGGTGATCAAGGTGCCCACGGCCTGCAACGTGCAGCCGCAGCCGCCCGTTTGGCCACCGGTGGACCCGTGCGGTTCGCCGTGTCAGCCGGTGTGGCCTACGCCGCTGCCCCCCTGCAACCCATGCCAGCCAGTGTGGCCCACGCCTGTGCCGCCCGTCGTGCCCACACCCGTGCCCACAGGCCCGTGGTTCAGCGAGTTCTTCAACAATCCGAGCCTGACAGGTGGCTCGGTATATACCACCAATGTCAACCAGGTTGGCTTCAACTGGGGCACAGGTGGACCTGGAGCAGGCATCCCAGGTGACAACTTCAGCGCACGCTTCACGCGCCAGGATTGGCTGACTGCCGGTGTCTACCGCTTCTACGCCACTTCCGACGATGGCATCCGCGTCTTTGTGGACGACCAGTTGGTGATTGACGGCTGGAAGGTTCAGGCGCCCACCAGCTACTTTGGCGACGTGCAAGTGGGCGATGGCATGCATAACATTCGCGTGGAGTACTTCCAGCAGGGCGGCGAGGCGCTGCTCTTCGTGAATTACGTGCGGCTGTAGCAGGCGATCTGCCTGGCGCAAGTGCGCCTCTCAACCTTCAGTAAAAGTTGCGGGGCCCGGATGCATCCGGTCCCCGCAACTTGTATTTGGGGGGGGCGGTAGGCGCGCCCGGCACTCAATCCACAAGGCTTGGCCAGACCCTTTGCGCAATCGTGAGTTGGCAACGCAGGTGCGGGCGTCTACTATGCGTCAACCACTCGTCATGTGGAGCCCCTGTCTCAGGCATTGACCCGAGGCACATGCAGTCCCACGCGATCGGAGCCCCAATGAGTGGTCATGCGCTGTTGCGCAAGGCGCAGGAGACCCTGCTGCGCAAGTCCAGATCCCAGGCCTTGGACATACAGGCCATTTCCACCGTGGCGCATGCGCCCATACGCCCTGGCGATACGCCTCGAGCCATAGGCGCCAACCAGTTGCAGCGCACGTATGGCAATCTAGCGCTCGTGCGCGCCCATGCGCGCAACGGCAGCATCCAGCCCAAGTTGTCCGTAGGCCCGGTGGATGATGCATACGAGCAGGAGGCCGGCCGGGAGGCGTCGGCATTCGACCAGGCGGCGCACACTCCGCCCGGTGGCGCAGCGATCCAGCGCGCGCCGGGCAATGATCCGGGTATGCTCGAGGGCGGTGCTGTCGGCCCCAGCTTCGAAGTGGCTCTCAACCAAGACCGCGGTGCGGGCAACCCGCTGCCTGCCTCCACGCGCAACGTTATGGACGGCCACTTCAAGGCCGACTTTGGCAGCGTGCGCGTCCACGACAATCCACAGGCCGACCAGCTAAGTCGCTCCATCAGCGCCGACGCCTTTACCACAGGGCGCGACATCTTTTTTCGCCAAGGTGTCTACAACCCCTCTTCGCAGCAGGGACAGAGCGTGCTCGCGCACGAACTCACCCACGTGGTGCAACAAGGTGCTGCGGGCAGTGCGCAGGTGCAGCGTCTCACATCCGCCAAGGACTTCAAGAAGAGCACGAGTCTGACCCTGCGTGATGGCAAGAGCAGCGGCTTCTTCGCCGGCATCATCGGCGCGCTGCAAACCTACGAAGGGAAGCTCGCGAGCGCACCAGCACCCCTCAAGATCAGCCACCTAAAAGCGCTCTCGAAAACCCTTGCAGAATGGGACAAGAAGCGCGGCGCCAAGAGTTCTCGTCGCAAGCACGTCACTGCACTCAAGAATGAGATCGACGTCGAAGTTGGCGTCGTCTCGCAGCGCCTCTCCACCCTTCAAGGCGACGAGTTCAAGAGCGGAAATGAGGCAAGCGCCGAGAACCGCAAGTACGGCGACATGATGAATCAGATCGACGAAATCGTTTACAACTTCGCGATCGTTGAGGCCGAGGACGGCACAGAGATGAAGGAAAGCGGCGGCGAGTTCATCGCCGTCTTCAAGGAAAATCTTGACGTTGACCCCATGGGTTCGCAGCAGGACAACAAGAAGGAAGGCCGGGGTGGCCACCGCGGCGCAGGCATCCCCAAGAACAAGCCCGAGTTCGCCGGCCGCAATCTCGCCATGCAGGCGCTTGATAAACTGCTGGGTGGTAATGTTGTGCCCAAGACCTTTCTTGCTGAGCACGACAGCAAGCAGGGCTTCATTATGGAGAAGGTGCAGGGCAAAACCATGCAGCAACTGGAAAAGGCGGCCACTGATGAAGATGGTTTTGACGACGATGCCGAAATGGCCTTCCTCCAGTCGGCGGTCACAAACCCGCTGGTGCGCAAGAACCTTTCCACCATCTACCTGCTGGACCAGATCTGCGCCCAGGTGGACCGTCATTCCGGCAACTATATGGTCGTTATCGAAAACGGGGTTATCAAGGGGGCGAAGGCAATAGACAACGACCTTGCTTTTGGCAAGGATGTCCCCATGCAAGACATGCTCAAGATGACTGGCGCCAGTGCGAAGTTCCGGCGCTTCGGAACAGCCGGCCTTCTGATGGACGAGCTCAACGAGATTGACCGACCCTTCGCGCAGCGCATTGTGCAGGTGGCCGACCAGCCGCAACTGGTGCGTGACGCGCTCAAGGGGTTGATTACTGCAGAGGAGATGGACGCTACGTTGAAACGCCTCGATACGCTGGCCGACTTCTTGCGCCCCATGCTCACCAACAACGATCCCATCCTCAAGACGAAGTGGGAGTAGCCGGAGGCCATGCCGATGCGCGTTGACATTCCCGTACCACAGGAGCTAGCCGATGCCGGTCTGCCGGCACCCTATGTCCCCGACGCTTTGCGCGCAGATGTGCGCTCCCTTGATGGGAACCTTTTTGGTACACGCGAGGACCTGCCTGGTCTCTACAACCTCTTGCCCGCCGCCGAAGAAGCCGCCGCACAGACTTGCGACGACTATGTCTACTACGGCACTGCCGGGCGCGGAATGCAGTCAAACGCCCTCTACTACGCGCTGGTGGAGGGGCCGCTTGCCCTCTTCCTTGAGCTTGCGTGGAAGCGCAATGTCTACGGCGATGATGATGCCATTGTGGCCGTTGCACGCCGGGAGTGGGCGCTGGTGGACCAAATACGCGCCGAGATGGATCGCCACACCTGGGCTCCCGGTGAGCGGCTGGTGATCGTGGCCAGCGACTTCACCGGCACGATGTGGGCGCGCCTGCCACGCCCACTCGAGACAGAGCCTTTCCGCAATTTCCCTGATTGGCGCAGCACAACGGGATCCATCGCCAATCTGGGTGCAGTGCTCGAGTGGCTCAAGAGTGAGGCGGGCTAGCCGGCCAGCCATTACACGAACCTCACGTAAACGAGAGAGGAATGGAAGCAGATTGCCGCTTCCATCCCTCTCTCGTTTACGTGAGGTTCGTGCACCCATCGCTGCTACGACGGGCTCGTCTCGATCGTCACCTTAAGGCGCAGGTGCTTCTCAAGCTCGTTGATGAGCCGCTCGTTGATTGAGCAGAGGTCGTTGGGGAAGGCGAGGCGAGCGGTCTGCGCACCGTCGACAATGGCAATGGCAAATCGGTCGCGGCCGCGTGGGTCGCGCACCATTTCGTATATTTGCCTGAGACGAAATTTGTCGCGCTCCACGTCGCCTGTGCGGCGAAAGTTGATAACAAGCAGTCTCTCGCCGGGGCGATTGCCCGGCATGGGCGCGTCTTCTGGCGGCGGCGAAGGCGGGGTGCCTTCTGCGGGCAGAGACGCCTCGTCGGCGGGCATTGCGGCTGCTGTGGCACGTGTCGGCGCGTCCGCCGTGGGCTTAGCCGGGGCTGTCTCAGGCGCGTCGGCGGCTGGGGCATGGTTGCTGCCGATGACGCGGTTTGCGCCACCCGCCCCGCCTGTGGCCTGCGCGCCTTCCCCGCTCTCGCGTAGTTGCATTGTTGGCGCGCTCTGCTTGACAGCCGCCAGTGGAGCCCCTGCCTGAGCCGCCGTGGCCTGCGCAAGCGCGATTGCAGCGCCGGCCGGCGCAGCGTTGAGGAATGCCGGCAGATCATGCAGGAAAGGATTTGCCTCGCCCTCGCCGTTGGCAAAGGGGTTATCCTCCCCACGCCAGGCGGCCACCACGCCAATCTCTTCATTCATGGGATCATCGGCAGCAGCATCAGTGTCTGCATCGTCGTCGCCCGCCGCGGCGGCCACGCCATTGATGGTGGGCAGGTTGCGCAGCAGCGGCGGCTGCAGCCGGGCGCTTTCGTCAGCGCTGGAGATAATGCGATCGAAATGTGTTTGCACCACATCGGCCAGCAGGTTGGTCTGTCCGTTGCGCGTCTGCGCCGTCCCCTTGATCATGACGACGGCATCAAGCACCAGCTTGTCGCGATGCTCGGCAAAGGATTTCGGGAAGACGACCACTTCGCTGCTGCCCTGCAGGTCCTCGAGCATCACATAGGCCATCAGATCGCCTTTCTTGGTCGTCAGCGTGCGAACTGAGGTGATGAGCCCTGCCAGCGTGACGCCGCGCCCGTCATAGCGCTCGTCCAGTTCGGCGCACGAGCAGGTGGTGTAGCGTGCCAGCTCGGCGCCCAGGTTCTGCAGCGGGTGGCTGATGCTGTAGACGCCTAGCAGCTCGCGCTCCCAGGTCAGCTTCTCCTTGCCCGACACCTCGTCCATCTCGGGCAGGCGGATGGGCGTCACGTGCTGCTCCTCGCCGCCGCCCATGAGGTCGAAGATCGAGAGCTGGCCGCTGTCGCGCGCGTCGTGCACCGCCTTGGATTGGGCGAAGGCCTGGTCCATAACGGCGAGCAACTGGCTGCGCTTGCCGAAGCGGTCGAGCGCGCCCGCCTTGATGAGGCACTCGAGCGGCCGCTTGCCCACCTGCTGCAGGTTGACGCGATCGCAGAAATCCTCCAGGCTCTTGAAGGGGCCTTCGACCGCGCGCGCCGCCAGAGTCAACTGCACGGGTTGCTCGCCCACATTTTTGATGGCGGCCATGCCAAAGCGGATGGCGCTGCCCTCGGGCACGGGAAAGGCGTAACCAAGCGACGGGTCGCGCTGCGCGATCTGTTGCGTGTCGGGCGGGCGGATCTGGATGTCGAAGTCCAGCCCGCTGTAATTGACGTCCGGCGGCAGCACGTCAATCCCCATGCGGCGGCATTCGCTGACGAACGAAACGACCTTCTCGGTCTTGTCGCGCTCCACCAGCAACAGCGCCGCCATGTACTCAACAGGGTAGAGCGCCTTGAGCAGCGCTGTCTGCACGGTGATAACGGCGTAGTCGGCGGCGTGGCTGTTGTGTACAAGAATGTCATTGGCGACGAAGTTATGCGTACCGGGCACCTCGAGGTCGTAGGTCTGCTTCTCTCCCACGTACTCGATGGAGACAACGCGGTCCCAGTAGATGTCGCTTTCGGCATAACGATGCAGCGATGCGCTGCCGAAGAAGTCGGCAAGGCGTCCGATAGTGCTGCGTCGAAAGCCCTGTTTGCCGGTCGCGCCCACAGGATAAAACTCACGCTGTGCAACGCCTGTGGCCGCGTTTAGTTGCGTCCAGGTGAGCGCGTGCGTCTGCTTTTCGGCACGCACCAGTTCCTTTACTGCCAACGGCACAACGTCCTTGCTGGATTGCGAGTGTTCAGGCGCAAGCACCAACGCATTCAGTTGCGCACGCCGTTCTGCACTCACAAAGCGGGTGGCAATTGTTGCACCAAAGCGCGCCATATTGTCGCTGCCTGTGACAAACAACTGGTAACCGGTGCGCCCCTCCTTGTAGGGAAATACTACGGTGCGCAATCGGCTGATGATGCCCAAACGCAGAAGCAAGTGCTGCAATTGGCGCGCCATTCGCTGCGACGATGTCGCATAGAAGAGACTGCGCCCCTCAACATCAATGTGGCCGTCCCCCTCCCACATGCGGCTGACAAGCAACGCAATTTGTGCATTGGTGAGGGTGAAGACCGGCGCTGGAATCTCCTTGGTGCGCGCATTCTTGCCCAGGATGCCCAAGGTGCGCGCCCACTCCATGATCCCGGGCTTCCGCTCACGGTCAGCGCGCCGGGCGTACACGTAATAGACCCCTCGCTGTGTCCCAATTGAGCAATCAACATTCTGGAAACTGTTCGCCGCAGCCACAAAATCATCGCACTGATCGGTGTCCGTGGAGTAGAAGTAGACCGAATGGGGATGACAGAGATTGCCCTCGGCCAGGAGGTGGCCAAGTGCGATGACCTCGTACTCGGGCCACTCGGTTGCGCCTTCCACCGGAATCGTTCGCGGCACAGCGATCTGGGCGTCAGGGCCAAGTTCGCCCAGTGTTCGCCAACCGTCAAAGGTATAGAAGGGATGGTTGGCGGTTGCGTCAATTTGTCTGCCCAGTGCTGTTGTCAGCCGATAGACGGGCTTGACACCGTTGTTCATCACCGCGCTGACGCGCCCAGTGGTCAACTTCAGCGCATCCACGTCGCAGGTCACAGTCGTCGCGGCCAGCGAGGGGTCTCGATAGAGATCATCAACCCGCACCACGCGCCCTGTCGCTGCATCAACGACTTCCACGTCACCCGGCAGGCACTTGTTGAAACCATAACGCGCAAAGAACGCGATGTCGGCGTAAATCGCATCGGCCGTGGCCTTGGGGATGCCCCGCTCCTCGCACCCCTTCACAAAACGCACACCGTGCTTGATGATGTCCGATTCTTTTTTCTTGCTGATGGCGCGGCGCACCAGGTCGGCATCGCCGGGGGTGTAGCCCGCCAGCGCGCTCAGAATCTGGATGATCTGCTCCTGGTAGACGATGATGCCGTAGGTTTCGGCCAGAATCGCCTCGAGCGAGGGGTGCTTGTACTCCGCCTTCTCCTTGCCATGCAGCCGCAGGATGTACTGCGGAATGTAATCCATGGGGCCGGGGCGGTAAAGCGAGATGGTGGCGACGATATGCTCGAACATCGTTGGTTGCATCTCGGTAAGGACGCGCCGCATCCCCTGGCTTTCCACCTGGAAGACGCCGCTTACCTCGCCACTGGAAAGCAGCTTGAAGGCCTCGGCAGCCTCTTCGCCCTCGTAGGGGATGTTGCCCAGCGTAAAGGTGATGCCGTGGCGTTCCTTGATCAGATGCGCCGCCTCGCGCATCACCGAGAGCGTGCTCAGCCCCAGGAAGTCGACCTTAAGCAGACCAATCGATTCGAGGACGGGGAACTCGTACTGCGCAATCGAAGTGGTAATGCCGCCCTTGCTGGGGCGCATGAGGGGTGTGTAGTGGCTGAGCTCACGATCGGCCACAATCACCGCCGCGGCGTGGATGCCCGAGTGGCGCGCGACGCCCTCAAGCTGCATGGATGTGTCAAGCAGGTCCCTTGCCCACGGCTCGCTGTGGTAGATTTGCGCGAGCTCGGCTACGTAGGTCTCTTCGCCTTCCGTCAGGCACTGCTTGATTGTGACGGGCTTGCCGGCTATGCCCGGGATGAGCTTGGCCAGCTTGTCAACACGCGCTAGTTCCACGCCTTGGGCGCGGCCCACGTCGCGCACGGCGGCGCGCGCCTTCATGCGCCCAAAGGTGACAATCTGCGCAACCTGCGCATCGCCAAACTTCCGCACCGTGTAGCGGATCATCTCTTCGCGCTGGTCGTCGGGGAAGTCCAGATCGAAGTCGGGCATGGTGACGCGGCCCGGATTCAGAAAGCGCTCGAAGATGAGATTGTTCTTGAGGGGATCGACGCCGGTGATACCCGTGCAGTAGGCCACAAGCGAACCTGCGCCCGAGCCGCGCACATTCCACCAGATGTTGCTGCGGCGGGCGAAGTCGCACAGGTCGGCCACAATCAGATAGTAGACGTCAAAACCCATCTGATGGATTACGCGCAGCTCGTGCTCCTTGCGCGCCTGCACCTCGGCATCGGTGGCGCGTTCGGCATAGAGGCGCGTCAGCCCCTCTTCGGTCAGGTGGCGGAGGTAGCTCTCGTAATCATAGCCCTCGGGAATGGCAATGTCCGGCAGGTGGTAGGCGTCGTCCTCGGGGTTTACATCGCACATGTCGGCAATGCGCAGCGTGTTCGAAAACGCCTCGGGTGGCAGGTCAATGAAGGGGCGGAAGGTCTCCTCCATCTGCGCCCGGCTCTTGAGAAAGTAGGAGCGGTCCGACATCCTCATGCGCTTGGGGTCGGTCACGGTGGTGCCCGTCTGCACGCAGAGCAGCACCTCGTGGGGGCTGCCATCCTCCTCGCGCACGTAATGCACGTCGTTGGTGACGACATACTGCAGGTCGAACTTGGCCGCCCAGGGGATCAGTTGCTTGTTGATCTTCACCAGGTCGGGGATCGAGTGCTCCTGGAGTTCGATGAAGAAGTTGTCACGGCCAAAGGTCTCTACGTACCAGCCGAGGCGCTCGTAAGCCTCGCGCTCCTTGCCCTGGTCGAGCAACTGCGGCACTTCGGCCCCCATGCAGCCGGTGGTGGCAACGAGCCCCTCGGCGTGGGCGGCGAGGAAGTCGTGGTCAACGCGTGGCTTGTAGTAGTAGCCATCCAACTGTGCGTGGGAGGCAATCTTGAGCAGGTTGCGGTAGCCGGTAAGGTTCTTTGCCAACAGCAGGAGGTGATAGTTCTCCTTGTCGAGCTGGCTGTCACGCCCACCCATGGGGCGGCCCCACTGCGTCTGGTAGGCCTCCACGCCCAGGAGGGGCTTGATGCCAGCGTCCTTGGCGGCGCGGAAGAACTCGATTGCGCCGTGCATGGCGCCGTGGTCGGTAATCGCGAGCGCGGGCTGCCCCAGCCGTTTGGCCTCGGCCACCATGTTTTTGATGCGCCCCAGGCCGTCAAGCAGCGAGTATTCGGTATGGACGTGCAGGTGGACAAAATCACCGGACATAGGTCAGGGTGTTCCGAATGTAGCGTTCAAACCAGTGCCAAAAGGCGCGCGCACGCGGGGAAGCGGCAACCGCAGGCGACAACTCCGTGGCCTGCGGGGCTGCATCGAGGATGGCTGCGATACCCAAAGGAAGTGTGCGAAGTGCGTGCAAAGCGGCGGTGGAGCGGCGTGCGCAAGGGCTCTATCCCCGCGTCGTGATGATACCACACGCGCGCCTGCCACGCTCTACGCCGGGCCTGCGCAGCACGCGTGTGCTGAAGAATGTTTCCGATTTCGCTTGGTAACAAGGCAGTGTAGACTATACCTGCGTGAATCTTGCGGCGCCGAAGGGAATGTTCATGTCGAATAATCCGGTGATGCTCGTTACGCGCTTCCTGCTTGAACTGGCCATGCTCGCCGCACTGGGCCTGGCGGGGTGGCGGTTGGGCGAAGGCGGCTGGCGCTATGCAGCGGCCATTGCGCTGCCCGTGGCCGCTGCGGCGCTTTGGGGCGTCTTTCGTGTGCCCAACGACGGCGGCGCACCGACCGTGCAGGTGCCCGGCGTCGTGCGCCTGCTGCTGGAGCTGTTTCTCTTTGCTGCGGCTGGTGCGGGGCTCTTCGCTGCGGGTTTGCCAGGCTGGGGGCTGCTGCTGGCCGCCGTTACGCTGCTCCACTATGCAATTTCGTATGACCGCGTGCTCTGGCTCCTGCGCGGCGCGCCGCCGCCCTGAGACTGGGCACATTCACGCTGCGCTACGCGATACAACGGCGTCACGTCGGAGACGTGACCTACGAACTCTCTCTCATAGAACGGAATTCACTCCATGCGTGCTGATCTTGACCGGCTGATGGCTGAACGTAATCTCGACGCGCTGCTGGTAATGGGCGATGCGCGCGCCAATACCATCCTGAGCTACCTCACCGGCGGCGCGCATTTGGAGGGCGCGCTCGTCGCCAAGCGGCGCGGCGGCCCGCTGACGCTCATCCACGGCTCCATGGAACGCGATAACGCCGCCGCCACCGGCCTGCAACTTGTAGACCGCGACAGCAACTACAACAGCTACACGCTGCTCCAAAAACACAACGGCAATGCGCTTGAGGCGCGTGCCGATTTGCTCGCGCAGGTGGTGCGCGACCAGGGGCTTAGTGGCCGCCTGGGCGTCTACGGCATGGTGGACGCCGGCGCCGCCTATGCCCTCCTGCAGCGGCTCAACCAGTTGATGGACGGTGAGGTAGTAGGCGAGTATGGCGATTCGCTTTTCACCTTGGCGCGACAGACAAAGGATGACCGCGAGATTGCCGAAATGCGCGAGGCCGGCCGGCTGACAAGCGCTGTGGTGGGCGACGTGCGCGACTATATCCAGGGCCACCCGACGCGCGACGAGGTGGTCATCAAGGGCGACGGCGAGCCGCTGACGATTGGCGACGTCAAGGCCTTCCTCCGTGCCCGACAACTCCACTATGGACTTGTGGAAGACCACGACTGCATCTTTGCGCAGGGGCGCGATGCCGGT
The DNA here is from genome assembly GCA_964370975.1 of uncultured Caldilineaceae bacterium. Taxonomy (GTDB): domain Bacteria; phylum Chloroflexota; class Anaerolineae; order Caldilineales; family Caldilineaceae; genus UBA5069. Next base: position 5,533 of record CAYJNV010000010.1, on the reverse strand, counting down.
GTTCCCCACAACAACGGAGACCCCGACATGCCGCTGCGGCTAGGGCAAAGCATTGTCTTTGACATCTTCCCCACGCGGCCCAGCGGCTACTTTCACGACATGACACGCACCTGGAGCCTCGGCTACGCCACCGATGATGTGCAGATGGCCTGGGACCAGACCAAGGTGATCTTTGACGACGTAATGGGCGCTTTGGAGTTGGGCCGCGCCTGCCGCGACTACCAGGTGATGACCTGCGCTTTCTTTGAGCAGGCGGGCCACGCCACCCCGATGAGCCACCCCGGCACGCAATCAGGCTATGTGCACGGTCTGGGCCACGGTGTGGGTTTGGACATTCACGAGCAGCCCAGCCTGAGCCACGCCGCCGGCAACACCACCGTGCTCCAGCCGGGCCACGTGGTGAGCGTGGAGCCGGGGCTTTACTACCCCGAACGGGGCTTTGGCGTGCGCATTGAAGACACCGTCGCCTTCACCGAAGCTGGCGAACTGGTGAACCTGACCGACTTCCCCTATGACCTTGTGGTGCCGATGAAGTAGGGAGTGGGCAGCAGTGGAACAGACAAGTGGTAAATGGTAAGTGGTAATTGGTAAATGGTAATCGGCGCGCGTGGGAGTCAGCTCCAGCGCGCCGATTACCACTTACCACTTACCACTTACCACTTGTCTGTTCCCCTCCACTGCCCACCGTTCACCAATGCGCCACCACCGACTCCCACACCACCTGCGGGCAGCGATCCATCGCCTGCGCGAGGGCGGCTGTTGGTGGGTGGCCGCGCGCTAATTGCTCCCAGAAGTGGCGAGTCAACGTCGCTGCATCATCGTGCGAGATCGTGTCCGAGAGTGTAACCACATGCGGCACAACGGCCAGCCAGTCGCCAATGCGGTCGCCATTGCAGCCTGCAATCAGCAGCACATCCACGCCCATGAGTACGCTGCTCAGCCAGGCGCCGTCACCCAGGCCGTCGGCAAAGAGCACGCCCTCGTGGCTGGTGTGGCACGCGAGGTGCACCCAGGTGATGGGTCGGCCCAGGCTGCGGGCACGCCGTAAGTGTGTTTCAAGATCGCTGCGCGTAGCCTGGGCAATGTGTTCGTAGTGCAACCCCGTGTCGCGTGCCGCGGCGCGCACCATGGCCACATCCATCTCCAGACGGCGGTCCTTGCCGGTCACCACCAGCAGTTGATGCGCAACGGCTTGCGGGGCTGCGGGGTGAGTGGGCAAGGCGCCTGCGGGCCTGGCGAGCGCTTCGGCGGCGTCAAGCGCAGCGATTTGCGCGGATGCGGTCGGTTCGCCCGCCTTGCCCGCAGGCAGCCGCCCCGCCGCCATCAGGCGCTCGACCTGACGCACGGTTGCCAGCATCGCTGACTGCCAGCCTTCTTGCGTGTTGCCGGCGCCGGCTGCTTCGCTGGGCAGCGTAGGCGCGAGCGCGCCATACTGTCGCTCCAGGCGGATGAGGTCGCGCTGCGCCTGGAGCGCGCTGCGCATGATGCCTTGCGCCATGGGCAGGAGCTTGCGCGCTTGTTGTATGTCGAGCGCATCCAGGTCGGCGACGTCGAAGATGCGCATGGCGCGGCTGAGCATCTGGCGTACGATGAGCGCGTTGCGCCGCTGTTCGAGAAGCAGCGTGAGCTCTGCCGGCGTGCGGGCGCGCTGGGCGAGCCATGCGTCCCAGCCACGCGCGCGTGCCTGCCAGGCGTAGCGGCGTGCGTTGCGCTGCCACAGTGAAAGCGTGCCCGGTGGATCTGTGGGGACGCTCTCGCCCCCGGCGATGATCGTGTGCGCCTCCTGTTCAAGCGCCTGCTGGGCAATGACCGTTTCGCGTGCCTTCGCCACCGATCGACGAGGCCCCAGGGCACAGTAGTAGAGGAAACAGTCCCACCACAGAATGGGCTCGTCCTCCATGCAATCCCAGGCGTATTGCATTTGCCGCCTCCTTTGGCAATCCCCGTGCGCGGCCCCCGCGTCAACTGGCGGCGGCCGTGAGGTGCTCTACAAAATAGCACAAATGTTCTAATCAATCGAGCGGAAGCTTGTGGTTGCAGACACTCTGAAGAGCAGAAGACTGATGGCGAAGGCGCGTCATGGCGCCACGCGCGCGCCCACTGCATGCGGTGATGGGAGGGAGCAAACAGCGGCATGACCCCTGCATCGTAACCCGTACAGGTCTTCTCGGCAGGCAGTGGGCCGGTAGGTCGACTGCCCAGCACGGCCGGATCACATGAATCCGAGCCGACCAAGCGCCACGGTTTGACGCGCACCCTGCCCAGGGCTATACTGGAGGCCACACGCCGTATGGAACCTCAATGACATCCCGCTGCCTCCGCATCACGCTCATCCTTCTGTTGACGTGCCTCACGCTTGCGCCCATGCCGGCGCAGGCGCAGCCCGCCACACCTTTGCCCGCGCCCCCTGCGCAAGCTCCCGGTGTCACGCTGACTTCCACCTTCATCGATAACCCGCCTGTCAGCGCGAGCACCGAGGCTACGACTTCGGCAACGCCGACGTCCACGGTGGCTCTCACTATCACGCAGACCGTGACAGCCACGGCCGCAATCACCACTGCTGCGCCCCTGACTGCTACGCCCGAGCTGTCGATTGGCAACGAAGGAATTACGCCCACCATCACCCCGCTGGTCACGCCCACGCTCATACCCACGGCGACGCTGCCCCCTGTGCTGGCGGCCGGCCTATCCATCACCGCCACCGCCGACGAGCGCGCCGCTTATGCGCTTGACCAGGATGTTGAGGCGCTGCTTGCGCGCATGTCCGTGTCCGACAGGGTGGGGCAGCTCTTTGTTGTGACCTTTGCGGGCAACGACACGAGCTTCGAGAGCGCCATCGCCGAGCTGATTTACGCCTACCGCGTAGGCGGCGTGGTGCTCACTCCCGAGAACGGCAACTTCACCAACGAGCCGGGCGCCGACACCCCGCGCCAGGTCGCCATCCTTGCCAACCGCCTGCAGGCAATTGCCTACGGCATTCTGTTGCCCACCGACGTCGCGCTGCAGCCTGTGCCGCTGCAGCCATGGCCGCCCAGCAACTTCGTTTCGCTTGAGCGCGAACTGGGCGTGACCCCGCCCGATTTGCCGCTGCTGATTGGCGCCTACCAAATGGGCAACGCGCTTCCGGGTACATCGCTGCGGCGCGGTTTTACGCCGCTGCCCAGCCAGTTGGCAATCGGTTCTTCGTGGAGCCCTGATACGGCGCAGAATGTGGGCGAGATTGTTGGACGCGAGTTAAGCGCTGTTGGCTTCAACCTGCTGCTTGGCCCCAATCTCGATGTTGTGGAGCAACCCCGTGCCGATGCCGTGGGCAGCCTAAGTGTCTTCAGCTTTGGAGGAAGCGCCTCATGGGTGGGGCGCATGGGGCGCGCCTACATTAGCGGCGTGCACTCCGGCAGCGGGGGCGCCGTCGCCACGGCCGCGGGGCACTTCCCAGGCCAGGGGGACCTCGACCGCCTGCCCGAGGAAGAAGTGGCCACCATCCAGCGCAACCGCGAGGATGTCATGCGCGTGGCAGTGCCTCCCTTCGTCTCCGTAACGCTGCCGCAGGGCTCAATCACCGACACAGCTTTGAGCGACATCCTCATGACGAGCCACATGCGCTTCAATGCCCTTCAGGCGTCGGCCGGGCGCAACGTGCCCATGAGTCTGGACCCGGAACTTGGCCAGTTTGTCGACAGCACTCTGGGCGACTGGCGTAAGCGCGGTGGGATTCTGATGACAGGCCCACTGGGTGTGCCCGCCATTCGCCGCTATTACGACCCCGCCCTGCAGGATTTCCCAGCGCGCCGCGTCGCGTTGGACGCTTTCACCGCAGGCCACGACCTGCTCTTTCTCTCCCGCTTTGCGCTGGACGAAAGCTGGGAGAGTCAGCTAAACAACATCCGCGCCACCGTTGCCTTCTTCCAGGAGCGCTATCGCAGCGATGCCGACTTCGCGGCGCGCGTCGATGCATCGGTGCGGCGGATTCTGCGCCTCAAGCTGCGCCTTTATGCTGCGGGTGCGGGTGAAGCAGGCGCCGACGCTGCCCCCGGTGCGCTCGCGATTCCCCTCTCCAACGTGCTGGTACAGGAGAACGATCTCGCCGTGTTGCCGAGTGCAGACGCGAACATGGACCCTGCACCCGCTCAGGCGGCGCGCGACTCCATCACCATCCTCTCGCCCGACCCTGCCGTGGCCGTGCTCCCGCCCGCGCCCCAGGCCGGCGAGCGCATCGTCATCGTCACCGACAGCCGCCTGCAACGTGAGTGTTCCACCTGTACCGCCGAAGCCGCCGTGGACCCAGACGCGCTCGCACGCATCATCCTCGCCCTCTACGGCCCCGACGCCACTGGGCAGATTACGCCCGAGCAGCTCACCAGCATTACCTTCAGCGATCTGAACCAGATTCTGCCGCCGTCAGCCGAGTCGGCGGCGGACAGTACGCCGTCGGCGCTGGCTACCGCCACGCCCGCTTTGCAGCTGCCTACGCCCACCCCCACCCCCGCCGGCGTAAGCGCCGACCTCAACGAGAGCCCCGAGGCGGCATCGGATGCGCGTGCCGACATTGCGCAGGAGCTTGCGCAGGCCGACTGGGTAATCTTTGCCATGCTCGACATGTCGGCCAATTACCCCGAAAGCAGCGTGGTGCGCCGCTATCTGCGCCAGCCGGTGGATACGCGCGCCAACCAGCGCATCGTCGTCATGGCACTCAACGCTCCCTACTTCCTCGACGCCACCGAAATCAGCAAGCTCTCGCTCTACTACGGTGTCTACAGCAAGATTGAGCCCTTTCTTGAGAGCGCGGTGCGCGCACTCTTCCGCATGACGGTTCCCGCGGGCGCATCGGCCATCAACGCACCCGGCACGCGCTTTGCCGCCCTCGCCGATCGCCTGGCGCCCAACCCCGCGCTGGCGGTGCCGCTGCGCGTCTCGCTGGGCAATACGCCGCTGGCATCCAACACGGCGTCCCCGCCAGCGGGTGGGCCGGTGCAGGATGACGGCCTCGGGCCGGCGGTCGTCAACGTTGGGGAAACCATCCACCTCGAGGTGGGGCCGGTGCTTGATCTGAACGGCCACCCTGTGCCTGACGGTTTGCTGGTGCGGTTCGATGCCGATTTTGAGGGCGCAGAGTTGGAGTTGACGATCGAGCCGGCGCCCACGCGCAATGGAATGGCCGGGCGCGATCTGGCTGTGGACCGGGGCGGCGTGTTGCGCGTCACGGCATCGGTGGGAGCAGCGAACTCGGGCGAGGCCGTGGTCGTCAACGTGTTTGAGGCGCAGCCCGCCGCGACCTCATTGCCACTCACGGTTGTAGTAACCGTGACTCCCTCGCTGAGCGCCATCGTCGCGCCGACTGTCACCACCGAGCCGCCTGCAGCCGTGGGTGTGGGCGCGCTGCCCGCCAAGGGCGAAGGGCGTACTTCGCGCGTCAATGCGATGACGCTGCTGCTTTCGCTGCTCACGATGTTGCTGACGCTGAGCCTGCTGCTGCTGGCTCAAATCCGTGTATTGCCGCGCGAGACGCTCTTCAAGAGCCTGATCTGGGCCATGC
>CAYJNV010000009.1:23002-29119 GCA_964370975.1 uncultured Caldilineaceae bacterium | reverse complement strand
CCACACCACCATCGGGCATAAGGTGGCGGCGCAGGCAGCGCGTGTGGAAGCGGCAGCCGCTGGGCGGGTCGATCGCGCTGGGCACTGAACCCTCCAGGCGGATGCGCTTCTGTTGCGCCGTGGGGTAGGGAATTGGGACAGCTGAGAGCAGCGCCTCGGTGTATGGATGGTAGGGCGGCGCAAAGATCGCCTCGGCGGGGCCAATTTCCATGATCTGCCCCAAATACATCACAGCCACATCGTCGCTGAAGAAGCGCACCACGCTCAAATCATGGGCGATGAAGACCATGGTGGTGCCATACTCCTCCTGGATTTCAAGCAGCAGATTGAGTATTGCAGCCTGCACCGATACGTCCAACGCGCTCACGGGCTCGTCACAAAGGACGAGGTCAGGACGGCTAGCCAGGGCGCGGGCAATGCCCACACGCTGCTTCTCCCCTCCCGAAAGCTGGCGCGGCAACCTGTCATAGTAGTTTTCGCCCAGGCGCATTGCCTTGAGCAGGCGCACAACCTCGGCGCGAACCTCGCTCCTGGGCACTGTGCCAAAGCGCACCATGGGCCGCCCGATTTGCTGTCCTACCGTGTAGGAGGGATTCATCGTTGAATCGGGGTTCTGGAAGACCATCTGCAGTTCGCGCATGAGGTCGCTGCTGCGCTCGTTGAGGCTGCCGGTCACGTCAAAGCCCATGAACTCGGCACTGCCACTCGTTGTCTCCTCGAGGCCGATGATGGTGCGGACAAGCGTGCTCTTGCCACAGCCCGATTCGCCCACAATCCCCAGTGTGCTTCCTTTGGGGACCACAAAGGTCACATCCTCCACAGCCTTAACATAGCGCTTGGCGCCCATACCCATCACATCGCGCAGCGAATTGCCTTGCACGGGGTAGTATTTCTTCAGGCCATCGACACGCAGCAGGGGCTCGGCATTGTCAGCACCACCACTTGTGCCGTTGCCTGCACCACTGCTCGAGAATTCGCCCGCGTGTGTGCTGGAGACAGCGGCATCGGCCACTTCCTCGGGCGGCTGCCATTCGGAAGGGTTAATCTCCTCAGCAAAGTGACAGCGCACGGTCGTACCCGAGGGCAGCATGCGCAGTTCTGGCCGCTCCTCGCGGCAGAGGCCGCGCGCATAGTCGCAGCGCGGCGCGAAGACGCAGCCGTCGGGTCGTTGGTTGGGTGGCGGTACACGGCCAGGAATGGGATAGAGTGTGCTGCCGCTTTTCTCGGCGTCCAGCCGGGGCACGCAACGCATCAGGCCCTGTGTGTAGGGGTGCTGCGGGTGGGCAAAGGTCTCCTCCACGCTGGCGCGCTCCACCATTTCGCCCGCGTACATGACACCTACACAATTGCAGACACGCGCCACTACGCCCAGGTTATGGCTGATGAAGAGGATGGCCGTATCGAAATCGCGCTGCAATTCGGCAATCAGGTCGAGCACGGCGGCCTCTACGGTCACGTCGAGCGCCGTGGTCGGCTCGTCCATGATCAGCAGCGCCGGGTTGTTGAGCAGCGCCATGGCAATAACAACCCGCTGCTGCTGACCGCCCGAAATCTGATGGGGATAGCGCTCCATTACAAGCGACGCATCGGGCATGTGCACACGCTCAAGCATGGCAATGCTCTGTGCGCGCGCCTCTGCGTCGGCCATGCCGCGGTGTACGGTTAGGACCTCCTTGAGCTGATCGCCAAGGCGCATGGAGGGGTTGAGCGCCTGCATGGGCTCCTGATAGACCATGGCGATCTGGTCGCCGCGCAGGTGGCGCATTTCCTCGCCCGTCTTGCCCACCAGCTCCTGCCCCTGGAACTTGATGCTACCCCGCTTGACGTAGCCGTTGTTGCCCAGGAAGTTTACAATCGACCACGCTACCGTGCTCTTGCCGCAGCCCGATTCGCCCACAATGCCAAAGGACTCGCCGCGTCGAATCTCGAAGGAGACATTCTGTACGGCCTCAATCTCGCCGCCGCGCACCTTGTAGGCGATAGCCAGATCCTTGACGCGCAGCACGGGTGACGGCGTTTGGTCCGCCTTTTCTTCTATAGGCCGTTCAACCTCCATGGCTGTAGCCATTGATTGACTCCCCACCGAATGCGAACGGCAAGTAAACGCACACGGGCCTTGTTGCCTTCGCGAATCTTCGTCTTATCTATGGCTCTGTATTGTAGCTTTTTATCTGTATGTCGAAGCTTTTATGCTAACGCTGGTAGCGCGTGATCTCTTCGCGCAGACCGTCGGCCATCATGTTGAGGCCAATCACGAGTGACGAAATCGCCAGCGCCGGCCAGATGACCTGCAGTTGGTGCGTGAAGATGTCGCCGCGTGCGTCGTTGACCATACCTCCCCAGTCCGGCTCGGGCGGGGGAAGGCCAATCCCCAGAAAGCCCAGTGTGCCAATGGCGAAAATTGCATAGCCGACGCGCAGCATGGCGTCCACCAGCAGCGGCCCCATGGCATTGGGCAGAATCTCGCGAAACATGATCCAGTTAGCCGATTCGCCTCGCGTTTGCGCGGCGCGTACGTAATCGCGCCCCTTGATGTCGAGCGCGAGGCTGCGGATGAGGCGCGCCGCACCCGGTGTCCCCGTCACCACAATCGCCAGAATCACCACCAGGTCGCTGCGCCCAAAGGAGGAAACAATCACCAGGTAGAGCACAATCACAGGGAAGGCAATGAACGCGTCGAGCACCTGCATGATGCCTGTATCCCACCAGCCGCCGCGGTAGCCTGCGTTCAGACCAAAGAGCGAGCCCAGCAGCATGACGCCTAGCACACCCCACACCACCACGCCGCCGGGAATCACAGCGCCGCCGGACAGGCGCGTCTTGAGCAGCACCACCTGCGTGCCCGCCATGATGCGTGAGAGGACATCGCGGCCCAACTGGTCGGTCCCAAGATAGTTCTGCGTGTTGGGATTGAGGTTGGCGTCAAAGAGATTGGCATTGGGCGGAAAGGGCGTCCACACAAACGAGACTAGCCCCAGCAGTACCCAGAACATGACGATACAGAAGCCCACCGTGGCAATGGGCGACGTGAAGAGCACGGACATACCGCTTCCCCAACGGCGCAGGCGCGAGGTGAGTTTGGTGCGCTTCAACTCGGTTGTCTGTGTCATTGCGGTCATAATGCGGCTCTTGTCGCCACGCCGGAGACGTGACCTACGCGTAGCGGATTTTCGGGTTCAGGTAGAGGTAGATGAGATCGCCCAGGATGCGCGTCATCACTGCGACGAGCACCAGGAACATTGCGGCCGCCTCCACCGAGTTGTAATCGCCAAACATGGCAGCCTGATAGATGAAGTTGCCCAGTCCCGGGAAGCCGAAGACCACCTCCACCACCACGATGCCCCCCACTAGCCAGTTGATGTGCAGCATGATGATCGTGATCGGCGCCATGAGTGCATTGCGCAGCGCGTGGCGGAAGACCACCCGTCGCATGGGCATTCCCTTGATGATGGCCGTGCGCACATAGGGTGAGTCCATCACCTCTACCATGCTCGCGCGCGTCATGCGCGCCACGTAGCCAAGTTCCACGGCGGTGAGCGTAATCACCGGCAGCGCGATCAGCCGCAGGTTGAAGACGTCACTGTCGCTCAGAAAGATGGAGGCCGGCGGCAGCCACCTGAGCCAGATGCCGAAGATGAGAATCAGGAAGATGCCAACAACAAACTCGGGCGTAGCCGTAAGCAGCAGGCCGCCCAGCGAGATTGCGCGATCTTGCCAGCGCCCGGCCATGACGCCCGCGAATATGCCCAGCAGCAGCGCCAGCGGCATGACGACAATGAACGCAATCCCCGCCAGCACAATCGTGTTGCGGATGCGCGGCCACATGATGTAGCTCACTGGTCGCCCATACTGGAGCGACGTGCCGGGGTCGCCGCGCACCAGCCCCTTGCGCAGGGGGATGTAATCCACCGGACCGCCGCTTTCGGTGAGCATACCCTGGCGGCCAAAGCGGAAAACCGTTTCGCCGCCGCCGCGCACCCACTGCACCACGTTGTTTTTGGTGTCGGTGCCCCAGAAGGTCTCCCGTCCGTCAGCATCGGTTGTCCAGATCGCGCCGGCTTCCGCTTCCCGGTATGTCCCGTCTGCGTTGCGCAGGACGGCCACCAACTCGCCCTCGTCCATGCGCCAACGTGTGTACTGGCCATCGACGTCGGTCCACCACTCGTTTTCGCCAGCGGTGGGATTCTGCACTGTCACCACGGGGTAGCCCACCTTGCGGCCGGCGCGCCAATCACTGCCCAGCAGCCAGTCGCTGTAGCGCTGAATGGCGTGCTCGTCGAGCGCAAACTGGTTATCATACGAGGCGTACTGCTCCTCGGTAGCGAAGACGCCCAGCACCTGCACGGAGACGCTACGCCCCAGCACCTCCATAAGGAGGAAGAGCAGCGCCGACACCAGGATCATGGTGACAAGAGTGGATGAAATTGTGCGAATCAGGAAGCGGGCCATAGGAAACCAGGGTATGGGGAGGCGAGACTGGTTGACTGGTATGCCCATAATTGGTAACTGGTGAATTGGCAAATGGCGTTCGGCGCATTCGGTGCCACGCGCGTATTACCACTCACCAATTCGCCAATTACTGGCGCTGGGCAATCAGTCATCTACTCTCCGCTGTTACGCGTCCTTCCACACTTCCGTCAGTAAGTCATAGCTGGTGGGATGGCCCTGTACATTCTGGAACTCCTTCTTGGTGATATTCCAGACGCTCTTGAAGAAGGAGATGAAGACCGGCCCGCGCTCCTGGAAGATATCCTGAATCTGCCCCATGATCTCGCGGCGTGCATCCACGTCGAGGGTGCGCTGCGCCTGTGCAAGCAGCGTATTGAACTCTTCATCCACCCAGCGCGTCTCGTTCCAATCCACCGGCTTGCCGTCGGCGTCCACGGTGTAGCCGGCGGCCAGCACCATTGTGTCTAGCGGCCTGTGCGCCCACGCGGTGATGCCCAGGTCCACCTCGGTCCAGCGGTCCCAGTAGCCATTGGCGTCGGTGATGTCCAGCGCGATGTCAAAGCCGGCAGGCGCCGCCATCTCCTTAATTGCCTGGGCAATCAGGTCTTCGCCTTCGTCGTTCTTGGTGGCCAGGGTCACCTTGAGCGGAAGCGTGATGCCCTTCTCGGCCGCATACTCCTCAAGCAGCGCCTTGGCGCCCTCGGGGTCATAAGCCGGAATCGGGCGCGGCGCATAGGCGGGGTGGATGGGCGCGACGTGAGCATCCATGGCCAGGTCGCCCTGCCCCTTGTAGGCAAGCTCAAGGATGCGCTCGCGGTCCTGGCACATCTTGAGCGCATTGCGCACGCGCACATCGTCCCACGGTTCAAGGTCGGTGCGCACACGGCCCACAAGCACCTGCGCCGTGCTGGCCGGGATAACCTGCAGACTCTCCTGCGTGTTGAGCGCCTCCCAGTCGGAAGCGGTGGGGTTGTACATCGAGTCAATCTGGCCTGCCAGCAAGGCGGCCACGGCTGCATCATGGTCAAGCGAGACGTAGGTGAGCGTGTCGAGGTAGGGCAGCGGCGAGCCGTCCTCGCCCAAGCGGTAATAGTCCTTGCGTGCGTTCATTACGGCGCGCTCGCCCTCGCGGTACTCGCTCAGCAGGAAGGGACCGGTGCCGAGGGGCTGTTTGATGAAGTCGCCCTGAAAGGTCCTGCTGAGCATGACGCCGGGGTACTGGTTCAGGTCCTCGGGTAGGCTGATGCTCGGCTCGTCGAGGTACATCTTGAGCGTGTAATCATCCACCTTCTCCACATTCTGCATGCCGCCCAGGTAGCTCAGGAAGCTTTTCATGCTCGAGCCAATCTCGTCGTCGAACCAGGCGTCCATGGTGAAGAGCACGTCGTCGGTGGTGAACTGGTCACCGTTGTTGAAGGTGACGTCTTGGCGCAGATAAAGGGTCCATTCGTTCACATCGTCATTGGCTTCCCACCTGTCAAGCAGATACGGGCGCGTGATGTTGTCGGCGCCGGTCAGCGTCAGATACTCGGCCACCTGCATGACCACGTTGGCACCCTGAGTCCACGAGAGGCGCGAGGGGTGGTCGATCTTCTGCAACTGCATGGCGCTGGTCCACGTGCCGCCACGCTTGATGGCGCCGGTGGCCGCAGCGGCGGCCGCACCGGC
>CAYJNV010000009.1:0-22902 GCA_964370975.1 uncultured Caldilineaceae bacterium | reverse complement strand
GCCGCACCGGCGGCAGGGGCAGCGGCCTCACCACCGGCACCACAAGCGGCCAACGCATAAGCAGTCGTGGCCGATGCGCCCAGAAGCGTAGCATAGCGCAGGAAGGAGCGCCGCGACATGGCGCCCTTCTCCAGCTTGACCTGTGCTTCCATTACGAGAGGGTGACTTTGTCCAGGCTTGTTCATGCAGAATTCTCCTTGGTGAGTTCCGGCTGATCTGAAGAGCGGCATGTATGCGGCATGACAAACACCGCGTTGCGGGTTGCTGCCCCCTAGACGACCGCTGCATTTTTCCGTCGTTTCGTGTGTTCTATGTGTCCATCAGGAGAATGTGTCATGTCAACCGAAGATAACAAGCGCATCGCTCGTCGGATGTTCAAGGAAGTCTGGAATCAAGGCAAGCTGGAAACAGTTGATGAATTGGGTATTGCCAATCGGATGTCGCACGGACTCGGCATCGAGCTGCCTCCGGGGACTGCGGGTCTCAAACAGTTTATCTCTATCTATCGGACTTCCTATCCAGACACCCATTTTGCTGTCGAGGATCAGATTGCCGAGGGAGACAAAATGGCGACCCGTTGGACCGCGACGGGGACGCATCGTGGCGAGCTCATGGGAATCGCCCCGACCGGCAAGCAGGTGACGGTGACGGGAATGGCCATCAACTACATTGTCGATGGCAGGATTGTGGAAACCTGGAACAATTTTGACGCCTTGGGCCAGTTGCAGCAGCTTGGGGTCGTGCCTATGCCGGGACGGTAGATCGACCCAAGGTCGCCATAGGACTGCTCCCGCTGCAAAAAGGGACAGGGAGATCGTGACTTGAAGAGTCCCTCCCTACTCCCGGGGAGGGGCTGCCGTTGCCGCGTGCGCCTGTCTGATCAGGCGCCGCTATCCCCCTGTATTTGGGCCCCTATACTTCGCGCAAGTACTGGTGTACATGGCCCACTGCGACCGCGCCTTCGCCCACGGCCGAAGAGACGCGGCGCACAGCCCCCTGGCGCACATCCCCCGCCGCGAAGATGCCGGGTACGCTCGTCTCGAGCAGGAACGGGTCGCGCGACAGCGCCCAGCCGCGCGGGCGCTTGCCCTGGCGCAGCAGGTCAGTCCCCGTCAGAATAAAACCTGCGTTATTGCGCTCGACCACCCCCGCAACCACGTTCGAATGGGGCGAAGCGCCTATATAGAGAAAGAGCGCAGGCACGCGCATCGTCTCGACCGTACCGGCCTCGGAGTGGAAGATGTCCACCTCTTCCAGCGAGCGTGCACCGCGCACTGCCGTCACTTCGGCGCGCAAGCGTACATCGATGTTCGGCGTCGCCCGGATCTGGTCGACCAGATACTGTGACATTCCCATCTCCAGTGCGCTCGCGCGCACAATCATCGTCACCTGCTCGGCGTAGCGGGAAAAGAACATGGCCCCCTGCCCTGCCGAGTTAGCTCCACCTACGACGACAACCTGCTCGCCGCGGTAGTTCGCCGCCTCGTTGAGGGCTGCGCCGTAGTAGATGCCCGCGCCGGTAAGCCGCTCCACCTCCGGCAGTTGCAGCCGGCGCGTCGTCACACCCGTCGCCACGATCAGGGCGTGGCACGTGAGCTCGCTGCCGTCGTCCAGCTGCACCATATGGTACGGTCCCTCGACGCGCACGCCGACCGCTTCCTGCGCGGCCAAAATCTCGGCGCCAAAGCGAATGGCCTGCGTGGTGGCGCGCCGGGCCAGGTCGGCGCCGCTGAGCCCCTTGGGGAAACCGAGATAGTTCTCGATGCGCGAGCTGGTGCCCGCCTGCCCACCGGTCGCCTCGCGCTCGATCACCGCCGTGTGCAGCCCCTCCGACGCAGCATAGACCGACGCACCCAGCCCAGCCGGGCCCGCGCCGACAATAATGACGTCGTAGAAGGGAAAGGCTGCCAGCCGGCGCACGCCCGCCTTCTCGGCCAATAGGCGCGCATCGGGGTCCGCCAGCACCGTGCCGTCGGGGAAGTAGACGACCGGCAGCGCGGGGCTCTCGGCGCTGCCGGCCATGCCGGCCGCCACAAGCGCCGCGGCTTCGGCATCCTTTTCGATGTCGAGGTATTGATAGGGGATGCGGTTGAGGGCCAGGAAGTTCTTCACCTGGTGCGTGTGTGGCGACCAGCGCGTGCCCGCCACGCGAATGCCCTCATAGGGAAGTGACGCCGTCGCCTGCCACTCATCGAGCAGGTCGTCGAGCACGGGGAAGAGGTGGTTCTCGGGCGGGTCCCACGGCTTCATCAGGTAGTGGTCAAGGCCGATACGGTTGATGCTTTCGATGGCGGCCTGTGTGTCGGCGTAGGCGGTGAGCAGCACCTTGCGCGCATCGGGGTAGAGCTTCATTGCCTCGGCTAGGAACTGCGTACCCTCCATCTCCGGCATACGCTGGTCGGCGATGAGCAGGGCCAGGGGGTCGTTGCGCTCCTTCAGCCGGCGCAGGGCGTCGAGTGCGATCGAACCCGACGTCGCCTTGAGAATCCGGTAGTCCCGCCCGTACTGGCGGCGCAGGTCGCGCTCGACGGCGTTGAGGACGGCGGCTTCGTCGTCCACCACAAGGATAGCAGGTTGGGTCACAGTCTCACCTCCATGGATGTGCGGGAGGGCGGCGCCACAGTCTAGGCCAAAGGGGGCATTTTGTCTAGCAAGTTGCGCGCGCTGGACAAGCGCACCTATTCTGTCGATAATGGGCCGCACCGCTGCTTCCATCGAGATTTGAGTCTTGTACGCCACTGCGTTGTCCTGCTCCAACCGCTAACCCTTGCCGGAGAGGGGACTGGGGAAGGGGTCGACAGGGCGTCATGCCCACATTGATGTTCGGCGTTGGATACACGATGTTCGGCCCTCGCCCCCGGCCTACCTGAAAGAGACGCACCCATGGCCACGCTGCCTACGACCGGCTTGACCTACGTAGAGGAGAACGAAGCTGATGGCGAGATCGCTGAACTCTTTGACGAGGTGCGGCGTTCTTTGCAGTTGCCTAACGTCCCCAAGGGGTTCAAGGCGCTCTCCGGCTCGTCGGCCGCGTTCGCGGCCTATTGGCACATGTACAGCAACTTCGTCATGCGCACGGTGCTGCCTGAGCCACTGATCGCGATGGTGCTCTATGCGATTGCCGAGAGCAACGACTGCCGCTACTGTAGCGCGCTCAACGAGGCCTCGTGCCGCATGTATGGCATCGATGACGCTACGCTGACGGCGTTGGCTCGCGACCTGGGCCAAGTGACGCCGCTGCGCGTCCAGGCTATTGTTCGCTTTGCACTGATGGCGTGCCACAGCCCCAAGGCGCTGGGGCGCGAACACTTCGACATGCTTCGCGCACACGGCCTCAGCGACGAAGAGATTGTAGAGATTACGTTCCTGGCGGCAGTAGGGCAGTTGAACGACATCGTAGCCGACGTGCTCAAGGCCGAACTGGACGACATGTTCATTGCGTGAAGCCAGACGAGCAGACGCTCGTTTCGCTCCCGGAAGGCATTGCCATGGACACAGCGTTAGAACCCCGCTCCGCCCCGGCTCAGGGCGCGCGCTACGCCCTTCTCTCGGAGGTGGTGCTGCTTATTGCTCGCGCTACTGACCTCGAATCACTGCTGCGCAGTCTGGGCAAGCGCGCCAAATGGGTGCTGGATTTCGAACGCTGCCTGCTTGCGCTGCTGGACGAGGAGGGCGAAGGCTACACCATCCGCACAGTGCTCGAGACGCAGCGGGGAGCGCCCTCGCTCGAAGGGGCAATCTTGTCTTCGAGAACAGGGCTGCTGGGGCAGGCCATCAGCGAGCGCCGCCTGCAGGCTTACCGGGCGCCCGCGGGCGAACTTACGGCTGGAGCAGACGGCGCGTCCACCCCAATCGACGACCTGATATGGTACGGCGGTATGCAGGCAGCGCTAACGCTGCCGCTGGAAGCAGGTGGTCAGGTCGTCGGCGCGCTGGTCTGCGCGACCTCCAAGCCCGAAGGCTACACACGCGAAGATAGTATTGTGGCAGCGGCCATCGCCACCCACCTCGCGCTGGCCGTCGACCGCGCCCGCTCCACGCAGCGGCTCGAAGCCGTCAACGTCAAGCTCGCTCGCCTTGCCACCTTCCCCGAATTGAATCCGGCCGCCATCGTTGAGGCTGACCCCACTGGCGTCATCCACTACATGAACCCTGCCGGGCGCGCGCTCTTTCCCGAGGCGCAGCAGATGCGCTGTGAGCACCCGTTATTGAAGGACCTGCCGGACATTGCCGAGCGATTTGACAGCGACGGCAAGAACTATGTCATGCGCGAGATCCTTGTAGACGGCGTCTGGTACCAACAGGTTTTCCACACCGTGCCCGACAGTCCCAATATTCGCTCTTTCCTCATCAACATCACCGAGCGCAAGCGCGTAGAAGACGAGTTGAAGGAGCAAAATGAGTACCTTGCAGCGCTGCACTCGACGACATTGGGGCTAATCGGCCGCCTCGAACTCAACGACCTGCTCAAGGCGCAGATCGATCGCGCCGCCTCTCTCTTGGGCACTACGCATGGGTTCATCTTTCTTGTCGTCCCCGATCACAGCCACATGCGCCAGATCGTGGGCAGCGGCGCCTTTGCCGAGAGTGTGGGCCTGACGCTGGAGAGGGGCGAAGGCGTCTCCGGCCACGTTTGGCAGACGGGCCAGCCGCTGATCATCAATGACTATGACAACTGGCCGTCGCGGGCGCGCTCACTGGCGCCGGGACTGGTCAACTCCGTCATTGTTGCGCCGCTGCACAGCAGTGGTGAGGTCATCGGCACCCTCGGCATTGCGTATGACCACGAGTCAGGCCGCACGTTCACCGACAAGCAGATGAACATGCTGATCCGCTTTGCCGACATGGCCTCGCTCGCCATCGATAATGCGCGGCTCTTTGCGGAGAGTGTGAACGGCCGCGCCGAGGCTGAGATGACGGCACAGCGGTTGGCGCTGATCAACGAGATGGGCCGGTGGCTCTCCGAAGCCACCGGCCTCGACACCATCCTGCGCGTTGTGATGGACCGGCTGGGTGAATTGATTACCGCCGACCGCAACAGCGTCATATTGATCGACGATGCGGGCGAGACGCTGACGATCTACGCCCTGCGCGGCGCGGCCGAAAGCCTACCCGTGGGACGGCAGTTCCCTGTGGCGGGGACGATTGTGGGCAGGGCAATTGCCGAACGCAGGCTGATTCGTACCGACGACCTGACGAGCAGCAGCGCGCCGGACGCACTTCTGCTCGTGCGCGACGGCTACCGCTCCAATCTGGTTGCGCCGATGATCACCGGCAGCCAGGTGCTGGGCACGCTCAATGTTGCCAGCACGCGGCCCTCTGCCTTTGGTGAACTGGAAGAGAGACTGCTCACCCATGTCTCCGGGTTCCTGGCCGCCACGATCCAAAACACGCGCCTGATCCAGCGCGCGCAGGAGGCGCAGGCTGCGGCCGAGGCCGCTAACGCGGCCAAGAGCGCCTTCCTGGCGACCATGAGCCACGAGATTCGCACGCCCATGAACGCTATCATTGGCATGACGGGCCTGCTGCTTGACACGCCGCTCGACGACGAACAGCGTGACTTCGCCGATACGGTGCGCAATTCCAGCGAATCGCTGCTGACGATCATCAACGACATCCTTGACTTCTCGAAGATCGAGGCCGACCGGCTCGAACTTGAATCGCAGCCGGTGGAGTTGCGCGCCTGTATCGAGAGCGCACTCGACCTGCTGGCTGCGCGCGCCGCCGAGAAGCGGCTGGATCTCGCCTATCAGGTCGCGCCCGGCACGCCCGCGGCCATCCTCTGCGACATGATCCGGCTGCGGCAGATTCTGGTCAACCTGGTCGGCAACGCGCTCAAGTTCACCGAGACGGGCGAGATCGTCGTTTCTGTCGCGCCCGAAGCAACGGGCCCGTCCGCAGACGAGCAGGTTGACGGGCGTGTAGGGCTGCACTTTCGCGTGCGCGACACCGGCATTGGCATTCCCCCTGCGCAACAGGATCGCCTCTTCCGCTCTTTCAGCCAGGTGGACGCATCGACCACGCGCCGCTATGGTGGCACAGGGCTGGGGCTGGCGATTAGCATGCGGCTTGCCGAACTCATGGGCGGCACCATGTGGGTGGAAAGCGAAGGCATCCCAGGCCAGGGATCGACCTTCCACTTCACGATCCGCGCGCAGACGGTGGAGGTGCCCGCACCCGCCTATCTGCAGGCGCCGCGGCCCGAACTGCGCGGCAAATCGCTGCTGATCGTGGATGACAACGCGACCAACCGCCGTATCCTGACGGCGCTGGCGAATTCGTGGGGCATGATATCCATGGAGAGCGGGTCGCCCCTGCGCGCGCTCGAGTGGGTGCGCGCAGGCACGCGCTTTGATTGTGCCGTGCTTGACATGCAGATGCCGGAGATGGACGGCGTGGCACTGGCGAGGGCGCTGCGCAAGGAAGCGGCTTGGGCGCAAATGCCGCTGGTGCTGCTGACGTCGCTGGGGCGGCGCGAGGTCGCCGCCGATGCCAGCCTCTTTGCCGCACTGCTCAACAAGCCGCTCAAGCCCTCACAGCTCTTCGATGTGCTGGTGAACGCATTTGCCTCCAGCGAGCATGCCGCGGGCGAGCCTGCATCTGCAGCGGCTCCCCGCACCACGCCCGAACTGGACCCGGGCCTGGGCGTGCGTCTGCCGCTGCACATCTTGCTGGCGGAGGACAACGCCACCAACCAAAAGCTTGCATTACGCCTGCTGGCACGTATGGGCTACCAGGCCGACGTGGCGTCCACCGGCGTCGAGGTGCTCGACGCGCTCGAGCGCACACCCTACGACGTCATTCTGATGGACGTGCAGATGCCGGAGATGGACGGGCTGGAGGCGACGCGGCAGATTCACGAGCGCATGCACGACCGCCCCGCGGAGCACCCCTATATTGTCGCCATGACTGCCAACGCCATGCAGGGTGACCGTGAGGCTTGCCTTGCCGCGGGCATGGACGATTATGTGAGCAAGCCGATTCGTGTGGAGACGCTGGTGGATGCACTTGTACGCGCGGCCGAAGCACTGCCGATGCGCAGAGAGACAGCGCCCGCGGTCACCCAGGGCGCTGGCTCCGGACCGCTCGTGCTCGATGCCGGTGCGCTTGCAGGACTGCGCGACCTTGTTGGCGACGACCCCGCCTTCCTGCGTGAACTCGTGGATACGGCGCTGGAGGATGCGCCTGCCCTTCTGGCGGAGATGCGCCGCGCCCTGGACACCGCCGACGCGCCCACTCTGCGCCGCGCCGCCCATACGCTCAAGTCCACCAGCGCGCAATTTGGGGCAGCGCAGTTTGTCGCACTCGCCAAGCAGGTTGAGATGCTGATGTCCGCTGCGCCGGCTGGGCAGGCAGGGGCTGCCCAGCCGCCTGCAGCTGCCGCGCCGCTTGTCGCGCAGATCGAAGCGGAATGGCCTGCCGTGCGCGCCGCGCTCGAAGCTCTGCGTGATGCTTGATTTCGTCCAGCGTGATGACCCGAAGCGAAGGCGTGAAATGGCATCCGGACAGACGCAGCTTCATCTGATCCGCGTCGCTTCACGCCGGATTGTCCGAATGGGCCCGCCGCGCCCGCGCCCCCTATGTCATTGCGCATTACGTTCCGGGAATTTCCTATGAGCCATGAAAGCGCCCTGCCCGCTGCCGAGGCCGGCGACATCCTCGTCGTAGACGACAGTCGCATGAACCGGTTGGCGCTGCAGCGCAGCCTTGAGCAGCAGGGACATCGTGTACGATTGGCCGAAGACGGCGAACAGGCGATCGAGGAGCTCCACGCCCGCCCTTGCGACGTCGTGCTGCTCGACATTGTCATGCCCGGAATGGATGGCTACGCTGTGCTCACGTACATGATGGAGCATGCTGAGTTGCGCCACATCCCCGTCATCGTCATCTCGGCAGTGGACGAGTTGGATGCGGTCGTGCGCTGCATCGAACTGGGCGCGGAGGACTACCTGTCCAAGCCCTTCAACTCGGTGCTGCTGCGGGCGCGCCTCAATGCCAGCCTGCGCCGCAAGCGGCTGCGCGACCTTGAGCAGGCCTATCTCCGCCAGGAAGTAATGCTGCGGCAAAGCGAGAAGTTGGCGACTCTGGGCCGCCTGAGCGCAGGCATGGCGCACGAGCTCAACAACCCTATCGCCGTCATCCAACGCGGAGCGCAGCAGGCGCCCAATGCCTTTCGCCGCCATCTTGACGCTGAAGTCACCCTGAATGCAGACGGCGCGTCGCGCGGGATCTCCGACTTGCGGGCGCGTGTCGATGCGCGGAGCGACCACCGCATGGACCTCGATATGCTCGAGCGCAGCGATCTTGAGAGCGCGCTCGTCACCTGGCTGGATACACAGGGAATCGGCGAAAGCTGGGTTCTCGCGCCTGACCTCGTCAGCATCGGAGTGAACACGGAGGCGCTCGACGCGCTTGCGACTGCGTTTGCGCCGGAAGTTTTGCCTGCGGCGCTAGCCTGGATCGTAAGCAGCAGCAGTTTGCTCGACGTCAATAACGAGATTGCCGATGCTGCCCAGCGTATCGCCGCCATCGTCAAGGCGCTCAAGACCTACACCTATCTCGATCGCGCCCCGGTGCAAAATGTGGACGTGCGCGAGGGGCTGGAGAGCACACTGGTGATGATGCGCGCGAGGCTGCGCGGCGTCACCGTCCAGCGCGACTTTGCATCCGATCTGCCCGTAATCGAGGCGTACAGCAGCGAACTCAACCAGGTTTGGACCAACTTGATCGACAATGCCGCCGCCGTATTGGCGGGCTCGGGGGTGTTATCGATCGCTGCGCGGCGCGAGGGCGATCAGGTGGTGGTGGAGGTGCTTGATAGTGGCCCGGGGATTCCCCCCGAGGTGCAACCACTGATCTTCGACCCCTTCTTCACGACCAAGCCTCCTGGCGAAGGTACGGGGCTGGGGCTCAACATTTCGCACAATATCGTCGTCAAGCGCCACGGTGGGGAAATTACAGTACGCTCCCAACCGGGCGAAACGGTCTTTACAGTGCGGCTGCCTCTGCGGTTGACGTCAGGAAGTCAGGCAGAAAGCTTGCAAGTATAGACAGATCGGCAACCTGCAGCGGTCTCACTCCATCCCTTGTCCGCTACTACGTACCTAATGGATCTGCGGCGCGTCGTGCCGTACCGTCAAGAGTGCTGGAGCGCCCGGCAATTATTACACCCAATGCCGCCAGCAGAAGCAGGGCACACGCAAGACCGCTGGCAATGTAGGCGTTGGTCGCCTGCAGCAGCGTGAGCATCACGAGCGAGCGCTCACAAGGAGCGATCCCCACCAGCTTCTGCCAAGGATCAGGAATCCGAGCACGACGATGCCGACGGCGAGAAACGCCGCAAGTGCGGGTTGAATGTCACCGGCCATCACGAGCGCGGGCGGCGCGGCAAGCACCGGCAGCGTCAGCCAATAGCTGCGGCGGCGCTGCGTCAAAAACAGGTCGGCGTTGGCAATTCCCGCGGCAACCCAGCCTGCCTGCGCGATTGCCATGAGCGCCGCGGGCGTGTCTGGGCGGCCTTCGGCGCGGGCCTTGAACCCCAGCAGCATGCGCCGTTCCATGGTAAAGATCAATGGCTCCACAATCATCGTCGCCACCAGGCTTGACGGCCCCGACTGACTACGCACGAGCAGCCGCAAACTGTGATCGTCGATTGGCTCGATGACATGGGCCCCAAACATCTCGAGAACGAGCGCATGGCCCGGCTTGCTGATCAACACCGGACTCATCGCTGTTTTTCCCACGCCCCAGAGATAGTCAGACGGCACCAGCCGCCACGTATCCCCGACGTCCAGGTGCTGCCACTCCGGGCGAATCTCATCCGTATTGTGGATGTAGGCCCCGACGAGGTTCTCGAGCCAGGTGTACGAGTAGAAGCCAGCGCGGTCCTGGCCGATCTGGACCAGCCACTGCCAGATGACCTCCGGCGGGGCATTGATTGTGAGCGCCAGGGTCGATTGCCTAGTGGTGTCGAGGCTCAAGTCGTCGCCGGGCAGAGTCATTTGTTGTTCAGCGGCGGTGGAGCCCCAGTTTGTCATCAACGCGCTGTTAACCCCGACACAGTCCGCCACTATTGCCACCGCCCCAATGCATCGACTTGGCAACGTACGCGCCGCTCTGTGCCACTACAGCGCGTCACAAGGGCCATCGCAGCACTGCCCCCATTGCCCTGATTGCATTCCGAGACCGCCTGTCATGACAGTCGCAAACAACAGCCAAGCGCAGGCGCACCGCGCCCAGCTTGACCGCTTTGAAAGGCGACGCCGGAGGAGGGTCGGGGAGGAATCCGGCAGTCGCCTGGACGTCGGACGGCTCCGGCAAACGACAGCGCCACCGCAAGCCGCTCCGACTACCCCCGGCCCCAGAGATCAGGCGGTCAAGCGCTCAGTACTCATGAGTGCTTGGCGCCGGTGCCGCCGTGTTGAACGTGCGGCAGAATCTCGCAGTCCCCCACACCGAGTGCGAAGTGGCTTTGTCACGAGCCTCGGTGGGGCGGGAGACCGGCAGCGCCCATCCAGCGAAGAGTCAACTAGCGGGCGCAGTCGGGAGGTCGGGGGTAGTCGGGGCGGCGCAGCGCTCCCGACGTCCAAACGGCAACGACCCGGGGTCCGAAACCGAAGCTGGCGACTGGCCGCATGGCCCAAGTCCGCCGTCGAGGTGACTGGCCTCTGGTGAGGCGCCGTTTCTCCTCCCCGATGGCAGCCTGCGTTGTGGCCGCCACGTGCAGCCAGAAACGCTTGCCGGCGATGTACTGGCCTGTCTCGTCGCAGTGGACGACAGGAGCCTGCTGCAAGCCCGTCTGGATGCGGGCCACCTGCTCCGCCACCGCTGCGGCCGCCTCTTGCACCCAGTTCACAATGCTCCCAGGCGACAACGGCGCTTGCAGCCACTCGCCCAGCAGTGCGTGCAAGCGCTGCAAAGGCACCATCTGATGCTGATTCAGATAGACACTGAAGGCTTTGACGTGTGGCCCATACTGCACAGTGTGCTGCACGTCCGCAGGAAATGCACCGCTGCTGGTGACGTGGCAGACCGAGCAGGTCACTGACGCATTGCGATGTTCCGTCACTTCCAACTGTATGGGAGGTATGTCAAAGACCTGGCGGCGCTCCGTGTTCAGCGCATCAAGTTGAGAAGCAGCCTGCCCGTCCAGCAGACAACCGCAGCCGCTGCAACTCGCGGGTCGATGCACCTCAACATGGTCCGGTGCCGTCACCAGCTTGAGCGTCTTGCCGCCGTGTCCTTCCTGACCGCCCGGCTGCTTGCCACTTGTCTGGCGCAGGCTTCTGGTTTGTTTGCGCCGCTTCTTGTCACGACTCGATGGCCAGTTCGAATAATGACTGTCCTGTTTCAACTGTGCTTCCAACTCGGCCACGCGCCGCGCCAAGCCCTGTGCCGTCGCAATTGCCTCAGCCAACAACTGTTTGAGGCTGGCTATTTCACTTTTCAGTTCGGCAATCTGCTCGGCGTCTGTCACGTCGCTTGTCTATATGATTTCTCGTACACTGAATAGTCATAAAGGTTCGTTATTAGTTGAGCAGTGGGCCTCTCTCAATAGCGGGGGACTTCGATTACATGGCGATCACTCTCAAGGTCACGGCCATGATGGATATCACTATGTCTGAGCCATCCATGCGTCCGCAGCTGTACCGTTTCCACCTGTGCCGCAGGACGCGACCGGTGCGCAGTGCTACCGTCGCTATCGGTTTGGCCTGCCGATAACCGTTGTGTCAGTGTTCGCTCGTGATAAAAGGTACAATGTTGACATAAGAGATATGATCAGTTATCCTTCTGTTTCTTCACCTCCTTAACCTGGCTATGTTTGTAGCTTCTGAAGGGACCGTCCCGACGGGCCTGCCCCGACGGGCCTGCCGCATGACTCGGGAGGCGCAAGCTTGGAAGGTCACATCCCGGCTCGACGGACGACATGGCCTGGCTTGGCGCGCCTGTGGTCCGAGACCACAGGCAGCCCCGAGATTGTGGTCGCGGTACTCGATGGTCCAGTCGATCGGTCGCATCCCTGCTTTAGAGGCGCCCGTCTCCGCCAGGTCGAGACACTCGTCGCTGCAACCGAGCAACAGGGCCGCTCGTCGCAACATGGCACACATGTAGCGAGCGTAATCTTTGGCCGCCACGGTGGACCCGTCGACGGGGTCGCGCCAGGATGTAGCGGCCTTCTTGTGCCGATATTCGCAGAGCAAGCCGATGGCGCGCCCATCCCTTGTTCGCAGATCGACCTTGCGCGCGGCATTACGCAGGCGGTCGAACAGGGCGCCCACATCATCAACATCAGTGGCGGCGAACCGACTGCCTCGAACGAAGCTCATCCGCTGTTGGCGACAGCGCTTCGCCTCTGCGCCGAAAACCAGGTTCTGGTCGTCGCTGCAGCCGGCAACGAAGGATGCGAGTGTCTCCACATTCCGGCGGCTGTGCCCACGGTGCTCACCGTGGGGGCCATGGATCGCCGGGGTCTGCCCATGGAGCAGAGCAACTGGGGAGCCGCCTATCGAGCGAAGGGGGTACTTGCACCAGGCGAGAACATCGTGGGGGCCGTTCCGGGCGGTGGTGTTGCCGCTCATTCAGGCACCAGTTTTGCCACACCGATCGTCTCCGGCGTGGCCGCCTTGTTGCTCAGCCTTCAACTTGAGCGGGGCGAGAAGCCCGATAGCGGCGCAGTGCGCGAGGCCATTCTCCGCAGTGCGCATCCCTGTGACGGCAAGGAATTCGACGACTGCCGCACCTTTTTGGTCGGTAGCCTCAATATCGCCGGGGCACACGCGTTTGTCGCCGAAGGGCTACCACGGCACGCCCCCGCGCAGAGCGGAGGGATTGCCATGCTGAAGGCAGGCGACGTTGCACCCGAATTCGCGGCAAAGGACCACAGCGGGCGAGAGGTTCGCTTGAGCGACTTTCGGGGAGAGACAGTTGTGCTCTGGTTCTACCCGGAGGCCTCCACGCCGGGCTGCACAACGGAAGGATGTGGATTCCGCGATCGCTTTCGCCAGTATGTAGAGAGCGGCATACAGATTCTTGGCATTAGCACCGATTCCGTAGAGAAAAACGCCGCTTTCGCCGCCGAGCACCGCCTGCCCTACCGCCTGCTCTCCGACTCAGACCGCAGCGTCTGCCTGGCCTACGGCGCCTGCAGCAACGCCAACGAGCGCGCCCGGCGCGTGACGTACGTCATCGGACCGGATGGAACGATTGTCCAGGTCTATCAGGACATTGACGTCGCCACCCATGCCGAGGCCGTGGTATCGGCGCTTTCCGGAAGAACGAGTACGGTCAACTCGCCTTCCGCTGTATCACCCGAAGGGCAGCCTCAAACCTCGGACTGCGGTTGTGTCTTTGCCAACAGGGGGAACGCGATGGAGAAGCGGTTGCAGAATGACGAACGCCTTCAGCACAATGAGGAGAGCGCCGTGGGGATGAGACCATCCTTCGAGCAGAACGAGCAGGTTCATGGGCTGCCGGCGCCGCAATCCATCGGCATTGACACTCTTCCCATGGGAACTTTGCCCTTGTGGGGCACCATCGCCGCCATCATGCCCAGCCAGGCGAATTCGGCAGAGAAGCGCGAAGGGCCGGCGCTGGTCTATGCGCTCGGCACGATTGGGTATGACTTTGGCAACCAGTCTCAACAGGATTCACTGACTCGATCCATGCCCAATGGCGCCAATCCCAACGACCCGCTGCAACTGCTCGCCATGCTCGAAGCCAGCCCCCATGAGGCAACGGCCCTCATCTGGACGCTGGAACAAGAGGGCACACCCATCTATGCCCTGCAGCCCGGAGGCCCGTATGCCACCGTTGCCTACGAACGCCTGCGCGAGTTCCTGGGCGATCAGGTGCGGGAGGGCGTGGACCGGGTATCGCTGCCGGGTTATCTGGTGGGGCGCGCGCAGTTGTCCACCGGGCAAGTCGTGCCGGTCGTCGTGCCCGAGCCGCGCGGCATGTTCAGCTGGCGAACACCCAACCTTGTCAACGCCGTGCTGGGGGAGGCGCCCAAAAAGGCGGACGAGAAGGCAGCCTTTGACAAGAGAGCGATGGATGTACACAACTTCCTGGAGCGCGTCTACTACGAACTGCGCAATCTGGGGGTGACGCCGCAAGAGCGGGCCGTCAACTTCGCCGCCACCAACGCCTTCCAGGTCAGCCAGGTCTTCGAATCGGCGGCCCGCGAAGAGTTGGCTTTGCGCGGCATCGAAGTCGTGCGCAGCCCCATTTCGCGGCCGGGGTCGGACACATGGGATGTTCAGCTGACCTTCTTTTCCCCGCGCGATCGGCTCGGACGGGCGAATCAGGTCTTTCGCATCTCTGTGGATGTGCGCAGCGTGGTGCCGATCACGGTGGGTCCGGTGCGCTCCTGGGCCTCGTACTAGCCTGCACGGATGCGGGCGCTCATTCGACAAGAGGTTGGCGACCAGCAGATCACGGCACGCCGACCGCACGCAATTCTGTGGAGGGCCGAAGCATGAGACTTCCGCCGCAGTTCGACTTTCGCACTCGCACTGCGCGAACTGCGCCGGCTGCAATCAACCCATCACAAGAGCGCAGCTACCTGCCAGCCGGAGTCGAGCATTTGGACGCCATCTGCTACCACAACTGCGTTATTGAATGCTATTCGATCGTCTCTCAGCTTGTTCGTTGCGACACCCTATGCAGGGCCGGTTGTACGGTGGTGCACCACTGACACGCATTTGACTGAACGCCCGTTGGCCGCGTCCAACGGATTTCGGCTCGGTTGCGCCTGCGCGGCAACAAGCACAAGGCGTGGCGGAGAAACTTGAGCTTCTTACCTGTGGGCCTGCCACTTCATTATTGCCCGACACGAAAGTGTGTCTCCAAGGAGCAGTGAACGATGAGACTACCGTTTCAGTCCGCAAGCAATCCTCGCTCCAGGTCGGTGGGAGGGTCGCCATCTGCCGTCAGCCCTTCACAGGACCGCACCCTGCCAGGGATCACGGAATACCTGGACATCATCTGCTACCACAACTGCATGCGTGAGTGCTATATGAGCTACTCTCCAATCTATCAGTGCGAAGCCCAGTGTCGGGCCGGTTGCACGGTGGTGTTCTTCTAGGGTGATCATCGCATTTGCTTCCATGGAGGAGACGATGAGACTACCGCCTCAATCAGCAAGCGCCGCTCGTTCCGGGTTGGGTGGTGTGGCGTCGCCCAACCTCAATCCGTCACAAAGGCTCAAGGTCGTCGAGCCGTACTCTAGAACGCCGCCCGACTGCTTCCCGCGCTGCATGGAACTGTGTCATCACTGGGGCATGCCGATCGAAATCTGCCTGGAAGACTGTAGAAGGTTCTGCGGGCCGCACTGACCTGCCGCGGACTGGGGGCTTATCACCCGTTCGTTCCAACCTTGTTCTCCGCCCGATGGCCGTAGGCGTATAACGGAGGATTGCGCCATGAGACTTCCGCCTCAGTTAGCAGACTTTGCTCGCGCCCGATCGGTGGGCATCGCGCCGGCCGCTCTCACCCAGTCACGCAGACTTACGGTGATAGACCCACATACCAGGAGAGAGGGTGGTTCAGATGGGGGGAACTATCGCTGCTATCGCGAGTGTTTCGACTGGTGCTTCCTGGCCCACGGTATGCCGGGTTGGTACTGTGACATGAAGTGCCGGCAGCAATGCGGGTAAATGATGGTCCGACGACTGCATCATGTTCACGGAGGATTGCACCATGAGACTGCCGCCTCAGTCAGCAGACATCGCTCGCACTCGATCTGCGGGCATTGCGCCGGCCGCTCTGCATCCGTCACGTAGACTTACGTTGTTAGACCCATATGGCAGGGGAGACGGTGGTTCAGAAGGAGTGGACAATCTCTGCTGGCTCAAGTGTTTTGATTGGTGCTACCTGAGATTGGGGCAACCAGAAGAGTACTGCGACTTGAAATGCCGGGATATATGTAGCAATTAGGATTGACGCGCAGTAGGCCTGACGTGTGCGTCGTCCGCAGCGCATGAGCCTCCCGGCGCGCCCATGAAGTCACTGCCCCGCGACTGCATCATGTTCACGGAGGATTTCACCATGAGACTGCCGCCTCAATCCGCACAGAGTGCACGATCGCGCTTTGTGGGCGTCGCGCCGGCTGCCCTTGGCCTATCACAGGGCAACAAGACCCTGCCGCCGGACGGCGCAGACTGGAACCACTTCTGGTGCATGCTCCGCTGTGCGCAGGATTGCATAGACATCTGGCATCTGCCCAATTGCGGCGACGTGTGCGCGCTGATCTGTGGGGTGTACCATCCTGTCTAGGGATTTCCGTCACAGGGGGAGAATGCCATGAGATTGCCTCCTCAGGCCGCAAGCGCAACCGAGCGTCGCGCTGTGGGTTTGGCGCCGCCTGCTTTCCAGCCGTCCCAGAGTGACCAGGTGCTGCGGCCCTACCGGTCTGGTGTGACAGGCGCGCGGGACGTTCCGCAACAGGTTGCCTGTTACGAAGCGTGCAAGCCGTGGTGCATGCACTCGATTGGCGCGTCGTACGCCACCTGTGTGCGAGCGTGTTGGGACGCCTGCTACGGCCATTCATGATCGCGTCCGACAAGACGTCTGTTAGCAGGGATCTGAGGCAGCCAACGGCGCAGCCAAGCATAGAGGCGGCCAAAGTATGCGAGCGTGGCGGTTCGTGTTGCACGCTGAGCCGCTGGTCGCGACGTTGCCTACTGTTCGTCCGCTCCACTCGCCAGCGGGACCCGTCCCGACCGCCGGCTAGACCTTATGCAGCGGCGGCGGTCTTTCCTAATTGCTGCATCCTGCAAGTATATCGCGGATTCGTAGCGGCGGCTTCAGGCGCCGTTCGTCTTAGTCACGGTGCGATTGGTCAGTACGGCAGCTAAAGCAGCCGCTACGAAAAACCATGTCACTTGCAGGATGCGGCACTTAGTAGTCTTCCGGCAAGAGCAGCGTTGTGGCGCTGCGGTCTGCTTCCGTGATGATCCAAACCCGCTCGCCCGAGACGAGCCGATAGACGGTGAAAAGCCGATAGCCTTCACGCAGTAAAAGCTCGTTCTCGTCCCAGTCCTCGTTGCCCACCTCACCCCAGTCGCCGCTTTGGTGACGGGCAAGTAACTCATCCACGCCTTGCTTGGCTTTGTACATTGCCGAGAGCGCAGCGGGCGTCGCCACCACCTGGCCCAGCCAGAAACGGACGCTGGCACCAGCCTCGCTGCACAACAGCCTGCGCGCCATGAGCACGCTCTGGACAGCCATGGCGCGCCTGAAGCTGGTGGCGGAGAACCCCTTTGACCATCTGCGTGCGCCCAAAGATATGCGCCCCGTCCAGATGAAGGCCAGCGCGCCGGAAGACTTGCGCGCGCTGTGGGCGGTCGCCCAGGCTTCGGGCGCACGCGACTATGCCATCATCACCGTGATGGCGGCATCCGGCATGCGCGCCGGTGAGCTTGTCAGCATTGACATCCAGCGTCTCGATCTGCGCCACGGCACGGTCTGGGTCAACGGAAAGCGCGGCTGGCGCAAGGTCTTTCTGGGTCAGGCCAGCATCGACGCGATCCAGGCCTACCTGCGGGAGCGTCCTGCCACTGGGCAGGACGCGCTGTGGCTGAATGTCAACGGCTGGCCGCTGACAGCCGACGGCGTCCGCCAGATGGTGGATCGGTTGGCCAAGCGGGCCGGCATCCGCGGCCGCCACAACCTGCACGCCTTTCGCCACCGCGCCGCCCAGGCCTGGCTCGACAGCGGCATCAACGCCGAGATCGTCTCGCAGGCGCTTGGCCATGCCGATGTCAATATCACGCTGCTGATCTACGGCAACCAGGATGAGCGGCGCGTGCGCAGCGCCATCCGCCAGGCTGAGACGCTGCCCTTCGAGGATCCGCACGGCTTCGATGACGCTGACATATCCTGAACAGTTGTCCTGAACAACGATGCGCCGCTAGCGCAGCATGCGATCCACCGCGCCGTAGCATGTGTGTGCATCCTGCAGGTCATCCTCGACCAGCGCGAGATAGGGGCGCAGAACGGTAATGTCCGCGTGCCCCATCAGGCGCGCCAGCATGTAGAGGTTCATACCGTTGCGCAGGCAGGTGATGACAAAGGTGCGCCGGAACGTGTGGCAGGTGCGGAGCGCCACGCCCGAGCGCTTGCGCAGCCGTTCCATCAGCTGCACCAGCCCGCCCTGCGTCAACCGCCCCCTGCCCTTCTCCGCAATGAAAACCGGATCGTCGTCCCTCGTTGTGGTGCGCTCCGTATAGTAGCGCCGCAACTGTTTGCGCGTGGCGGCGCCCACATAGGTTGTGCGCCCCTTCTGCCCCTTGCCCAGCCTGACCGTCATCGCGCCGCTCTTGAGATCGACATCGCCCAGATTCAGCGCCGGCAGTTCGCTCGCGCGCACGCCCGAGTCGAGCAGAAACAGACAGATGGCGCGGTCGCGTGCGCAGTCGCGGCTGCGCAGGATAGCGTTGAACTCATGCGCGCTGAGCGCCTCCGGCACCTTGCGCTCCATCCAGGGCATCTGCACCTGGGCAATGGGCGACGATTCGAGCAGCGCATCGCGCACGCAGTAGTTTAGAAAGGCGCGGATTGCCCGCGCCAGGTTGTGCTGGTACTGCCCGCTCAGGCCGCGGCGCAGGATGTGCACTAGAAAGCGGCGGATATCGTGCGCCGTCAGCTCGTTGAGATTCTCGATGTGCTCTTCAGCGCACCAGCGCACGAAGATTGCAAGCTTCGCTCGATAGAACTCTCGAGTGGCGGGCGTGAGCCGGCGCGCCTCGCAGTCGAGAAGAAACATTTCCAGCGCCTCCCGAATTGGGTGAGTCCCTCGCTGTAACACAAAAGCCGCCCCTTCCGTGAAAGGGACGGCTGCACAAGATGTGGCGCTGTGTGTGGCGAAACCAACTACACATTTGGAAGAGTGGCGACGCCGTGAATTGAACACGGGACCTAGGGATTATGAAGCCCTCGCTCTAACCGTCTGAGCTACGTCGCCAAACCGAATATTGATTCTACCGCGGCGGCGGCGCTCGGTCAAATTACCGCCACTTGCAGAGGCGGCAAGACGCCCTGACGTTGCAGACGCCGCCGGCAATCACCCATCAACCGTTTTGGCATCGCTTCGGCTGCTGCTATAATTGGATTCGACGTGGCAGGGCGTTGCGCCGTAGCTTCGTTTTCCTATCGTCTGCTTGCACACGTCAGCCGCGCCCGTTCCTTCAGCCTTGAAAGCCATCTTGATGCACCCGCACCGTCTTCTCGTCGCCGCCCTGGTTGCAGTCGCTCTGTTGAGCGGCGCATGCTCCCGCGTGGGAGCCAGCGCCGCGCCGACACCGACTCCCACCAAAACCCCCGTGATCGTCGTCGCGGCAACGGATACGCCCCGGCCCACGCCCACAAGCGTTTCGCCCACCGCGACACCCACGCCCTCCAACAAGGCCCCCTTCACGGGGCTGCCCGTGGCGGACCCGGCGTCGCTCAAACGCCACCCCATCTTCATTTGCATCAACAATGATGCGGCGGGGCGCGCCCAGCATTACGGCCTGAGCCAGGCGGATGTTGTCTACGAGTACATCGTCGACGGCTTTGCACTCACACGCCTGACCGCCATGTACCACAGCAAGGATCCCGACCGTGTGGGGCCTGTGCGCTCGGCGCGCCTGCCCAACATCAAGTTCCTCTACAGCTTTGACGGCATCCTCGCGTGCTCGGGCGCAAGCGACGCCGTGCGCTATCTGCTCAAGAACGAAGTCGGCTTCCCCTATGTGGATTCCGACATCGACGACCCAAACGCCAACCTCTACTTCCAGAGCATTGGCAATGACTACCGCACACGCATGCAGGCCAGCCCTGCGGGTGTGCGCCGCTGGGTTGCCGACAAACTGGCCGCTTGCCAAAAGAATCCCGACCTGCAATACTGCGTCAGCGTCCTGAACAACTGGACTGGCGGCACATGGGTTGAGAAAGAGTGGAGTCGCCCGGGCTTTCCCTATAGCGACACGACCCCCGACGGCAGCGCACCGGCCTCCAGCACCATCTCGATTGCCTATCCGGGCGGCAACAATGTGCAGTGGAAGTACGACTCGGCGGCGGGCGGCTACCTGCGCTTCCAGGGTGGACAACAGCAATTTGACCTGGCAACGGGTGAGCCGATTGTGGCAAGCAATGTCGTCATCGCCGCCGCCACGCACACGCTGACCAACATCATCGAGGATGTAAACGGCACCCTCGGCGTGGACATACAGCTCTTTGAGTATGGCGACCTGCGTGTGCTGCGCGACGGGCAGGTTTACGAAGGCACCTGGCGCGCCGATGACAAGGCGCCGCCCCGCTGGCTGGGCGCCGGCGATGCGCCCATTCCGCTCAAGCCCGGCCAAACCTGGGTGCAGGTCGTGCAAAAGATAACGGACGCGACGCTTCAATAGGTCGAGACAGCAATGATCATTGATCATTGATCACTGATCAGTGAGAGTAGCAGACTTCAACCCGACAATCGTGAGGGAAACTCCCGCGTCATACCAGCAATCGCATATCATCGCCGCCACTCGGTTACATCATCGACTACGTCACAGCAAAGGAACCGACCATGGAAAACTCGCCGCTGCGCTCACTGCCCCCGCGGGATCCAAAACAACCCCGAAGCAGCTATTTGCGTTGGCTGATTGCCGCCGCACTTGCACTCCTGATTGGCCTCGGCGCGCTCGAAAGCCTGGATGTTGCGCAAGCCCAGGACGCGCCCACGGCAACGCCGACCCAACGCGCATCCAGCCCTACAGCGGCCACAAGCTACGAATACACGGTCCAGGTAGGCGACTCCTGGGGCGTGATCGCGCGCGCGGTGGGCTTGAGCGTGCGCCAATTGCAGGCAGACAACTCGCAACTCCTGCGCCCCAACGACGTCTTGCGTGTGGGCGATGTGCTGACCATCAACATTGCGCCACCCACGGTTGCACCAACTGTACCGCCCACACGTGCGGCCAGTGGTGCAACGCCCAGGGCAAGCGCCACGGCCGCGCGGCCGGCCCCTGCGCCCACTGCAATCACGCATGTGGTGCAGGGGGGCGAATCGTGGAACAGCATTGCCGCCAAGTATGACGTCCCGGCCCGCCTCCTGCGAGCCGCCAACCCCGATGCCGTACGCGCTGATCTCGTGCTCGCGCGCGGCGTGAGTTTGCTGATACCGCCGGCGCCCTTGGAAGATCCACAAAGCGACGGCCTGCCCGATACGGCCGCCCAGGGAGCGAACTTCACGCCCACGCCATCGTCCACACGCAGCGCGACACCCGGGCCAGGCGTAACGCCATCCGCCACGCTGTCGCCAACCCCATCGCCGACAACCACGCCGACGCTCACGCCGTCGCCCACGCCCAGCATCCCCGGCCTTGGCGATGCGCCTCCCGAGACACTCGAGCCCTCGCCAACACCCACCGAGACGCCCGAGACGGAGATCGGCATCAACTGCCCGGCCGTCTTCACCGAGTATCCGGCGCAGATCAACGCCGTGCTCAACAACGCCGACTTCGGCATTGAGGGGCTCCGCACCTACCTGCGTGACTGCGGCTCCGACGTGGACGACGGCCTCATTGTGCAGGATTTCAACGGTGATGGCGCCGACGAACTGATGGTGCTCTACGCCGACCCCAACGCGCCCGAAAACGCCTCTGCTGGCGACATGATTCTCTTCACCTTCGGCAACAACGGCTTTGTCGAGTCATTGCGCGCCCGCGCCGACGGCAAGGTCACGCTGATTGACAGCGGCGACATCAACGCCGACGGCCTGGCCGACATCGTCTACGCCGACACGACCTGCGGCGCCAGCACCTGTTTCGACACAATCCATGTGCGCAGTTGGGATGGCGCCGAATGGGTGAACTGGACCGACGAAGTCATTACCATGGCCTATGCGGACTACAGCCTCGACGATGTGAGCGAGGCGGGCCAGGGTGAGGAGATTATCCTCGAGGGCGGCATCTACGGCAGCGCCGGCGCCGGGCCGCAGCGCGCCCGCACCGAAACCTGGGGCAGCGTGGCGGGCGCCCCCTACGCACTGCTCGACCGCACCTTTGCCCAAAGCGACTGCATTTACTTTGCCGTGGTTGATGCCAACGCCGCCTTCCTCAACTTGCCCACTACCGATCTCACGGCGCTTGAGCAGCTCTATACGAAAGCAGCCACCGATCCTACACTCGAAACCTGCTGGACGCGCCCCGACGAGGAAGCCGAACTGCGCAGTTTCGCGCTCTTCAGGCTTGCGCTTGTGGCCGCCTACCAGGGCGTTCCCGAAATCGCAGGCGACCTGATCGGCAGCATCAGCGCAATCTACACGACCTCGGTTTTCAGCGAGGCCGGGCAGGTTTGGCTCGATGCCTATGCGCAAAGCCCCAGCATCCCCAAGGCGTGCCAGGCGGTCAACGACTTTGCCGCGGCCAACACGGCAACCTACGAGTTCCTTGCCGACTACGGTTACGCCAACCCAGGCTTTGGCCCCAACGATGTCTGCCCCGTGCTCGATGTGGACACGGGGGCCGAACCAGCAGCGCTGCTGCCCGCCGCCGGCGCCGGACTGGCAGGCGCGGCGGCCGCACTCAGCAATGCCAGTGCGGTCGCCATGAGCGACAGCCCTGTTGCACAAAGCGACGCGCCCGCTGCCGACGACGAGGACCCAACAGCCTGCCCCGAGTCGCTCTCTGGTTATTCCACGAGGCTGCCCGCCATCCTCTCGGCAGCAGGGCGCGACAAGAGCGCCGTTGAGGAGTGGCTTTCCGGCTGCAAGGCGCTCACCGCAAAGCGCGGCGCGGTCGTCTTCGGCGACTTCAACGGCGATGCCCGGCAGGATGTGCTCGCGCTCCCCGTCATCGTGAGCGACATCGGCTTCGGGCCAAAGGGGACACAGGGCGCGGTGCTCATCTTCCACGGCGACGGCGGCAAGTTCACACT